>NZ_JAKKSH010000006.1:0-191330 GCF_025653395.1 Shewanella sp. SW24
TTAAAACATAAGTCCGGGTCCCCTTCGTCTAGAGGCCTAGGACACCGCCCTTTCACGGCGGTAACAGGGGTTCGAATCCCCTAGGGGATACCATCTATATTTTATAGAGAGTGGTTCCTAGCAAATAACTAACGAGTTGTTTGGTAAGAACAAGGCATTTGCTTCCTAGCCTACTGAAGTGAATGTGTTACAAAACTCGGTTACGAGTTAAATCATAAGTCCGGGTCCCCTTCGTCTAGAGGCCTAGGACACCGCCCTTTCACGGCGGTAACAGGGGTTCGAATCCCCTAGGGGATACCATCTATATTTTATAGAGAGTGGTTCCTAGCAAATAACTAACGTGTTGTTTGGTAAGAACAAGGCATTTGCTTCCTAGCCTACTGAAGTGAATGTGTTACAAAGCTCGGTTACGAGTTAAAACATAAGTCCGGGTCCCCTTCGTCTAGAGGCCTAGGACACCGCCCTTTCACGGCGGTAACAGGGGTTCGAATCCCCTAGGGGATACCATCTATATTTTATAGAGAGTGGTTCCTAGCAAATAACTAACGAGTTGTTTGGTAAGAACAAGGCATTTGCTTCCTAGCCTACTGAAGTGAATGTATTACAAAGCTCGGTTACGAGTTAAATCATAAGTCCGGGTCCCCTTCGTCTAGAGGCCTAGGACACCGCCCTTTCACGGCGGTAACAGGGGTTCGAATCCCCTAGGGGATACCAATTTTAATCAAGGTTTATCGAAACTTTGATTAAAGACAATAAACCACCTCAAGGTGGTTTTTTTGTGTCTGAATTTTGAATATTAAATCGAGATCTCCCCGATTCATTTACGAGTCATACGTTCCGAGTTATTTGCCGAATTTACCCACCAATTCAAACCACCTAAATAAAAATGAATGATGCTTCGAGAGGCTTACTTAGTGTAGTGAAGTCATTCTGTTCAATCGTGTGATAAGAATTATTTAAGTGTTTTCCTGCTTAACTTTGCGCTAATCCATGGCTCAAACTCACCTTTTGGATTGTTCAGTGTGTTGGCACTTTGAATGCAGCTACTTTCAATACTGATAAGTTGAATCGTTAATCGCGATTTATCTCATGCTTCCAATCGCTAAACGAGCGCAATTTGAAGTGAGCCGTTCTCACGGTCGCCATTGTAATAGATGAATCGTGTATTACTGCGGTGAATATGAGCGCGAGTGTAAGAGTGAAGCTTTGTGGGAAGAGGGCAGAAGTAGGCGGAAACTTATTTGAGATAAAAAAGGCGACACTCACTGCTGAGTGTCGCCTTTCGTCATCTTACCTTTGGCTTAGTCTACACCTAAGAATCCACCTGTTTGGTGGGCCCATAATTGAGCATAAATACCGCCTGCGGCGATGAGTTCATGGTGCGTGCCTTGCTCAACGACTCGGCCTTGATCTAATACAATTAACCTGTCCATCGCGGCAATAGTAGAAAGTCGATGGGCAATCGCGATCACTGTCTTGCCTTGCATTAATTCATACAAACTTTCTTGAATTGCAGCTTCGACTTCGGAATCTAGTGCAGATGTGGCTTCATCAAGCAGTAAAATGGGCGCATTTTTCAATAAAACCCGCGCGATGGCGATACGCTGTCTTTGGCCACCAGAGAGTTTTACGCCGCGTTCACCCACTTGGGCATCTAAGCCATGATTACCGTTAGGATCACTGAGTTCCTGAATAAAGTCATAGGCTTGAGCTTGTTTAATCGCGCGATCAAGTTGCTCTTCACTGGCACTGGGATTGCCGTAAAGAATATTCTCGCGAATGGTGCGGTGCAAGAGGGAGGTATCTTGAGTTACCATGCCAATTTGCGAACGCAGTGAATCTTGCATAACCATCTTGATGTCTTGATCATCGATATTAATCTGACCTTTTTCAACATCGTAGAATCGCATTAGTAGATTCACTAGGGTCGATTTACCCGCGCCAGAACGCCCCACTAAGCCAACTTTTTCACCTGCTTTAATATTCAAATTCAGATCTTCAATCACGCCAGTCTGCTCACCGTAATGGAAACACACTTGGTTGAAATCAATCTTGCCATGATTGACGACCAGCGCCTTGGCGTTTGGCTCATCTTGGATGATCGTTGTTTTCGATAAGGTGTTCATTCCATCGGTAACCGTGCCGATATTTTCGAATAACGAACTGATTTCCCACATTATCCACTGTGACATGCCGTTTAAGCGCAGTGCTAAACTGACCGCAATGGCGATGGCGCCGACCGTGATTGCGCTATCGGTCCATAGGGCTATCGATACTGCTGCAATACTAAAGGCCAACAGATAGTTGATGATTTGCACGCTGACGCTGATGCCCGTCACTAAGCGCATTTGGCGATAAACCGTGTCTAAAAATATCCGCATACTGGATTTGGCGTATTCGGCTTCTTTTTGCGTGTGGGCGAATAGCTTCACTGTGGTGATGTTGGTATAGCTGTCGACGATACGGCCTGTCATGGTGGAGCGCGCATCGGCTTGCTCGGTAGAGACACTTTTTAGTCTAGGCACAAAGTACCATTGCAGACCAACATACAGTGCAAGCCAGACGAGCATAGGTATGACTAAGCGCAGATCAGCGCTGGCAATCATCACCAGCATAGAGGTGAAATACACTAAAATGTATACCAACACATCGAGCAATTTCATCACAGTTTCGCGCACGGCTAAGGATGTTTGCATCACTTTCGTGGCGATTCTGCCAGCAAAATCATCTTGATAAAACGATACACTTTGTTTTAGCAAATAACGGTGTGCAAGCCAGCGGATCGACATAGGATAATTGCCGAGCAAGGTTTGATGCATGATAAGCGCATGCAGTAATACCAATATTGGCATCACAATTATCACCATTCCTCCCATCAGCATTAAGGTCGTGCCTTCGTCTTGGAATAACGTTTCGGGATTTTTTTTCACAAGCCAATCCACTAATTGGCCCATGAATCCGAACAGTGACACTTCAAGCATGGCTAGCATGGCGGTCAGCACTGACATTAAGATCAGCGGCAGTTCGTAGCCCTTAGTATAGTGGCGACAAAAAGCATAAACCCCTGTGGGTGGTTTAGTGGGTTCATCATCGGGTAGGGCTTCAACCCAGGATTCAAATCGTTTAAACATGAATTAACTCTATGGTGAGATAAAAAATAGTCGGCTCTAGCATATAGGATTTCATGCTCTAAAAGCATTGAAATGATTGAGTTCCGTTTTCCGCTAGTGCTACATGCTAGTTTTACGTAAAGTAATGAACAAGAAATTAATTGTGAGCGAATATTGTCGGGCGTGATGAAAAATGAGTACAGATAGAGCGTCTGAGAGTGCAAATAAGCGTGATGAAATAGATTCGGTGCATTCACTGGAGTCCAGTGCGGGGCTACTTTCTGCGTCCATTTGCCGTGAGGCGAGGATGAGCCGTGATCCACGGTTTGATGGTAAGTTTTTTGTGGGCGTCTTAACGACGGGCATTTATTGCCGAACTGTATGTCCCGCCGTCGCGCCAAAAGAGCAAAATGTGCGTTATTTTGATTCGACCGTGAAAGCCGCGCAGGCGGGATTACGCCCATGTTTGCGTTGTCGGCCCGACAGTGCGCCGGGATCGAATCCTTGGAAGGGGACTGGCACAACGTTAGCGAGGGCCATTAGCTTAATCGAAGCGGGCGCCTTAGCGGGAAAATCATCGGGAGAGCCAGCCTCGACAGTAACACAATTGGCTGACCGATTAGGGATCAGCAGTCGTTATCTCAATAAGCTCTTTACCGAAGGCTTTGGCACTTCGCCAAAACAATATGCCTTATATCGGCAATTACTGTTTGCTAAACAATTATTGCACCAAACCCAATTACCCATCACTCAAGTCGCGATGGCGGCGGGTTTCAACAGTATTCGCCGTTTCAATGAGGCGTTTAAGCAAACCTTGCAATTGACGCCGACCCAGTTAAGAAAGAGCGCATTAACCAAAGCGGCAAAGGAGTCCATGATTGAGCCACTAGCAGGATTAGGTGAGATTGATACTATGGGTGAATTTGTGCCGCACTATGGATTAACCTTGTATCAGTATTATCGGCCACCATTGGATTGGGCGTCACAGCTGGCGTTTTATCGATTACGTGCGGTAACAGGGATGGAATGGTTCACACCGCAGATGAGTCATCCACAAGCGAGCGATGTCGTTGGTGATGAGGCGACCGTGGTAGATGAGGCCAAAGCTGGCGATAATGGGTTCGAATATGGTCGTTGTTTTGCCCTAGGTAAGATGCGCGGCACAGTGCACATTATCCATGAGCCTAAGCTAAATCGCTTCAAACTCGCGATAATGTTGACCGAAGACTCTCCTGTCGATGAGCTGCAATTGCTGGTCACTGAAGTGCGGCGCATGTTAGATCTCGATGCGGATATGCTGCTGATTGAACAAGGCTTAAGTGCGCTACCAAGTTTAGGATTAACACCGTTTTCGGGATTACGCATTCCCGGTGCAGGCTCCTTATTTGAGGCGGCCTGCCGTGCGATTTTAGGTCAGCAAGTGACGGTAGTGCAGGCGACTAAGCTACTTAATCAATTGGTTGAAGCCTATGGCGAGCGCTTTAGTCTCAATGGTTGCGAGTATCGTTTATTTCCTACACCCGAGGCCATTCGTGAGGCGAGTCTAACAGAGCTAAAAATGCCCGGCGCTCGTAAATTAGCCCTCAATGCGCTCGCGGCGTTTATCTACGATCATCCTGAGGCGAGTGTCGATGATTGGCTCAGAGTTAAGGGCATAGGTCCTTGGACAATCGCGTATGCTAAGCTCCGCGGTTTGGGCGATCCCAATGTGTTTTTGCATACCGATTTGATTGTTAAAAAGCATTTGCTGGCCTTGTATGGCAAGACCCATAGGCTGGATGAAGCCGCTGCGGGTGCAGTCAACTACCCGCAGCTGTGCCAGCAACTGAGTCAAGACATCGCGCCTTGGGGCAGTTATTTAACCTTTCAGCTTTGGCATCAATAGCGACTAAAACGATCTAAGTTGAAGACATAAATAGAGAGATAAATTATGAAACATGCGATTCGTCAATTGAGCCAAGCGCCGAGTATTGCTGCGTATCAGCCCTGTGCCGTAGATACTTTTATGAGTCCTGCCGGAATATTGCAGTTAAATGCCAATGCCTATGGGCTGAGTCATTTAACTGTTGTCGGCTCGGATCGCACTGAGATTGCGCTTGCTAAGGTGAGTGAGGATGTCCTCAATCAAGCTAAGGCGCATATTAGTGAAACTCAAGTGCAGCTCGCGCGTTATTTTGCAGGTGAACTGATTGAATTTAATTTAAAGCTCGCACCTAAAGGCACTGAATTTCAGCGTGAAGTTTGGCAAGCTTTGCTCAATGTCGATTATGGCCAGAGCTGCAGCTATGGGCAGATTGCCGAGCAAATTGGTCGGCCTAAGGCGGTGCGCGCCGTGGGCGCGGCCAATGGTGCCAATCCCATTGCGATTATCGTGCCTTGCCATAGAGTGATAGGCAAAAACGGCAAGTTAACGGGTTACGCCTATGGGCTTGTGATGAAACAGCAGTTATTAACGCTGGAAACTGCCAAGCATTGCCTCGATATTTAAGCTAGAATAGCCGCCTATTAAGATATTGGTGAGCAGTTAAACTTTCTATGACTCAGGCTTCTTCCTCTGCGGCAAGCTTTGCCCAACTCGGCATTATTGCAC
Organism: Shewanella sp. SW24; assembly: GCF_025653395.1. Taxonomy (NCBI): domain Bacteria; kingdom Pseudomonadati; phylum Pseudomonadota; class Gammaproteobacteria; order Alteromonadales; family Shewanellaceae; genus Shewanella; species Shewanella sp. SW24. The sequence goes on from NZ_JAKKSH010000006.1 coordinate 5,701, forward strand.
CTCTGCTAAATCGACTAACCGAATTAGCGTATGTTTCGCCCACACCAGTACAGGCGGCGACGATCCCCGCTGTGCTTGCGGGGCGCGATGTGTTAGCCGGTGCTAATACGGGCTCGGGTAAAACGGCAGCCTTTGCCGTGCCGCTGTTGCAACAACTTGTTGAAGCAAAAACAGACGATAAGACTGGCGTTTATGTTCGTTGTTTGGTCTTAGTCCCAACCCGTGAATTAGCACAACAAGTCGCCGACAGCTTTTTATCCTATGCCTCACATCTTAATGGCAAGCTAAAAATTGTCGCTGCGTTTGGCGGTGTGTCGGTGAATGCGCAAATGCAGAGTCTACGCTCTGGTGCCGACGTCCTAGTAGCAACGCCGGGTCGTTTGTTAGATCTGTTGTCCAGTAATGCCATCAAACTCAATCGTGTCAGCGCCTTAGTGCTAGATGAAGCTGACCGCATGTTAAGCCTTGGTTTTACTGAAGAATTAGCTCAAGTGCTCGACGCTTTGCCCGTCAAGAAACAAACCTTATTATTCTCTGCGACATTCCCTGAAGAAGTCCGTGAGTTAACGGCAAAACTGCTTAATAATCCACTTGAATATCAATTGCAAAGTGAGCAAGAAAGCACGATTCATCAACGGGTGATTACGGTTAATCGTCCGATGAAAACCGCATTATTGGCGCATCTGATTAAAGAACATCAGTGGTCACAGGCGTTGATCTTCGTGAGTGCTAAAAATACTTGTAATCACTTAGCGCAAAAGCTGTCTAAACGTGGGATCACAGCCGAAGTGTTCCATGGCGATAAAGCCCAAGGTGCGCGTACGCGGGTGCTCGATGGCTTTAAAAATGGTGAGATCAGTGTGTTAATTGCGACCGATATTGCCGCCCGAGGTATCGATATCGATAAACTGCCTGTGGTGATCAACTTTGATTTACCACGAAGCCCTGCAGATTATATGCATCGTATTGGCCGTAGTGGCCGCGCCGGTGAAGCAGGCTTGGCCGTGACCTTGATTTCCCATGAGGATTATCACCACTTTGGCGTGATAGAGAAAAAGAACAAACTTAAGTTAGTGCGTGAGCAAATTGTCGGTTTTGAAGCCGATGATGAAATGCCAGCCGAACTGTTAGAACAAGCTAAACCTATCGCCAAGCCTGAAGGTATGGGTAAAAAAAAACGTAAACAGTTACCGCCTGCCAATGCTGAATTTTGGGGTAAAAAATCTTAAGTCGTTGGAAACAAGCTATTCTTAGCTTATCTCTGGCGTTCCTTGTCATCTCACTTGTCGTAGGTAAGGTTTATGCAACACTTATTCTGGTTAGTTGAAGGTAAAGTCGCAGGGCGCAGTGGCCCTAATAAAGATCCTTGGGATTTACAAGCGCTCAAAGAGGCCGGCATTGGTGCCATTCTGTCGGTCAATGGGGGCGAGGGCTGCGAGCCGAGTGCGTTTAAGCAGCTTGATTTACGTTACGAATGTATTCCCTTTTCGCGCAATGTGCCGCCCCAAGATGGGGATGTGGCGATTTGTGTCGCTCAGTTGCCCAAGGCACTCGCCTTTATTCAGCAATGTGAAGCCGATGAGCTGCCTGTAGTGATCCATTGTCGCTCTGGCAAGGATCGCACCAGTCTTATCATGGCCTATTACTTGATGGTCAATGGTGCAGCGCCATTACATGCGGTGAGCCAAGTTCGTAATATTCGCGATATCGCTTTTACTGCCGAAGGTTGGGATCAATTTGCCTTTGATGTCTTGTATGCATTACAAGACTAAGCATTTGTCGGCGATTGGCGTCGAACCTATTAATAAATAGGTAATAATAGTTTCATTCGTTTGACCTTAGTCATCAAAATTTTACTGTGTTAAGGTTAAGCTATCCGAAGGTTGTTTTTAGTGAGTTATTTATCTAATTATGAAAAGTAAGGCAAGTCAGTCACAGGGATTACTACTGTTTCGGTTATCACAGACTCAAGTGTTTGCCTTAGGCACGTTGAAAGTGCGTGAGCTGGTGCCGTACACACAGCTAAGCAAAATTCCCCAATCTCATCCGACGATTCTTGGCGCTTCAACGATTCGTGGCCATACGATTCCTATCATCGATATGGCGGCTGCGATTGGCTATCGGCCGATAGCCCCTGAAGAGCGCGAAAAATGCTACATCATCATCACTGACTGTCAGCGGATGATCATTGGCTTTTTAGTGCGTGGTATCGATAAGATTATCGAATGTAATTGGCGCGATATTGAGGCACCTTCTGCCAATTTGGGCAAGAATGCTTACTTGACTGGCGTGACTCGTTTTGAGGACCAGTTAGTACAATTGCTCGATGTTGAGTTATTGCTGTCGAAAATTTTCCCGAATAACCCACAGGCAAATCGGGCAATCTTGACCGATGTGCAGCGTGAGAAACTCAAACCCATGAATATCCTGTTAGTGGATGATTCTAAGGTGGCACGTAAGCAGTTATCCGATGCCCTTGATATGATCAACATCCCTTATCGAGTGACCGCCGACGGTAAAGAAGCCTTAGTCATGATGGAACAAGCGGCACTAGAGCATCATCCCATAGATATTCTGGTGAGTGATATCGAGATGCCGGGACTAGATGGTTACGAACTGGCATTTGAGGTGCGTGATAATCCACTGACTGCCAAGGCCTACATCATTTTACACACGTCTTTATCCAGCGAAATAAGCGTGAGTCAGGCCCACCAAGTGGGGGCAAATGAAGCGCTGACTAAGTTCGATGCCCACGAGTTGATTGATGCCATGTTGCGTGGTGCCGATTTAGCCATGAAGCAGCGCCAATAAGGCGCTTGTTAGTTTTTTGTATGCTTTTTGCGGGACAAGGGTAATTTAGTTAGCTTATTTCCCCGCAAAACTAGACAAGTCTAGTCACATCCTATAAAAACCTTATTGGCCTCATTTCCGAAGGTGCGCGTTGGGGATCTCAACCGAAATATAATAACGACAGGTTAAACCATGAAACAAGAATCATCATTATTAGCTAAGTTGGCTAATGGCAGTCTCGTATTACAAATCTTATTAGGGATTATCGCTGGTGTGGTGTTAGCGAGTTTTTCACCCGATAGCGCAAAAGATATCGCCTTCTTAGGCAGTTTATTCGTTGGAGCACTAAAAGCGATTGCTCCAATACTGGTATTTATCTTAGTAGCATCGTCGATTGCCAATCAAAAGAAAAATACGCAAACCAATATGCGCCCAATTGTGATCCTGTATTTATTGGGTACCTTTGCCGCGGCGTTAACTGCTGTGATTTTAAGCTCTATTTTCCCCACGACTTTAGTTTTGGTTGCTGGTGTGGAAGGCACAAGTCCTCCACAAGGTATTGGTGAAGTGATCAATACCTTATTATTTAAACTGGTTGATAATCCAGTGAATGCGTTAATGACGGGCAACTATATTGGTATTCTTGCTTGGGGTGTGGGTTTAGGTTTAGCCTTACATCATGCTAGCGATTCGACTAAGCAAGTATTTGCTGACATGAGCCACGGCATTTCGCAAATGGTGCATTTCATTATTCGTTTAGCACCTATTGGTATTTTTGGTCTAGTTGCTGCGACGTTTGCTGAAACCGGTTTTGCCGCAATTGCGGGTTATGCGCAGTTATTGGCAGTGTTATTAGGTGCGATGGCCATTATTGCCTTAATCGTTAATCCTTTAATTGTTTACGTGAAGATTAAACGTAATCCCTATCCGTTGGTATTTCGTTGTTTGCGTGAAAGTGGCGTGACGGCATTTTTTACCCGCTCGAGTGCGGCGAATATTCCGGTGAATATGGCGCTGTGTGAAAAATTAAATCTGCATGAAGACACTTACTCAGTCTCTATTCCCTTAGGTGCCACCATCAATATGGGCGGCGCGGCGATCACTATTACGGTATTGACCTTAGCTGCGGCGCATACCTTAGGCATTCAAGTCGATTTACTCACCGCATTGTTATTGAGCGTTGTAGCCGCTATTTCGGCTTGCGGCGCCTCGGGTGTAGCGGGTGGTTCATTACTGTTGATCCCACTGGCTTGTAGCTTGTTTGGTATTTCTAATGATGTCGCCATGCAAGTGGTCGCTGTCGGCTTCATTATTGGTGTGGTTCAAGATGCTGCCGAAACCGCATTGAACAGCTCTACTGACGTTATCTTTACCGCTGCTGCTTGTGAAGCCGCTGAGAATAAAGCTAAACTGAGTTAACGAGTGCTGTTATTCGTATTGAAAAGTATTATGGAAGCAGTCACTTAGGTGGCTGCTTTTTTTATGGGAGTCGTTATGATCTTTTTTGATTTTAAAGTGCTAAATGCCGCAAAGCCCTGGTATGGGATAAATGACACTGTGATGGGCGGTTTGTCCCGCAGTAAGATGACGGTGTCACCTTTAGGCTATGGTGAGTTTAGTGGCCATGTGTCGCTGGCAAATGGCGGCGGGTTTGCTTCAGTGCGTTGTGAGTTTAGCCCTATAGATGTCAGTGGATTTACTGGGATCTATGTCGAACTCGATGGCGACCGACCTAAAGATTATAAAGTGAATTTAAAGGATGTCGACACACCCCAAAGCACGGTTTATCAAGCGCCTATGCCCGCGCCAAGCCATCAAACGTTTGGTGTGAGTGGCGCTAGAGTCATGAATTGGCAGCGGATAGAAATTCCCTTCAGTGACTTCTTGCCCCAATGTCGGGGTAAACCGATTTCCCGAGTGGCAATAGATTTAAGCAAAGTCTGTAGTCTAGGGTTAGTGATTGGTGCCCAACAGAGTGGTGATTTTTCTTTGAAAATCAAAGAAATTGGCTACTATTAGCGTTTATAGGTGGTTTCTTATCATGAGTTTTTGCCCCTAATTGCTTGCTATTGATGGTGCGGGCATCTCTAGGCTTCATTTAAGAAAAGAAAAAGGATAAGGCCGAGGCACTTATCCTTATGGTGAACCCATCAAAATGATGAGTTTGGCGAAAGCCGCTGCTTAAGCGCCTACAATCCCTAAGGGTTTGGCGGTTTGCCACGCGCCGCGGGTAAAGTCTGGGAAGGTGACTGAATTACTGCGGTCATTGACTGAATGTTCACTTAAGATATTCACCACCGACCAAGACGCACCATCGTACACATCCTGATCTAAGGCCTCGCCATTGCGTAGGCAATAAATCATGCGCCATAACATCACAAAATCCATGCCGCCGTGGCCGCCGTTAACCTCAGCTTCTTTGCCTATGCGTTGCCAAAGAGGGTGATCATATTTGTCATACCACTTTTGCATGTCCATATCCCACTCGTGGTAACTTTGACCAAAGCCACCATTTTCGACGGCGATACGATTCGGGAAGCCGGCAAACACACCATTTGTCCCTTGGATCAAATTGTGGCGACTGTAAGGTCTTGGGCTCGTCGTGTCATGCTGCACCATGATGGTCCGGCCCTTAACGGTCTTAATCAGGCTGGTATTGATATCCCCATTGATGTACTTGAGCTGATTACGCTCATGATCGGCGGGGAATTCACGTTTAGCATAGAGCGCACGGCCAAGAGCGGGCGAACTCATCGAGGTTAGATAATCAAATCTATCACCGCGGTTGATGTTCATATACTGGGATACTGGCCCTAAACCGTGGGTCGGGTACAAGTTACCGTTGCGCTTGGTATGCCAATAAGTCCGCCATGAGCCCGTCTTATGGTCTATTTCCTTCATCTGCCAACGTAGCTCGTGGATATAAGCGGCTTCGCCGTGGAGTAGCTCACCAAACACACCTTGGCGTACCATGTTGAGAACCATAAGTTCTTCACGGCCGTAGTTGACGTTTTCCATCATCATGCAGTTTTTCTGAGTGCGTTCGGCGGTATCCACAATTTGCCAGCATTCCTCTACTGTGAGTGCTAACGGTACTTCGACAAAGGCATGTTTACCGCTTTCCATCGTCTCTATCGCCATAGGTGCATGCCATTCCCATGGAGTAGAAATGATCAAAATATCAATATCATCGCGGCTTAAGAGATCGCGATAGCTCAGGTCATTACCTGTATAGACAGCCGGTTTTGGCCGATTCTGTTTAACGATATGATCCACGGCTCTGTCCAGCACCGCTAGGTGAGTATCACAAATGGCTTTAAGTTCAACGCCTTCTAAATGACAGAATTGCTCGACATGGCTAAAGCCACGCTCGCCAACACCGATAAAGCCAACTCGAACCACGTCCATCTTGGGTGCTATGAGTCCGATAACGGATTTACCCGTTTGTGGTTTAGGGGCGACACTACTGGCGTAGGCGTTGAGGGCAATATTGGCTGTGACGAGTCCGGCGGTAGCGGCACCCGCTGCTTTAAGAAAATGACGACGATGAATGTTATGCATAGCGCTTCCTGCTTTATTTTTGTTTTGTAGGGATATTGAAATATCACTTGGTCTTATTTGTGCGGTAATTCACTTATGGGTTATATCAGAAACCCTATTAAAATTGGCAATAAAAGATGTAACAAGCTCCTATAAGTCCATTTGATATATGAAATGCGCACGTTATGGGGTTATGTAAAAATTTTAAAAAAAACAATTTCTTGAGTTATTTTTGTTGCGAGTTCATCAATATGATCAAACCAAACTAAAAAACGAAAGTGGGCAATATATGGAGCATATTCATACCAAAGGATTGAGTTCTAGATTTGTAGAAATAACGCTACAGCCCCCTTGTGCTTAACTCTTCAACAAGAGTCGTAGAAACTGGAAGAGATACAATTGTATCTAAATTGCTTGTTTGTGAGTGCTTTCTGTCAATACACGTGCGTGTTATCTCAAACATCTAAATCTAAAAATATTTAAAATTAAACACTTACAGGTTACCGTTTTAGGATAATTGGTCTGGAAAACGCGGATGCGTGTCTTTCTGATGGATTCTTGTATATGAAAAGCGGTAGAAATCTGATAACTTCTAGTTAATACAAATAGTTAAGTGTGTGCGTTTTTATTTTGCTATGGACGCCAACGCTACGCTGCATTGGCGCTTTTTAGCTCAGCATTAGGGCCTTTTATGGGTGCATTTGAATATTCACAAGCCACTCTTCGGATCTTCGGGGATGATTTGATACCTGAAGACGTATCAAATTTACTTGGTGGTACAGCAACTAAAAGTAAAAAGAAAGGTGATGAAGATGTCAGCAAAACCAGTGGAAAAGTGCGGATTGCCAAAACGGGTAGCTGGCATTTTCAGGCTAAAAAGAGAGAGCCAGAAGACCTAAACACGCAGATTGGAGCAATTTTATCCCAGCTAACAAGTGACTTAGCGATATGGGAAAAGCTTTACCAAAGCTACAAAGTTGACATGTTCTGCGGCTTGTTTATGGGCAACTGGAATGATGGTTTGAGCTTGTCACCTGAAATCATGCTGGCACTTGGTCAACGTAGAATTGTTTTAAGTTTAGATGTTTATAGTGGGTCGGACGATTAAGATGGTTGTCGCCCCTAAAAACAAATGTTAAAGCCAGCAAAATTGCTGGCTGCGACCTCAACCCGCAGCACGACTTTGCGTGCTAAATTTGGGCGCTAGGCACTAAAACCTTACTTGTTTTTCATTAATTAAAGGAATAATAAATGACCCACCTAATTACTAAAGTGATGTTAACTGGACTCATAGTGGCATCAACTCATCTTCACGCTGAAAACTATGACTTCAAACCGGGTTTATGGGAAACCACTTGGAAATCCGAAATAGTAGAAATAGACGCACCTCCTGAAATGGAGAAAATGATGCGGAGCATGGCCAAAAGGCCTGATTACACGGAAACTGAATGCATAAATGACATCGCCTCTGCATTTGATTTAGAGCCTGAAGAAAATGAAGGCGAAGAATGCCAAACCAACAGCAATTGGATCAGTGCTAACAAGATGGTGTTTGAAACATCATGCACTAGCCCTGATGGTGCATCTAAAACAGTGGGTGAAATGCGTTTCAATGGGAAAACGTTCACTTCTAAGCTTGAAGTGACAATCTCTGAAGAGTCAATGAAAATCAAGTCGAAACTCGTTGGCAATGGAAAATATATTGGCGCTTGTGACTAAGTGCCATACAAACTCTTCAACTTGACGCATAACGGTTAGCAAGGATGTTATGAGGGCAGTTAGTAATATAGAGGGGATTTATTGGACTTTTGCTTACATTGCCAGTTGGTCTGTTTGGCTGCCGTTCTCATTTTATCGACGTCTATACAGCGCGGTGTTTTTATTCAGCTCGCTAGATAAGTCTTTTAGCTGCCTTTACTTTAGCGATAAGTAAATAGTGATAAAGATCGCGTTTTTATTTTTAGATTGAGCTACACTGCCGATTAATTAGTCAAAGGTATTTATCTTTTATATTTTAAATATTTAGCAAATTTAAATTAACCAAAAAATTACATTTGACGGGCGATTTGAAGTAATTTGCTGCTGTGGGGAGTAAAGAGTTAAATGGGTTCTATGCTTAATGTACTACCACAACTGACATTCACTTTAGGTGATTGGGTATTGCATAAGGATATCAGGATGTCTGGGATTGAAAAACGCCGTCGCCTTCATTGGCGGGAGACAGATATGCAAAATCGTGAAATTATAGGTCGTTGGTTAGATGGGCGTCCTTTATTGGGTGACAAAATTACCCTCTATAAAGAAGACGATAAATATTTTTTAGAAACTTGGTTTAGCGATGGCTGCCATAGTTTAGATGAAGTCTATATGACGCAAACTCCTGAGGGCCATAAGCTAGAGGATGTTGGCGGCAATTTCTTTGGTGAATTTTTTATCGTTACATCGTCGCAGCAATTACAATTTTGTAATGAGCAGGGCTGTTATTTCCAAGCAGAAAAATTAGCGGCTGATGTCGATTTTGGTCAAGGTATACGCGTCGCTTAAACGACGACAGTCGAATCCGTAAATAACGAAGGTCGCACGATAGCTAAGAGCTAAGTCGCGACCTTTTGCTTTTATGGAATTGTAGCGAGTGGTTTAAGTTATTCAGTAAATGGATGTTTGCTGCTAAAAAACAGCGATTTACCCGAATAGGGATGGGTCAAACTTAAGCTTTGTGCATGTAAACATAAACGCGGTTTGGCCTTGATAACCTCGGCATCACCATAAAACTCATCACCCAAAATCGCATGGCCTAGGGCAAGCATATGCACACGCAATTGATGGGTGCGGCCTGTTTCTGGCGAAAGCTCGACTAAGGTGCTGTTTTCTCGGCGCTCTAATACACGGTAGTGAGTGAGGGCGCTTTTGCCGCCAGTCTCTCCCGCCTGTAGCGTTTTTTGATAGGGCGGATGTTCAGTGTCTGGCACTATCGCGAGGTCAATAATCCCCTGATCTTGCAGCACATGTCCCATCACTTCGGCAATATAGACTTTCTTACTCTGTCTATCTTGAAACTGTGTTTTTAAATGCGACTCCGCTTTTTTATTACGGGCGAACACCATAATGCCCGAGGTCGCGCAGTCGAGCCTATGCACTAAAATCGTTTCTGGATAAAGGGCTTGTAAGCGGGTTAACGCGCAATCGAAGGTGTGAGCCGCTCGACCCGGATTAGATAATAATCCCGAAGGTTTATTGATTATAATCAGATCTCTATCTTTATAGCGTATGTCTAGCCAAGGAACTGCTGGGGGCTGGTAATCAAATATCTGCATCTTGTCCTCATTTTTGCGCGGCCATACTAGCAAAATTTACGCAGGCACACAGCATAATCTCATGCTTGCTTATTCTTAGAGGGGGGAGGGCAAATATTCTGTAGGTGTCTTACGGCTCCAAATACGGGTATAAGCCATCAGCTGCGGATAAAAAGTGCGGAACGCGGTTTCGATTTCTATCTGCATTTTATTGACGACTTTATGGGCATCTTTAAACAGTGCGGCTTGCGGATGCTGTTTGGCCACTTGTGCTAAGGAGTGTTGTAATCCTTTATCGGTGGTGTAGCTGCCTAGCCAATCGGCGCTGCGCATTGTGGGCAAGAGTGTAAATAATGCCTCTGGATGGTATGGATCAACACCTTGCGTGGCGAAAGCATCTAGCGCGTCATAGGCCTTGCTGCTGAATTCATCCAAGGGTTGGTGGTGATATTCTTCCCAATAGTAAGCTAAATAGTGATCGAAACTCACCGCCATGAGTTCTGCTGCTATGCTTCTTAAGGGCGCAGGGAAAGCTTCCATTAATTCAATCGTCAATTCATGGCTGGCGCAGAGGGTATTAATCTCTTGGTTTAGCCATAAAGCTTGGCGTAACTCCATTGGGGCTTGCGCAATTGGCGCTTGAATATAGTTACCTGCTACGTTGGCAGCAAGGTGGGTTTTACTGATGTCGGCGAGATGTAAGTGTGTAAGAAAGTTCATTATTTGTGCTTGGTTAACCACGTCGGTTCACGGTATCATGCACAAGCGCGCTTAGGAAAGCGCCGAAGCTAAAAATGCAGTATTTTTTCACTTTTTATTGATAATGACATTTGATTCGCCGTGAATAATTATGGCTGACTTAAACGTTGACATAGTAATCGATACGGGAAAGTGAAATAAAATCAATAACCTTTTTTAGGATCATGGATGATGTGGAACTGGTTCACCAAAATGCTTGGTAAAGACGAGCAGCAGAAGCGCAAAAAAGTGCTAATAGAAATCCCCTTTGAACAACACCGTTTCAGCATGGATGACTTTAGTCGCTCGCGGCTAAAATTCGATGCCGATGACAATCAGCCCCAAGATGGCATCAATCCAGTGGAACCCGAGCAAGAAGTGGACACTGGCAATAAGTAATCTTGATCTTATTGGCCTCTAACCATAGACTAGCCGCCGTTCTAAGCTATCTAGAGGCCAATATGCGCGTTGCAGACTTTTCTTTCGATCTCCCCGATGAGCTGATCGCTCGTTATCCTATGGCGCAGCGTAATGCATCCCGTCTGTTAACCTTAGACGGCAACTCTGGTGCGTTAGGCGACAAGCAGTTTACCGATCTGCTGGGGATGATTAATCCCGGCGATTTAATGGTGTTCAACAATACCCGAGTGATCCCCGCGCGCATGTTTGGTCAAAAGGCCAGTGGCGGTAAGTTAGAAATTTTAGTTGAGCGTATGCTCGATGATAAGCGTATCCTCGCCCATGTTCGCAGCTCTAAATCCCCGAAAGTGGATTCGTTAATCCATCTCGACGGTGGCTATCAAATGAAGATGGTCGCCCGCCACGATACTTTGTTTGAACTTGAGTTGTTATCAGAGTTAACCATCTTAGAAGTGCTTGAAGCAGTAGGGCACATGCCTTTGCCTCCTTATATCGATAGACCCGATGAAGATGCCGACAAAGAGCGCTATCAAACTGTGTATAACCAAAACCCTGGTGCAGTTGCCGCGCCAACGGCGGGTTTGCATTTTGACGATGCCATGCTCGATGCATTAAAAGCCAAGGGCGTGAATGTCGCGTTTGTGACCTTGCATGTGGGCGCGGGAACATTTCAGCCAGTGCGTGTCGATACCATTCTTGAACACAAGATGCATTCCGAGTGGGCGAATGTGCCGCAGGATGTGGTTGATTTAATCGCGCAAACCAAAGCTGCGGGTAAACGTGTGGTGGCCGTAGGGACGACGTCAGTGCGCTCCTTAGAAAGTGCGGCACGCGCAAGCCTTGGCGAACTCAAAGCTTTTAGCGGCGATACCGATATCTTTATTTACCCAGGTTATGAATTCCAAGTGGTCGATGCTATGGTGACAAATTTTCATCTACCTGAATCAACTTTGATCATGTTAGTGAGTGCTTTTGCCGGTTTTGATCATGTTATGGCGGCGTATCAACATGCTATCACGCAAAAATATCGCTTCTTTAGCTATGGCGATGCGATGTTTGTGACGAAAAAAGCCCACTAGACCAAGATTTTGTTTTAAAATAGCCGCCCAAAGTGAGATGGTGCGGCAATTTTTTTCGTTAAAAGATTGAACCTTTTAACACTGTCCCCATCTCTATTGTTAATCAAAATGGCATTAGCCATTAAAAATGTAGTCAGACTGTTTATCTGGCGAGGTGAATTATGAAATTTGAATTAGACACTACCGACGGGCGTGCGCGCCGTGGTCGGTTAATTTTTGATCGTGGCACAGTAGAAACCCCCGCTTTTATGCCGGTAGGAACCTACGGCACAGTGAAAGGCATGACACCGGAAGAAGTCCGTGCCACTGGCGCGGATATTTTGCTCGGTAACACTTTCCATTTATGGTTGCGCCCAGGCGAAGAAATCATGCGTAAGCACGGTGACTTGCATGACTTTATGAACTGGCAGCGTCCTATTTTAACTGACTCGGGCGGTTTCCAAGTGTTTAGTCTTGGCGATATCCGTAAGATCACCGAAGAAGGTGTGCATTTCCGTTCGCCCATTAATGGTGAAAAAATCTTCTTAGATCCTGAAAAATCAATGCAAATTCAAGATGCATTGGGCAGTGATGTGGTGATGATTTTTGACGAATGTACCCCGTATCCTGCCACTGAAGATGAAGCGCGCAAGTCAATGCAGATGTCTTTGCGTTGGGCAAGACGTTCGCGTGATGAATTTGACCGTTTAGAGAACCCTAACTCACTCTTCGGTATTATTCAGGGCGGTGTGTATGAAGATTTACGCGACGAAAGCTTAAAAGGCTTAGTCGATATTGGTTTCGACGGTTATGCCGTCGGTGGTTTGGCCGTAGGAGAGCCTAAAGCAGATATGCATCGCATTCTTGAGCATATTTGCCCGCAAATTCCTGCAGACAAACCTCGCTATCTGATGGGGGTCGGTAAACCAGAAGATTTAGTTGAAGGTGTACGTCGTGGTGTTGACATGTTTGACTGTGTGATGCCAACCCGTAATGCCCGCAACGGTCATCTGTTTACGAGTGAAGGTGTGATCAAAATACGCAATGCGCGTCATAGAGATGACACGTCACCACTTGATACTAAGTGTGATTGTTATACCTGTAAAAATTATTCACGGGCGTATCTTTACCACTTAGATCGTTGTAATGAGATTCTGGGTGCGCGTTTAAACACCATTCACAACTTGAGATACTATCAAATGTTAATGGAAGGTTTGCGCGGTGCGATTGAGACGGGTACATTAGACGCCTTTGTGGCGGACTTCTATACCAGTCAAGGTCGCGAAGTACCAGAGTTAGTCGATTGATTTTTTGCTAATAAGAAGAGAAAAACTATGTTTATTTCAAATGCATATGCAAGCGCTGCCGGCGCACCACAAGGTGGCGGCACGATGGAACTGATTTTCATGCTGGCGATTTTCGGCCTGATTTTCTATTTCATGATTTTCCGTCCGCAATCAAAACGCGTTAAAGAGCACAAAAATCTGATGTCTTCATTAGGCAAAGGCGATGAAGTGTTAACCAGTGGTGGGATTTTAGGCAAGATTGCAAAAATCAGCGACGAAAGCGATTACGTGTTACTGAGCTTGAACGACACAACACAAATCACGATCAAAAAAGACTATATTGCAGCTGTATTGCCTAAGGGCTCTATCCAGTCGTTGTAAGCCAAGAGGGCTCAGGCGTGTTAAATAAATACCCAATGTGGAAAAACATTATGGTGATGCTCGTCATCGCCATAGGTTGTTTCTATGCCGTACCTAACCTTTTTGGTGAAGATCATGCGGTGCAAGTGGTGGCGACTCGAGGTGCTGAAGTAACAGCATCTACCCAAGCCAGTGTGAACGAGCTGTTAGCCAGTAAGAGCATTGCGGTAAAGCGCTCTGAGCTTGAAAAAGGTCAGTTGTTGGTCCGTTTGCAAAATGCGGATCAACAGCTACTGGCGAAAGAACTGATTGCTGACAGCTTAGGTGACAAGTTTACTGTGGCACTTAACTTAGCGCCTGCGACGCCTAAGTGGCTCGAGTCCATGGGTGGTAGCCCAATGAAACTCGGTCTTGACCTTCGCGGTGGTGTGCATTTCCTCATGGAAGTGGACATGGGCGAAGCGATTCGTAAGATGGAAGAAGCTAAAGTCGCTGATTTCCGTTCACAATTACGTGAAGAAACCATTCGTTATGCTGGTATTCGTGTTAATGCCACTGGAATTGAAATCAAGTTCCGTGATGCTGAAAACCTAGCGACTGCCGAGCGTTTTCTTAAGACTCGCAATAAAGATATGGTGTTCACCGACGCTAGCCGTGGCGAAGATTTCGCGCTGCAAGCTGTAATGAGTGAAGCTTATCTAAAGCAGATTAAAGAAGAAGCACTGCAACAAAACATTACTACCATTCGTAACCGTGTTAACGAGTTAGGTGTGGCTGAGCCTGTGGTACAACGCCAAGGTGCTGAGCGCATTATCGTTGAGCTGCCAGGTGTGCAAGATACGGCTCGCGCTAAGGAAATCTTAGGTGCAACCGCATCAATTGAATTCCACATGGTGGATGACAAAGCCGATCCGAATGCTGCCCAATCAGGTCGTGTACCTGCAGGTTCTGAAGTGTATCAGCGCCGCGAAGGTGGCACTGTGATATTGAAGAAAGAAGTGATGTTGACGGGTGACCATATCACTGGTGCACAACCTAGCTTTGACCAGTACAGTCGTCCTCAGGTCAGTATCAACCTCGATGCTAAAGGCGGGACCATTTTCTCTGACGTGACCAAAGACAACATAGGCAAGCCTATGGCGACTTTGTTCATCGAATATAAAGACAGTGGTGATCGCAATGCCGATGGCAGCGTTAAGATGCAGAAAATCCAAGAAGTGATTTCTGTCGCGACCATTCAAGCCCGTTTAGGCCGTAACTTTGTGATCACTGGCTTAAGTCATGGTGAAGCACAAAACCTTGCGCTATTACTGCGTGCGGGTGCCTTGATTGCTCCTGTATCAATTGTTGAAGAACGTACCATTGGTCCAAGCTTAGGTGCTGAAAACATTCAAAGCGGTGTACAAGCCATGGTATGGGGTATGGCAGTTGTCTTACTTTTTATGTTGGTTTACTACCGTAGCTTTGGGCTTATTGCTAACCTGGCTTTAACCGCAAACTTAGTCATGGTTGTAGGCGTTATGTCTATGATCCCTGGCGCTGTGTTAACCCTACCCGGTATTGCCGGTATGGTGTTGACGGTCGGTATGGCGGTTGACGGCAACGTGCTGATTTATGAGCGTATTCGTGAAGAGCTTCGTGCGGGACGTAGCGTACAGCAGGCAATCCATGAAGGTTATGGTAATGCTTTCTCAACTATCGCTGATGCGAACATCACCACCTTCATCACTGCGCTCATTTTGTTTGCCGTAGGTACTGGTGCGATTAAAGGCTTCGCTGTGACCTTAATGATAGGTATTGCGACTTCTATGTTTACCGCCATCGTGGGTACTCGCTCAATCGTTAACGCGATTTGGGGTGGTAAGCGCGTGAAGACTCTGTCTATCTAAGGGGAAGTGACAATGATTGAAGTTTTATCCTTAAAACATACAGTAAACTTCCTCCGCCATGCACTGCCTATTAGCATTATGTCGGCAGTGTTAGTGCTGGGCTCGCTGGTATCACTCGCAACTAATGGCGTTAACTGGGGTCTTGATTTCACTGGCGGTACTGTTGTTGAAATGGAGTTTACTCAGCCGGTTGATTTGAATGCACTGCGTGTGCAACTGACGACGCCAGATTCCGAAGGTGCGATCGTGCAAAACTTCGGTTCTAGCCGTGACGTACTTGTACGTTTACAGGTGAAAGAAGGCGTTAAGAGCGATGTGCAGGTTAAGTCTGTCATGGAAGCCGCGCAGAAAGTTGACCCACAAGTGCAGCAGAAGCGTGTTGAGTTTGTTGGCCCACAAGTGGGTAAAGAACTGGCAGAGCAAGGTGCATTGGCGGTATTAGTCGCGCTGATTTGTATCATGATCTATGTGTCGTTTCGTTTCGAATGGCGCTTAGCGTTTGGTTCTGTAGCGGCACTGGCGCACGATGTCATCGTGACATTAGGGGTGTTTTCGTTATTTCAATTGGAATTTGACTTGACCGTATTGGCGGGCTTGTTGACTGTGGTGGGTTACTCACTTAACGATACTATTGTGGTATTTGACCGTATCCGTGAGAACTTCCTTAAGCTGCGTAAGAGCGATCCTGAAGAAATAGTTAACATTTCAATCACTCAAACTATGAGCCGTACCATTATTACAACGGGCACGACTTTGGTGACTGTTGTGGCCTTGTTCCTTAAGGGCGGCACTATGATCCATGGCTTTGCGACTGCATTGCTGTTGGGGATTTTTGTGGGTACTTATTCCTCTATCTATGTGGCGAGCTTCTTGGCCGTTAAACTGGGTATCAATCGTGAACACATGATGCCAGTTGAGATTGAGAAAGAAGGCGCAGACCAACCTCCTATGATGCCTTAAAGGTTAATTTGGAGTTAAAAAGCCACCGACGAGGTGGCTTTTTTTTGCATCGATTTTGAGGCGTATCTGACATTCTGCTAGCAAACTCACAAAGTTATAGTCAGTTATGCTGTAAAAAGTGAATGTTAATTTATTTAACAACTGATGTAAAAATCAGCGCTCGACAGCCTCGGCTATTTAGCAGTAGGATGTCGGCAACCCATATTCTAGAGAGTTGTAGCCGTAGGATGTCGCATGGAAGAACGTAAAGTGTTAGTTGCTGGTGGTAATTTATTGCAGGCCCATACATGGAAAGGTTTATTGGAGGCCTGTGGCATTCATGTTGAACTCAGAGGTGAAGCGTTATTAGGCGGCATTGGTGAACTCCCTACTGGGATGCAAAACGTCGAGTTATGGGTAGGTGAGTCCCAATACGCGTCGGCACAAGTTCAATTGAATGCGTTGGATGTTGAAAGTCCGCAATGGCAGTGTGTGCAATGCCATGAGACTAATGAAGGCAGTTTTGAGCTTTGCTGGCAATGTAGCTCAGAGCGCAGCGAGAGCCACAACTAGTCTTTCACTGGCAACTTTCTCAGCTTTGCGGTGAGGCTGAAAGATTGCGTCTGCAGGATGAGAAGATTACACTTTGCTGATAAGCTGACATTCATCATGTCATTCAATATCTTATCTAGGAGTTAGTGATGCAGCATCCCAATGCATTTTCCGCCCTTGTTGATGCTATTCTGCCTAATATCACCGAAGTGACAATCGAAGCTTATCAGGCCGATGACTGCTGGCACCTTGTTGATGTGCGTGAGGATCGTGAGTGGCTGCAAGATCATTTACCCCAAGCGAAACATTTAAGCCGGGGTATTTTAGAGCGTGATATCGAAGCGCGTTTCCCCGATAAAAATACACCCATATTACTCTACTGCGCGGGTGGTGCGCGTTCCGCCTTGGCTGCCCATAATCTGCAACTTATGGGTTACACCCACGTTGCCTCTATGATTGGTGGCTATAAGGGCTGGGTACAGCGTCAACTGCTAGTGGTGCAGGACTAAGCGTTCAGGATCTCATCTAATGCAATATTTTCCCTTGTTTGTCGATACGGTTAATTTGAATGTTCTACTGGTGGGCGCGGGCGATGTGGCTAGCCGTAAGTTAGCACTGCTGACACGTACCGAAGCCAATATCCACGTGGTAGCGCCAGAGGTGAACCCAGAAGTGCAACGTTATGCAGATGCTGGCCGTATTTTGTTATCCCAGCGTGAAGTCGTCCATGCCGACATTCAAAATTATGATTTGGTGTATTTAGCTACGGCAAACGACAGTCTTAATGCAGAGTTAGCGACCTTAGCTACCGCGCGTGGTATCTGGGTTAATGCTGTTGATAATCCCGCCTTTTGCCGCTTTATCACTCCTTCTATTGTGGATCGAGGTCGTTTAGTGGTCGCGATCAGCACTGCGGGCGCAGCACCGGTATTTGCACGCACGATTCGCTCGCGTTTAGAATCTAGCCTACCGCAGTCACTCAAACCGTTATTCGATTTTGTCGCCGATAGACGCGTCGAAGTACAAGATAAGCTCGATTCAACCTCGAAACGCCGCTTATTTTGGGAGCGTTTTTTCGATACCAATGGCGACCGTTTTGATAGTCGTACCACCGAGCATTACCATAATGCGTTTAATAACTTAGTCAGCCGC
The DNA here is from genome assembly GCF_025653395.1 of Shewanella sp. SW24. Taxonomy (NCBI): domain Bacteria; kingdom Pseudomonadati; phylum Pseudomonadota; class Gammaproteobacteria; order Alteromonadales; family Shewanellaceae; genus Shewanella; species Shewanella sp. SW24. Next base: position 23,718 of record NZ_JAKKSH010000006.1, read on the forward strand.
GGCGAAATCCTTTTGTTGGATGATGCAACGTCTGTGGACTTATTGCCGCTCGCCGCCATGCCATTATTACAGCGCCTCGATTGGATATACAGCCAAGGGGATTTGAGCGTCGAACTCGCTGAACTTGTTCGCCGCGACGCAGATCGTGGTTTTTTACCCGCTTTCAGTGAATTGAGTCAACAGTATGAGTTGGGTACGCGCATGCTACTGGTAGCGGATACGCAAAAAATCAGCTTGTTGAAAGCCCATTTCCCCATGGCTAAACATCTGCGACCCGGAGCGATTTAATTTCTTACCGATTCAGTCTTGGGTTCGATTTAACCTTCTGTTCGATTGCACGTTTTGTTCGATTTCATGGGCGTACCCTATTGTTCGTTTGAGCTAATGCCGAGTCTCAGGTAGACTCGGCAGCCTTATTTTAGGGTTTTGCTGTTTCAGGATTTCACTCTGCATTTAGGATGACTATGGCCCTCAAGGCGACCGTGTTTAAAGTCAATTTACAGATAGCCGATATGGATCGGAATTATTACCAAGACCATCAATTGACGCTTGCACAGCATCCTTCCGAAACCGATGGCCGCATGATGGTGCGTTTACTCGCGTTTATTGTGAATGCCAGCGAAACCTTAAGTTTTAGTAAAGGTCTGTGCGTCGATGACGAGCCAGAGCTATGGGACAAAACCCTATCCGGTGAAATTGAGTTGTGGGTTGAGTTTGGTCAGGCCGATGAAAAATGGCTGCGAAAGGCCAGCGGCCGTGCCAAAGTCGTGCAGCTCTTTACCTATGGTGGCCGCAGTGTACCGATTTGGTGGAAACAGAATCAGCAGGCGTTAGAGCGTTATCAGAATTTAAAAGTGTGGAATATTGCCGAAGAGTCCGTCACGGCGATGGAAGCCTTTGTTGGGCGTAATATGGCATTGCAAGTTTCGATTAGTGAAGGCCAAATTTGGTTATCGGATAATGAAACCAGCGTGTTGATTGAGCCTGAAATTCTCAAAGATATTGAATAACATGTTTTGTAAAAAAAGAGCCTGCAATTGCAGGCTCTTTCCGTTTATCACTTTTAAGTATCAGTAAGAGTATCGATTTTGATTTATTTGAAGCTCAGTTCCCAGCTATCGATATAACCAGCATCACCACGGCCACTGTCTACGGCTTTTAACTTCCATACGCCGTTCGAATTCGCACCTGTCATATCTGCGGTATAGCTCTTGTTGATATTGTCTGCACCAAGACCTGTGTTGTTATGCAGGGTGACCGTTTTTCCTGAAGGGCTGATCAGCTGCACTTTTAAGTCACCAATGTAAGGGTGGACTATGTTCACGACTGCAGTCACAGTACCTGAATCACCTGTGCGAGTAACCGTGATTGGGCTGGTGATCCCCGCCGCTTTGTTATCAGGAATATTATAGTTATCAGTATTGGTATAGCTCGTTGGCGTACCGCCGCCATTAGACGCTGTGTAGTTCGCCGTTAACGACACACCAGTGAAAGCCGAATCGCCTTTTACCATGGCATAGTAAGTGCCTGATTGTACGTTGGTGATTGGACAAGACTCACTATTGCCACTTTTATACGGACGGCAATCGTAATTAGTGGTGGTTGGCGCTGCGCCATATTGCACATACAAGTCCGCATCACCTGTGCCACCGTTCATCACAAAGCCTAGGTTAGTTGCACCTGCTGGAACTTCAAATGAAAAATGTAATTCTTCACCTGTTGCGCCTGCTAAACCTGTTTTCGCCACACCGTTCACGAGAACACTATCGCCCGGTTCGGTTGGATCGACAGGACCCGTTGGACCAGTACAAGATGCGTCTAGGAATGCTTTTGCTGCAACTGCATTAACTAAACCATAGCCATAGTAGTTGTCACGACCCGCAGTACCAAGATCTTCGGCGGTCATTTTCAATGCGTTACGGACTTGCGCCGCACTACATTCTGGGTGGTAGCTCCACACTAAGGTCGCAACACCTGACACATGCGGTGTCGCCATTGATGTACCGTTGTAGTACTCGTAATCTTTATTGCCTTGGTTGCTGACAGTGACTGTGGCGCCCAGTTGATTGCGCAATGCTAAACCTGTTGCACGATCAACAGATACAGAAACCATATTGATTTCGTTGTTAGCATCGACAAGGAAGGGGTTTTGTAAGCCGGGTAATGCCGCGTTACTGTAAACAATCGTCGCACTGGCACCCGCATTCTTACAGGCTTTAGCTGCGTTAATTTCAGGGTAGCTAGTGCCTTGATTACCAACACGTTCCACTAAACAAATCTTATTGGTCATGTTGCCGCAGTTGAAGCTTGTGCCGCTAATGGTACATTCTGCCAAAGTTGCAGTGCTGGTACCGTTAAATGGTGCGGGGACATAGCTGCCACCAGAGGATATCAGGCGATTGTGCGGCACGACACCTGAGTCAAAGTAAGACTGACTGCCGATAGTGATATCGGCTAAACGGCCTTCGCCACGGGTAACAGTCGATAGAACGGCTTCACCAGGGCCAGATATTTCCACTTGGTTAGTGTATTGGGAGAATGCTGAGTGGTCTTTATGGTTATCCACAGAGGCGACAGACATGACGCCATCGTAGGATGCTGGGTAGCTGTGAGTGCTATTCCCATCGTTACCCGCAGCAGCAATCAGGAGAACACCATTATTATAGTGGGCGGCCAGAGCGTTACGCTCAGTGGTGCTAGAACCTGAACCACCTAAACTCATAGTGACAACATTGGCGCCGTTGGTGACACAAGTGTCTACGGCAGCGACTAAGGATGAAGAGTAGCCCCAGCCAGATTCATTAAACACTTTGATCACATGAATATTGGCATTTTGATTTGGCATAACGCCGATCACGCCATCATTGTTGGCAATCGCCGCAATCGTCCCCGCAACGTGCGTACCGTGGGCGTTATTATTGCCCGGCTCAAACCAGTTACCCGTGCCTGAGTTATTGGTCCCTGTGACATTGTTGCCACCTAAGTCGCTGTGACTACGGTCGTAGCCTGAGTCGATAATACAAATAGTGCGGTTGCCCGCTTGGCTGTCGCTTAGCTGGGTTGCTCCTACAAAAGTTTGGCCCCAAGGCGTACTTTCACTTAGAAAGCGGCGTGGCATATCTTCTTCGACATATTCCACATCAGCACGGGTTTTTAAGGCATTGATCCCTTTGGCATCGAGTTTCACCGAGTAGCTGTTACTGCGGCCGATACGCTTCATTTCCTTCGCTTGTACTTTATTTAATGCGGTATGTTGGGCACTGATTTCAGCCATTTGTGGCTGATAATTCATTGTGGTTGGTAGCGTATCTGTTGTCGCGTCATTGAGTGACTGCAGATTACTCGTAGATTGCACACTATTGGTTGACATGATGGCAGCGGCATCAGTGTTTTTAAACTTCACAATGTAACGCTTTGGCAGTGGGGAGGTTTGTGCTTGTAATGCTGCGGCAAAACCTGGGGCTTGTGGTGCTGCTTGTACACCGGCTGAGATCGCAATAGCTAAGCTTGAAAGGCTTAACGCTATTTTAGTGGTTCTGTTGATTGTCATGTTCTTCTTCCATGGTCAATTTAGTGTTAATCATTATTATTTTATGTTTCATAAGAATAACTACGACTCAGATGCTACTCGGTTAGTGAATTTATCTGCGACCACAGTGTTTGTAAATAATTTGTTAACGGTATGGCGGTTGGTAAGTGTTTAGATTTAATAGGCATTTATAGTGCATATAAATTCAACTTGTAACGAGTTGTAACCAAATTTTATTAAAATATTTGTTTTTTTATGTGATAAACGTGAATAAGTGAATACGAATTTACGACTCCATATACGGGTTTTTGATTGATTTTGCTGTTAGCAATTCATTGAAATTTATATATATATTTTTTTGTGATTAAAAATAAAAAAAACAAACTTTAAGTTTTCATCATAATGATAAGATTTTCTCAAGTGATTGATTATGCGAAATTGTTGCAAAAGACTGTCAATAGGGTGGCAGTTGCCAATTGATTGACGACGGCTAAGCCATTCGAGCTAATTTGTTGAAGTGTTTTTGAAGGGGAATGTGAGCGGCAAAACGAGAAGTGGAAGCATGCAATATGTGTGATAAAGGAAAATGCTGAGTGTTACATCATCCAAAATAGCGGTACAGGATCTGAGCTACCACTGCGAACTCTAACATGCTTCAATTATGTTTATGAGGCTAATTATGTCGATAAACTTTCAATTAAAAATTTTAAATAATCTTATTTATTTTTCATCGTTAGAACAGTCTAAAAAATATATTCATTTAAATAATTATAACGCCCATCAGTGTGACGCTTTACTTCTAATAATCTGCATACATAAGTGTGAATCTTTCGCATTTTCACAAAATTTAACATATAAGCATTTTGCCTAATAGCGTATCTCTTGGATGGGTGGTAAATTAAATTAATTCATGAGGTAAGTTGTTTTTCTTGTGGCATGGTTTAAGCGAGTGAGTGCACGAATTTAAGGCTGTGCACTATAAATCCTAAATTGGAGTAAATAAAAATTATAAAAAATATAACATCTAAGCGGATCGTATTGATATCTTCTTCAGCTGATCATCTTCATATAGAGCTTGAAACACCACAGTTACTTGCTGAAAAATTAAATGCAATTGTTTCAAATGCTTGGCCTTGTGGCGAATATGATTGTGATGCAATGGCGTTTTTCCTTGCTTGCTATGAAAATGGCGGTGAAGCAGCCCAAGGTTGGTATGGCTGGTATGCAGTTGATATTAATCCTGTTTCAGGAGAGAGAACACTAGTTGGCTCTGGTGGTTATTTTGGACCTCCAGATAGTCATGGGATGGTTGAAATAGGTTATTCAGTGCTACCTGAGTGGCAGCGTCGTGGCTATGCTACAGAAATCGTTAATACACTCGTTTCCCATGCTTACTCTTTTGAAAAAACAAAGAACATTATTGCTCATACTTCAGCGGAAAATGAAGCATCAAAAAGGGTTTTGATTTCCAATGGTTTTAGTGAGACTGGCGTTAATGAAGGTCATCTACGTTTTGAACATGTTAGATAGTTAATTTTTTGCCATACATCGGATCATTTATGTTACTTGTGTAGCAGCGAAAACGATTATTAATTTTTATCTGGATCGATTTACGCTAATAAGACACTTCAATATCTCGTTATTCGCCCGCCATCTCAGACGTCTAATGTTGGGGTGGATAAAAGCTTTTTATATAAAGCAATGTTGATTGATAGGCTATTGCTTAAAGTAAGCTTATTCATTTAGACAATAAAAAAGCGCCCTAGGGCGCTTTTAGCCGTTAAACCTAGCGAGGTGACATTACTTAAGTGATTTATCCTTACTTCCCCACACTAGAGCCAATTTGATGGTTGTTAATTACTTAGCGGGCGTTTTTTGCGCTTCAACTAAGGTGGAGTAACCGCCACCATTATAGGTTTGAGTGTATCCAGCAGCGACTAAGTCTTCGGTTGCGATACTGCTACGTCGACCACTGCGGCAATACAAGATAACAGGGGCATCTTTGGCGATGCCGCGCTTAGCAAACTCCTCTGCCACTTGCTCAAAGGGAATATTTACCGCATTGGCTAGATGACCTTCGGCAAATTCTTCGGGCGTTCTGACATCGAGCACCATAGCACCTGCAGCAATTTTATCTAATGCGATTACAGGGTCTTGGTCGGCGGCGCTGGCTATCATGGGCATTAGCAGCAGTGGCATGAGTACTAGTGCTTGCAAGCTTAATTGGGCTAAGCGCATTAGACTTTGGCCACGGGTTTCGAGGTTGTGGGTCACTTTATCTCTCCTTGACGGCTTTTCGGCACGCTTGTATTAGCCAAGCGTGTACTTGCTCACCTAACTCTTAACTCTTATCTTAACTCTTAAGTAGTGACTGTATGTGGCTTAGCTTTGTTTAGCAATTTCAGCCTCTGATTTTACACCCAATTTGCGTAAAACCATGGCGGCAGGACAAAAACCGGTAAAAGCACTTTGGAATAGGTTAGCGCCAACAAATGCGGTTAACCACAGAAAGTTGTGGTGCACATAGGCGGTTAACACCAGTGACAGTAACACCATCAATCCAGCAAAAGCCATAATACTGCGTTCTAATGACATACCTTACTCCTTGAAGCCATCTTGGTGATGGCCTTTGTTGTGGTTAGTTTTGTGTTTGTGTTTGTGTTTGTATCTGAACAGTATTCATACGGTTTTTCATGGCCGTGTAGTACAGCACAGGGATGACAACTAAGGTCAGTATGGTCGAGATAAAAATACCAAAGATCAGACTGATCGCTAAGCCATTGAAAATCGGATCATCAAGAATAAACAATGCCCCTATCATGGCTGCAAATGCAGTCAGCATGATAGGTTTAGCTCGCACGGCGCCAGAGTGGATCACTGCCCGCTCAAAGGGCACACCGGATGCGGTTTCTTGATTAATAAAATCGACCAATAATATCGAGTTACGCACAATAATCCCCGCCAGCGCTATCATGCCTATCATGGACGTCGCGGTGAATTGCGCTCCGAGCAGGGCATGCCCAGGCATTACGCCAATCACAGTCAGTGGAATTGGCGCCATGATGATAAGCGGCACCAGATACGATCTAAACTGCGCGACCACCAATAAATAAATCGCAATCATACCGACTGCATAGGCGATACCCATGTCTCTAAAGGTTTCGTAGGTGATTTTCCATTCGCCATCCCAGAGCACGGCGACTGAGTCTAACCCTGTGGGTTGGTGAATATAATGCTGATCAAAACCTAAGCCATCGGCGCCATCGATTTTGCCCGCCATATCGAACATGCCGTAGAGCGGGCTGTCCAGTGGTCCCGACATATCGGCGACGACCATGATCATAGGGATCATATTCTTATGGATAATTGGTGCATCGATTTTGCCGCGTTTGATGGTCACCAGCTCAGAGACAGGCACAGATTGCCCCGTTTGGCTCAGTAACTTCATATTCAGCACTTGCTCTAAATCGACTTTCGCGCCTTCGTTTAATTGCAGGCGGATCGGTATCGGTTGTTTTTGCTGGGCTTGATGTAAATAGCTCACATCTTTGCCGCCAACTGAGGTGGCAATCAAGTCGACAATATTGCTGTAGGGCACGGCCATCAGGCTGGCTTTACTGCGGTCGATCATCACTTGCCATTTTTGCTGGGCGGCGGGCAAGAAAATATCGATATCGACCACATCTTTGGTTTCATGGAACAGCGCCTGCATCTCATATGCGGCTTGCTCGCGAATAGCGGGACTTGGGCCATACACTTCTGCAACTAGCGGCGACCACACTGGCGGCCCTGGTGGCACTTCAACCACTTTGATATTGGCTTGATATTGCTCGCCAATTTGCTGCAGTTCGTCTCGCACCGATATCGCTATGCTGTGGCTGTCGCGCTTGCGGTGTTTCTTATCCACTAGGTTCACTTGGATGTCGCCAAGCTCTTGGCTGTGACGCAGGAAATAGTGGCGCACTAAGCCGTTAAAGTTCATTGGCGCGTTAGTGCCCGCATACAATTGCAGATGCTCGACCTCAGGGACGGTTGTTAGGTAGCGACTCAAATCCTGCAATACTCTTTGTGTTTGCTCTACGGGAGTGCCTTCTGGCATATCCACCATCACTTGAAACTCGGACTTATTATCGAAGGGCAGCATTTTAAGCACCACGAGCTGACCGACAGGGAGCGCGACGGCGATGCCGATTAACACAAATACGCCGGCAGCCAGTCCCACTCTTGCCTTACGGGCATTTTTACCCAGCAGGAAAGGACCAATTAAGTGAGTAAAGAGGCGCACCATCTTAGTTTCAGCTTCATCCTCGTGCGAGGCTTGGGCAGTATCGTGTTGGTCATTATGTTTCAGCAGTTTACGACTGAGCCAAGGAGTGACCACAAATGCCACAACGAGGGAAATTAACATGCCCATACTGGCGTTGATGGGGATCGGGCTCATGTAAGGCCCCATTAAGCCCGATACAAAAGCCATCGGCAGCAAGGCTGCGATAACAGTAAATGTCGCCAGAATCGTTGGGCCACCGACTTCATCGACCGCCACAGGGATAAGCTCACTAAAAGACTTTTTGCCGAGTGCCATATGCCGGTGGATGTTTTCTACTACGACTATGGCATCGTCGACCAAGATGCCGATGGAGAAAATCAAGGCGAACAAGGACACGCGGTTTAAGGTAAATCCCCACGCCCAAGAGGCGAAAAGGGTGATCGCTAGCGTGATAATAATGGCCACGCCCACGACTAAGGATTCGCGTGCGCCCATGGTTAAAAAGACCAGCACGACTACGGCGCTGGTGGCAAAAATCAGTTTTAAAATAAGGGTATTAGATTTATCCGCCGCGGTTTCGCCATAGTTACGTGACACTGTGACTTCGACATTTGCCGGGATCAACACATTGTCGACTTTAGCAATCCGCTCAATCACACTGTCGGCGATATCGACGGCATTTTGGCCTGCTTGTTTACCAATTGCGATTGTAACGGCGGGATAAATGTCGGTTTTATCTGCGTGCCAAACGCTCTGTTTAGGGATATCACTTTTTAAGCTGATTTCGGCAATATCCGCCAAATAAATCGGAATATTCTTGCCTTGTTTATCTTGATAGACACTGACGACTAATTGCTTGAGATCGTCGATGGATTGTAAAAACTGCCCAGCCTGAACTTTAATCTCTTGATTGCCTTGCACTAAGGATGCAGGCATAGAGACCATATTATTGTCATTCAGGCTTTGTCTTAACTTATCGTAGGTCAGATTAAAGCTGTTCATCTTGGCGGGATCGATACGTATGTTGGCCACCATATCGTGCTGGCCAACGGTATCTATTTCGCGAGTGCCGGGAATACGCTTAATTTCGGTTTCTAATCCAAGGGCGACATGGGTTAGCTGCTCAGCCGACACTTGCCTGTCCTTAGACCACAAGGTCAAACTGACAATGGGCACATCATCGATGCCGCGGGGTTTAATTAGCGGATCGCCCACGCCAGCGCCCCTTGGCAATTTATCCATATTGGAATAAATCTGGTTGTATAGGCTGACGATGGCATCATTGCGCCCGACGCCGACCTTAAAGATGACGATGATCAGCGCGCCATCGGGTTGGGAGAACGAGTACAGAGTATCTATGCCTTTGATTTCGGAGATCACTTGTTCCGCTGGCAGAGTGACTAAGTTTTCAACTTCCGTGGGTGTCGCGCCGGGAAAAGGGATAAACACATCGGCAAAGGTGACATCAATTTGTGGCTCTTCTTCTTTTGGCGTGACCAAAATAGCGAATAAGCCAAGTAAGAGCCCAAGAAGTGCTAATAGTGGCGTGATGGCGCTATTTTGAAAGGCAGCGGCAATTCGTCCGGAAATCCCAAGTGTGGTTTGTGGTACTGGAGCATGTTTCATAAAACAACCTCGACAAAGCTTAAGTCGCTAGGGAATTTATTGCTTCTTGCTGAGCAACACTTGGTAGGCATCAACGGCCACCTTGTCACCTGACTTAAGGCCCGCAAGCACTTCTACCTCGCCATCTAAGGGCTCAGTGACACGGACTTGGGTCAGCACAAAGGCTTCGCCTTGTTTAAGGTAAACACTGCTCAGTTCGTTCATTGTGAGTAGTGCAGAGGCGGGCAGTTGGATTTTTTCCCGATCGCCATTTTTAAAGGAAGCTTTTGCCCAAGTACCAGGTTGAAGATTGGCTTCATTTTCTGGCAGATTAATTCGCACTTGATAACTGTGGCTGACGGGATCGGCGAAACTGAAAATCGTGAGGTCGGTTGAGGTGAACTCGCGCCCATCACTTAAACGGACGAGAAATTCGGGGGAATTTTTAAGTTGGTTAATGTAACGCTGTGGCACTTGGGTAATGGCGCGCATTTGACTCGCGGAAAACCCTGAAAGTAGTGCTTGTCCTGGGCTTACGGTTTCGCCAAGTTCGACAAAACGCTCAGTGACTATGCCACTAAAAGGCGCTGAAACGACAGTGTATTTTAAGGATTCGTTGGCTTTGATGACACGGGCTTGTGCTGCACTGACGGCTTGTTCTGTTGCTTTAGCATTGGCGGTGGCTTCATCCATCGCGCCCTTAGAAATCGCGCCTTGGGGAAATAGCTCTTTATAACGTTTGTATTGTGCCTGAGCTTCGACATTTAAAGCCTTCGCTTTGGCTAGATCAGCCTCAAAGCTTGCCAGTTCAGCGCCTTGCTCTTTACTGGTAATTTCCAGTAGGGCGGCTCCTTCGGGGACGACATCGTTAACATCGTAGTTGAGTTTGACAATTCGACCAGAGGTTTGCGCCGATACCGTCGCCGCTTTTACTGCTTCAATAGTGGCGTCTAAGGTGACCCAATTCGGATAGGGTTTATTTAAGACTTCGATGGTTTCGACTGAGGCAGCCTGAGCTTGAGTACTGGAAAGTGCCAGCAGTAAGAAAAAAGCACGAGAAATTGATGTCATAACTTATATCACCCCAGATGTAATTTATGAGAAAATTCTAATGGAGTTGTTTTCAATAGGCAATCAATATTTATTAGAAAAATTTAATGTAGTGTTTTTACCTAATTTAGGAATAAGGAATAAGGCCTATAGCGCCTTATTCCTCGTGCTTCAGAGTTTCAAATTAAACCTAAAGTTTAGTCATTTAAATAATAGGTTAGTGTGGAAACGATGCGAATTTGTTTAATGTAAGGCGTGCTGCTGTCGCGGTCTGAAATAGTGAACTGGCCTTGACTCGCACTTTTAATTTTTCCGAGGCGAGAATCCGAATCCTTAGCAAATTTTTCAGCCACTTCGCGGGCATTTTGAGTCGCTTCTTGCACCATGATAGGTTTGACTGAGTTGAGATCGGTAAACAGAAACTCAGTGCGATTATCATAATCTTGGCTGGCGATCGCTATACCTTCTTTTACTAAGTTAATCATTTGCTTACGGGTGTTCAGCATGAGATCAATTTGTGGGGTATAAACCGATAGGTTCACTTTTGCCGAGTAACGGTATCTGACGTTGGGATCGACATAACCTTGGGCTTGGCGATCTTCAATTGAAGGCAAAGAGACAGTAATTTCGCTGTCGCTAAAGCCTTGTTCCTTTAAAAACGCCACAACACGATCGGTTTTTTGCTGAACCGTCTCGTAGAGTTTAGGCAGATTGTTATCGACCTCAGTGAAATTGATTGGCCAAATTGCCACATTGGCTTTAACTTCTTTTTCCGCTAAGCCCTTTACCGTGACAGTGCGTTCCATGGCTTTCATTTGCAATAGTGCTGAGCTTGCTGTCTGGCCTACATAAACAAGTCCAGCGCAAAGGAAACCACCTAACAGTAGGGCAGGAAGGATGTTACTTTTTTCCATAAAAAGAATCTCTTGATTAGATGAACTCAGTCTACGATACCGAATAAACCTCAGTCATGCACTGGGTTTATTCGGAATAGATGCCGCTTAAGGCAGGGGGGATTATGTTGAGAGATGAGTTTTGAAATATCTGTTTAAAGCATTTATTTTTCAGGAGGAATCGCGCTTGGCTGCCATAATTCGACTTTATTGCCATCAGGGTCAATAAACCAGCCAAAGCGGCCAAATTCTGAATCTTCAATACCACCAATCGGTTGACCGCCACCTTGCTCTACTTGTACGAGGGCTTGCTCTAGATCGTCAACGACAAAGTTGAACATAAACCCTTTATCTGAGGGGGCGAAATAGTCCGTGCTATGGGCGAAAGGAGTCCAAACATGGTAGCCAAGAGTTGATTTATCTGTGTGATAAAACGCGGCGCCGCCCCAGTTTTCAATGGGGACTTGAAGATGGGTTTTGTACCAAGTTGCCAAGGCAACGGGATCGACACTTTTAAAGAAAATTCCACCGAGTCCAATGACTTTAGCCATAGCCGTAGCTGCGTTTACAGGAGTATGAATTAACTTTAGGCAATAAATGCTTAAGATACAAAAAAGCCGCAAAAAATGCGGCTTTTGGTGTTAGGAATTTATCTTAGAACTGGTAGCTGTATTGAACTGAGTAGTACATACCACTTGATTCAGTAATAGCATTAACAGGGCCTGCGATTGCGCTGTTTTCGATCAGGTGAACTTCTTCACCTTTAATATAAGCGATACCAAAGTCAACAGTGTTTTGTGGGTTGATGTGGTAGCTCATACCCGCTGTGTACCAGTTACGGTCAGAGTCTGGGAATGAAATAGAGCTGATTTCGTCCACAACGCCTTGGTCATGCATATAACCTGCACGTACAGTAAATTGCTCATTGATAGTATAAGTACCACCTAGGCTGAATAACCATGAATCTTTCCATTGGTATTCTTTCAGAGCAACGTCGCCAGCTTGCAGTTGAGTACCTGCACCCGCTTGACCTGGAATAATAGTGGCTACGCCATCTTTAGCCGTGATTTGTTCAAAGTTGCTCCACTGGGTGTACTGCGCAGTGTAGTGCACTGCAAACTTAGGTGTGAGCTGATGGAAACCAGCAACTTGGAAAATATCCGCAAGGGGTACGTCTAAGCTGTCAAAGCTTGTCGCTAGTGCTGTTTTTGGACCTAAACCAACGGCAGATAGATCTTTAGTGCTGATCGTGTTGATATCACCTTTAACATTCACTGTTGGGCTGAAGCGGTAACTGATACCGAAACGGTTATCTTTATCTAATTCAATCGTGGCACCAAGGATACCACCGAAGGCCCAGCCATCAGCGTCGACGTCAACTAAAGGCGTAGTACCCATGTTACGGGTTAAACGACCTTCACCGTAAATGGCATCAATACCAGCACCGATACTGAACATGTCATTAATACGGTATGAAAGGCTGGTGTTAAAGTTAACCGTTGTTACTTCTGTTTCGCCAAGCAGATCATAAGGTGCTGGTGAGCCTGCTGGCAAACTCTTTGAAAGTGAGCTGGCATCGGTACCGGTACCAAAGTTAGAGAAAGCGGCAAAACCTACGGCGAACTTATCGTCGATGGGGTGGATGTAGAAAATATTAGGGATAATTTTAGAGCTACCCGCGTCATCGATGCTGCCTAAGTCAACGGCACCACCGGCAAAGTTAACATCTTTAACATCAACAGTAATATCGGCATAAGTTAAGCCGAAGGAGATCGCATCTTTATCGAATAATGCCATAGCAGCAGGGTTACGTGATAACACAGAAGCGTTATCGGCAATAACCGCATCACCCGCAAATGCACGGCCCATACCAGTTGCTGATTGGCTGTTTAGTTGAAAACCTGAAGCTAAGGTTTGTGTGCTTGCTAATGCGACAGAAACGGCAATGAGTGTCTTGTTGAATGTTTTCATTATTATTCTCTCTATTTTTTATAAGTATTGGATTTTTATTCGGTCCTAGTCCGCCGAAAGTATTTAAATCCATTTATTAGTCTCCGGCATCTTATGGATTCAATGTACCCTCAACAAGTCCGACCAGAAGTGAAAAATGTTAATTTTCAGTTAATTGAAAGTCTTTAAAACAAGAGTGATACTTTAGTATGCTTGAATGGTCTGGCCAGATGCTTGATATGAAGGGCTTTGGGTGCTGCTATGGGTTTCAATTGAAGTTAACGGTTTGTAATGGTGTGTAGGGTATTTAAAAGGATACAAAATGTAAAAAGCGCACACTTGTGCGCTTTTTAACATATGGAAGCATATCTAGATTAGAGTGCAGACTTAAATTGTTCGAACTCTATTGTTACTTTTTCACTTGGAGCAGAGAATTTACTGACTAAAATACCCGCAATAGTCGCGAATATAAACCCAGGAAGGATTTCATATACTTCAAAAATGCCACCAGTGAGTTGCTTCCAAATCACCACGGTTAATGCACCGACAATAATAGTGGCGATAGCGCCATTACGGCTATATTGCTTCCAAAACAGGGATAACAAGACTACGGGACCAAAGGCCGCACCAAAGCCTGCCCAAGCATAACTCACTAGGCTAAGTACGCTACTTTCAGGATTGAGTGCTATCACACCTGCAATCACAGCGATAGCGAGCACGCCTAAACGACCTACCATCATTAGCTCGCGATCATCGGCCTTTGGGCGCAACCATTTACGGTAGAAATCTTCGGTGATGACACTTGAGCAGACTAAGAGTTGTGAGTCGATAGTACTCATGATTGCCGATAAAATAGCGGCGATTAATAGCCCACCAATCCATGGGTTAAACGCCGCTTGAGCTAAATGGATAAATACCGTTTCAGAATTGGCTAATGGCTCTTTGGCGAAATAGAGCGAGCCTGCGATACCTGTGGCTAACGCGCCAATGAGAGATAACACCATCCAGCTCATGGCTATACGGCGTGACAAGGGCAGGGCATCGGCACTGCCTATCGCCATAAAACGCGACAAAATATGTGGCTGACCAAAATAACCTAGGCCCCATGCGAGCAAAGATAACATGCCGATGGCAGTGGTTTTGTCATTGACCAATGCCAACATTGCGGGATCAATCGTTTCAATACCTGCATGGCTTTCGGGGTGAGCGAAAACGGCGAAAGGGACAATCAATAGGGCGATGAGCATTAAACTGCCTTGGAAAAAGTCAGTCCAACACACGGCAAAGAAACCGCCAATAAAGGTGTAACCGACTATGATGGCCGAGCCAATCACTAGGGCTGCGGTGTAATCAAGCCCAAAGACTTTCTCAAACAAAATCGCGCCACCGACCATGCCTGAGGAGGCATAGAAAGTAAAAAACACCAGAATAGTGATTGCGGAAACGAGCTTGAGATAGCCTTGGGTATCGTGGAAACGTTTCTCGAAAAAATCCGGTAAAGTGAGGGCGTTATCGGCGAGTTGGGTATAAATGCGCAGTCGTTTGGCAACAAATAACCAGTTTAGCCAAGCACCAATAATTAATCCTACGCCAATCCAGGCTGCACCTAAGCCGCTTAAGTAAACTGCGCCGGGTAATCCCAGTAACAGCCAACCTGACATGTCAGATGCACCCACGCTGAGTGCGGTCACTGCGGGGCCCATTTTGCGGCCACCTAAAATATAATCATCAACAGTATCGGTAGCACGGTAAGCCCAAAAACCTATGCCCATCATCAATACTAAGTAACCAACAAATGTGATTAAAATCGGGGTTTCAATCGTCATCTTGCCTTTTCCCATCTTTTTATTATTAAAAGTGGCAAGCATGCTACCAGATGTTTGAACGTGCGCCCATTAGCAGATGTAAGTGTGATTGAAATCTAACCTCAGATAACATGAAAATATCGGAGGTTGATTTTTAAATATCATTTATAACAATGTCTTAAATAAATATATTCTTGATTTCGTCTTTTATATAGCTAAGGTCAGCTTGATCCTCACCTATGAGCAAAATAAATGCATCGGGCGTTTCAAAGCCCATTCCTTGATATTTACCGTCGGCGAAGGTTTTATCCAACACCATACGTTTCTCGAGTGGCACGATAAAAAGCGTCACCTTACTTTGTTCGCCCTGAAGTACTAAGTGCAGGCTTTTTACCCCTTGAAAATCGCAATAAGAGGTGTAATACACTTTGCCCGGTTGTTGGGTAAATTTGGCATTGCCAAAGTCTTTTATCGACGCAAGCTGGGCATTGACTTGACTAAAATTGACATTTTGATCGACATGCAAGGCAATATCTTCATGGTAGACATGGACCAGTGCATGTTCAGCCAAATCAATAGGCCCTAAGCGTAATAGGCTGAAGCTGATGCCTACCACAAACGCGACCGAGGCTGCCATGGCCACTAAAAAAAACGTTTGCCGGCGCTGTTTATGGTGCTGTTGTAACTGCTGCCGCAAAATGAGTTTGTCGGCGAGATCCTCAGCCACATCCACTTTCAATGCATTGCTCAGTTTGGCATCAAGGTTTTTAAGCTCATTGATTAGGGCTTGGTTTTCTGGCTTGGCATTGATCTGCGCCAGAAAGTCAACATCCTGATTATGAGGATCTTCATAAGCTTGACGTCTAAATTTAAGCTCATCCATTGGATTGACCTCTCACATCATTCTTCTCAAGTAATTCTTTCAATTGGCTCCTCGCCCGAAATAAACGCGTCATTACGGTGTTGCGATTGAGCTCCATCAGCTCGGCGATTTCATCGCCGCTAAAGCCACCAATGAGCTGGAGTAAGAGTGGTTCGCGGTATTCGATATCTAGCTTGCCAATTTGTCGACGGATCAGATATTGCTCGGTCTGCTCTTCACTGCTATTGGAGATATTGTCTTCCAATGTATCTTGCTCAACGTCGGAATAATCGAACTGTTTACGCTCGAAACGTCGCGCATTTTCACGCCTAAGAATCGTGATCAGCCAAGCTTTCGCCGCTTTATCATCCTTGAGGGAATCCAAAGAGCGCCACGCCCGCAAGAAGGTTTCTTGGGTAATGTCTTCAGCCACGTGCTTATCGCCGCATAACCAATAGGCGTAGCGGAAAATGTCTGCATGTAGCGCCTTGACTAGGCTGTTGTATCGTCGTTGTTTGCTTAGCATGTCAGAAGAGACCGCGGGCTCGACGGATTTCTTGCGCCAGTTAGCAAACATTTTTTATCTTTGGGCTTTTTGGCGGAATATTTAGCATGGTAGCACTCGCTTCTTTGTTATTAACCCCATCATTTATTTAGGATTCAGTGGGCTTAATGGCGCTGATTTTGGGTTTGAATGTTTATGCTCACAGGCCTTAACCGCGTTAAGTAAAGCGGTACATTCGGCGCTTAAGTGGCTATTTTTATTGTTAGAATTCGCACTGCTCGTATTAGCACTGTCAGTATGGTGGCTCTTATCGGCCTTCGCACTGTAGGCTTTGATTTGCAGTTGCTGTATCGCTGCTGCTAGTTGTGGTGACTGCTCAGCAATCTTATCTAATGTCATAGGCGTTTGCTGTAACTCACTGAAATATCGCTGCAATTGCAACATAATTCGGCTCACATCGCCACTGGCGCAGGCTTGCTCTAATCCTTTCAAGCCGGAGGCAGTCACTGATTGTGCTGAACTGATTGAAGAGTTAATTGCTGTCGGGGCGGTCGATGGTTTTTTTAAAGCGCGGCGCCAAGCGACTAAGGTGATAATCCAAGCGACTAGAGTGACCAGCCATAGCGTAGCAAAAACCGTGGTTAGCCAAGACCAGCCCTTATCGGCCGCTGAGTTGGTTTCCCATGTTGGTTGAGCTGGCGTATCACTGACAGCACCACCTTCAACGATTATGGTACGTGCGGGCAGCGTTGCAGTTTCTTGACGTTTAAGGCGCGGATTCCACCAAGGCACTTTGATTTCGGGCAAGGTAAAGGTGCCCGCTTTGCTGGGAACGATTGCCGAAGTAATACTGTACTGCGAAACAATTTGTGCATCGCGCACAAAGGTCTGCCGCTGGGGTTTTTCTGGGTATGACTTGAGTTCATCGGGCAGAGTTTGCACTATATCAGGCAGACTATTTTCATCGGCATTGGAAGCCAACAGCGTAATAGTGCGGGTGATAGGGCTACCGACGGTAAACTTTTTAATATCCTCAGGGAAGTTTTCTTTTAGCGCTACTAAATCGGCAACCAGCCATTGGCCTTGGAAGCTTGTTGGTGCGGGATTCACTTGAACTGTCAGTGAGGGAGCGCCTGCTTGCATTGGGCGGCTTTCATTAAAGCCAAACATGCCGCCGCGGCGTTGGGATTCTACCAGCACATCGCCAGCAAAGGTTGCACCTTTGATATTCACTTGGCCGGGCAAATCGGGAATGATGCCATAGGTGCGCTCAATCACGCGGTAACGTCGGCCATCGACTATCTCTGAACCATCCCTATCTTCACCGATTTGTTTGATCTGTGCGCCTTCTATCACAGGTGCACTCAATACGCCCCTTTGTAATTCTACCGCCAGATAGAGTTTCACCTTGTAGGTAATGAGCTGCCCAACATAGGCTTCGTCGGTCGAGACTTTGGCGTCAATGAACAGATTGTTCATTTGCGCGGGCTGGCTACCGGTTTCGACCACTTTGAGTGGAATAGGTGATGAGCTGACGCCGTCAATACTAAAGGCTGGAATGGTTAACTGGCCTTGTTGTTTTGGCGCGAGCAGTACTTGCCAGCGGGTTTCTTTGACTGCATCGAAGTTCATGATTTGCGTGCTGCGACTCACGCTAGTACGGCCGACAATAAAATCTTTCAGTAGGGCGGACGTGTCTAGCTTACCGGTATCGACTTCGTCATCGACACTGATGTTGAGCACAAAGTATTCGCCCTCCATCACAGGGTTGCGATCGACCGAGGCCTCAATTTTGCTAAGTGCAAAGGCGGGATGGGCCACTCCGATGGCAAGGAGTAGCAGGATAAAAAATTGTCTCGTCACCACTGTTCGTTATCCTTTGATATTTGGCCATTTTGACGGCGTTTTTGATATTCCAACTGCATCTTGTTGCGCAGTAACACTTGCGGGTCTTCACTCACGCCCCTCAGTGCTCGCTGCATTTCTGCGGGCAGTGGCTCGCTATTGGTTGGCGGTGCCTCGACCGATTCACTCATAGCAGCCTCTTGTTTATCTCGCGTATTTTGCTCTGGAGCTTCTTTGGCGGCAACGCTTTGCTTTTCCTGTTCTGCTGACTTTTGCTCTTCAGCATCGGCTTTAGCCTGCGCTTGCATCTTAGCTTCATTTTCTACAGGTGAATTGTCTACCGGCTCATTTTCCTGCTGAGCTTCATTCTGCTTGTCCTGAGCATTGCCATTTTGCTTATCTTGCTCAGACTGTTGCTCATCCGTTTTTTGCTGTTCAGGGCTTTGATCCGCGTCGGCATCGTCCTGTTGATCCTGAGACTTTTGTCCCGCTTGATCTTGCTTATCTTTCTGAGCGCTATCTTGGTCAGATTGCTGTTTATCCTGCGATTTTTGGTCACCGGATTGTTGGTCGCCAGACTGTTGAACACCTGATTTGGGATCACCGGACTGCTGATCGCCTTGTTGATCTTGGTTCTTATCCTGTTGCTCGTTTTTACCTTGCTGTTGTTGCTGTTCCTGCAATAACTTTTCAGCAAGTTCAAGGTTGGCCTTCGCCGCAGGGAAATCAGCTTGTTTCTCAAGCGCGGCTTGATAGCGCTCCTTGGCCTTATCGGGTTTACCGAGTTGCATCAACGCATTGCCTTGATTGTAGAGGCCTTGGGCTGAGCTATCTTGCTCGAAGGTTTTTAGTGCTTGCGCAAAATCACCGGCTTTGTATTGGGCGCTGCCACGCCATTGGGGCGACTCAAACTGCTTAGCGGCGTTTGCGTAATCTTGGGATTGATAGGCCTGCATCGCTTGTTGATCTGTTGTTTTCCACACATTGTCCCAGGCATTGTCCCACACACTGGCATGGGCTGGCTGAGGCACAGCCGCGAGCAGTAAGCTGCCAGCAAGAGTGACAAATCCAACACTGGCCACGATTCCTTGTCTAAAGCTGAAAAGGGCGGGTAGCAGTAATAATAAGGCGAGGTAAGGACCGAGATCCTGCCAAGTTTCACCATCAAGATCTGTGGCTTTCGCATCGCCAGCATCGCTTAACCATTGCTGTAATTGGGCGAGATCATTACCGTCGGTGCGATTCTGGATCAGAACGCCTTTGTTATTCACGGCCAGTTTTTGTAGCAGAGCGAAATCAGTGCTGGCCACAACGACTTCGTTGCTGCTGTCGCGTTGTAATTGTCCATCGGGTAGACGGATTGGCGCGCCTTGGCTGGTGCCAAAAGCGACGACAGCGAGGCGATATTGGGTGCCACTTAATGCCGAGTTAGCCTCATCAAACTGGGCAGCAGTTATGCCATCTGTCATCAGGATAATATCACCGCGAATATGCCCACCTTGAGCCAGTAGCGTTTTGGCTTGGGTCAAGCCTGCCGCTAAGTTTGAGCCACGAACGGGCATGATCTCAGGACTTAAGGTCGGCAGTAAATTGAGTAATGTGCCGGTATCACGGGTTAATGGGCTGATAGTAAAGGCATCGCCGGCAAAGGCGACTAAACCTGTTTCACCTTCTTTAAGATTACGCAGGAGATCCGTTGCCCTAAATTTGGCTTGGGTTAACCGATTCGGCGCAAGATCGGTGGCGAACATAGATACGGACATGTCCATCACCAGTACGCGGCCTTGCTCGGCGGCAAACACAGGTAAGGATTGTTTATTAACGGCAGGTCCGGCGAGTGCCAAGGTCGCAATCAACCAAGTTAAGGCTAATAAATGCAACGGACGGCGGGATTTCTTATTGCCTTGGGTGACCAATATCTTGGCTAAGTGCGGCGCAATATAACGATTCCAAGCGCTGTGGCTCTCGTGTTGCCGCCATAAACTCAACAAGGCTAAGGCTAGCGGCACTAGGGCGAGTAGCCATTCGGGACGAATAAAATGTAGGCTCATTATTTGATGTTCCCCTGTGAAGTGGTTGCGACAGAGGGTTTAACGCGGCGCGCTGCAAAGAGTGGTAATTGACCTAAGGCAATCCACAGACTCGTCAGTAATGCCAGTGCCAGCGGCCAATAGAACAGATCTGCCTGCGGACGATAGCTTAACTGGTCGCGACTCACAGGTTCGAGTTTATCGATTTCTTGGTAAATCTGGTCTAGCTCTTGGCTGTTACGGGCGCGAAAATAACGGCCGTGGGTGACGTCGGCGATATGCTTAAGTTGGTTTTCATCCAGATCCATCGAAGGATTAACCCGCTCGCGGCCAAAGAGTGTGCGGCGCTCCATTACATCTGCGCCCACACCAACCGTATAAATGGTAACTTTACGATTCGCGGCAATTTGCGCTGCTTGCTCTGGTTCGATATTGCCCGCGTTGTTAGAACCGTCGGTCAATAAAATCAACACTCTATTACTCTCGTCCATTTTATCGAAGCGTTTTACCGCTAGAGCGATAGCTTCACCTATGGCGGTTTGCTTACCGACTAAGCCAATTTGTGCTTCTTTTAAAAATTGCGCCACTGAACGTCTATCTTGGGTCAGCGGCGCCTGTAAATAGGCGTGATCGGCAAAGAGGATCAAGCCGATACGATCACCCTTGCGGCGCTCGATAAAGTCACTGACGACGTGCTGAATTAAAGTGAAACGGTCAACGGTTTTGCCATTCACCACCATGTCTTCAATCTGCATACTGCCAGATAAATCCACCGCCATCATCAAATCGCGGCCTTGGCTTGGCAGTTCGATAGGTTCACCAAGCCATTGCGGACGAGCAATAGCGAGCACTAACAGGCACCACATCAGCCAGTAGCGTTTGCGACTCTGGCGCGTGTTGGCCGCTAAGCTTTGTTTACCTGTTTGGCTTATTCCGGGTAATTGCAGCCGGCCACCATCCACTTGTACTGTGTGTTGGCGCCAAAAAATCAAAGGTAAAGGCAGTAATATCAATAGCCAAGGCCATGCAATTGTTAACATTGTGCCTCCGGTTGTTTGGTGTCAGCTGGCTGGATTGGCGCTTGGCTTTTAGCTTGAGCGTCGCCACTAGCTTGAACGTAGCCCTTAGCTAAAACAAGAGTCGGCTCAGGCGCACTCAGTTTTGCTTTCGATGCCAACCAAGCCTGCGCCAGTTGATGCAAATCATTGGCTTCAGCTAAGGTCAATGGCGAAGCCTGATGGCGTTTGGCCAACAAGGCGCCAATACGTTGGCGTTTTGGCGCGGGTAAATAGCTGTCTAACCAAGCCGCCCAAGCTTCACCATCTAACGAGGCTATTGCTTCTCTGCTGAGGTAACTCATGGCGGTGCGCTTTAATAGGCTGTTGACGTCAGAGGCATAGGAAGTCGCTTGTCTATCGAGCTGATTGAGTAACTGTTTAGCGGCTTTTTTCGGTGCGAAGTCACGGGCGCGTTTTCTTAGCCAGATAACTAAGAGTGTGATGAGGGCAATCACAAGAGCTAAAACCAGCCAATAACCGATTGCCCAAGGCCAAGCGCCGATCGGTTCGGGATGAATAATATCCTGCAGTTGTGCAAGGGCTGGGTTTGGCGCCGTAGAAGGCATAGGTACTGTTGCCTGTGGATTTGCTATTTCTGAATTCACTGTTGCTGGATCCATAGTTAACGCAATAATTCCAATTGATGGGCTAGGGGAGCACCCGCATCTATGAGCTGGGTACGTACGCGCAGTTGCTGCATCATGGCGATAAAGTTGTTTTGTTGACGCAACTGAATGTCGAGCCAAGCCTGATAACTGTGGCGGGTAAGCACTAAGTTCTCATTCCCATCCCGTACCGGCAAATTAAAGTTGTGTGGTAACGGCAGTGTACCTTGACGCAGAGGATCGGTAATAAGATAGGCACCCACATCGCAATGACGCTTAAGCTCGGTGAGAGGCGCGATACATTGGGGACTAAAATGGCTGCCATCTGTCACTATCCAAACTAAGGAGCCGGGTTTGGCGATACGTTGTAATCGCTGACAGGCACGCAGGATATGGTCAGGATCGCGCTGGCCAGTGCCAACATGATTGAGCTGATTTTCGTGCACACGGCGCAGGCCTGAGATCAATTGCAATATGCCCTGACGACGGCTGCGGGGTTTGAGCTCTAAATGCTCAGACTCGCATGCGATCAAGGCGCCGAGCCGATCGCCATGGTTAATCGCATTCCAACCTAAGGTGGTCGCAAGGTGTCCTGCTTGCACCGATTGCAGCAATAAACTCGAACCAAAATAGAGGCTTTGGCTCAAGTCGATTAACAATAAAATAGGGCGCTCACGTTCTTCGACAAATAACTTAGTGTGAGTTGTGCCTGTACGAGCGGTAACGCGCCAATCAATGGTGCGCACATCGTCGCCCTGTTGGTAGTGGCGCACCTCGGCAAACTCCATACCGCGGCCTTTGATTAAGCTGCTGCGATGGCCCGCTAAATTAGCGCGGGCACGGCTATAACGCTCAGGCATAGCACGGGCGATATTTTGGCACGCCAGCAGCTCTTGCTCGGTTAAATGCAAGCCATCGGCAAAAAGCGGCAAGCCATTGACTGAGGCTGAGAGTCGCGCTGTGTCACTCATCTTATTTCACCTTTATCTTCACCGTTAAGGTACTGCAACTTGACTTAAGATGTGGTTGATCACGTGATCGCGGCTGACACCTTCGGCCTGTGCTTGGTAGCTAAGTAGCAATCTGTGTCTTAACACGTTCGGTGCGACGGCTTGAATGTCTTCTGGTGAAACAAAGTCTCGCTCGTGCAGCCAAGCACGGGCGCGGGCGCAGCGTTCTAATGAAATAGTTGCGCGCGGGCTGACGCCGTACTCAAGCCACTTAGCTAAGTCTTCGCTGTAACGTAAAGGCTCACGGGTCGCCATCACGATTTCGACTATGTACTTTTCGAGCGGTTCGGCGAGATAGATTTCCATGGCTTCGTCACGGGCGGCAAACACATCTGCTTGTGCAATCGGCTCAGTGGTTGGCAATTCGTGGGTCAGCGCTTCTTTGCGGGATTGACGCAGAATTTCGATTTCAGTCTCGCCGCTCGGGTAATCAAGGTTTAAGTGCATCAGAAAACGGTCAAGCTGTGCTTCGGGCAGCGGGTAAGTGCCTTCGTTCTCTAATGGATTTTGGGTGGCCATCACTAAAAACAGCGGCGGTAGCTTATAGCTGTGCTTACCAACTGTGACTTGACCTTCGGCCATGGCTTCTAATAAGGCCGATTGTACTTTGGCTGGGGCGCGGTTAATTTCGTCCGCCAGGATTAAATTGTGGAAAATCGGTCCGGCTTCAAATTCGAAGGTGCCAGTTTGCGAGCGATAGATATCTGTGCCAGTTAAGTCGGCGGGCAGCAGATCTGGGGTAAATTGAATGCGGTGAAAATCGCCCTCAACCCCGTCACATAAGGCTTTCACGGCACGGGTCTTTGCCAGTCCCGGAGGTCCTTCAACTAATAAGTGGCCATTGGCAATTAAGGCAATGAGCAGATTTTCGGTCAATACTGGCTGCCCTAAAACAACCTTATTTAGGTAAGTGCGTAATGCGTGGAAGCGACTCAAAGGCATGATGCTACTCGTTTTATTATGTTGAAAATACGTGTGTGGGCTATAGACAACAGCTATGGTAAAGAATTCCCTTAGGGTTTGGCTAGTGTTAAAAAAACAAACAGGTGTTTAAAACTTGCTGACAAGAAGTTAGAATCAGATCACACTTTAATGGTCAGACCTGTTATTGGGCGTTTTTCGCCGTAAAACAATGGGTCAAACACGGAAATAGCTAGCGCCGCCTGAAATCTCTCAGCGATTGCGCACATAAAGAGGGTGACAAATGAGTGATAGACAACAGGTTACGAACGCCAAGGGTGAACGTATCGCCATTGTAGCGGGTTTAAGAACGCCCTTTGCAAAGCAAGCCACGGCATTCCACGGTGTATCGGCGCTCGATATGGGCAAAATGGTGGTCAATGAATTATTGGCGCGCTCTGAACTCGATCCTAAGCTGATTGAGCAATTAGTGTATGGACAAGTCGTGCAAATGCCGGCTGCACCTAACATTGCCCGTGAAATCGTACTCGGTACTGGCATGAATGTGTCGACCGATGCCTATAGTGTCACTCGCGCCTGTGCAACTAGCTTTCAATCTGCCGTAAACGTGGCTGAATCTATCATGACGGGTAATATCGAAATCGGTATTGCGGGCGGCGCCGACTCTTCCTCTGTATTGCCTATCGGTGTATCGAAAAAATTAGCCCATGCGTTAGTCGATCTGAATAAAGCCCGTAGTTTTGGGCAAAAATTACAAATTTTCCGTCGTTTAGGTTTAAAGGATTTATTACCTGTGCCGCCTGCGGTGGCAGAGTACTCAACGGGCTTGTCTATGGGACAAACCGCCGAGCAGATGGCAAAAACCTACAATATTAGCCGTGCCGATCAAGATGCCTTAGCGCACCGCTCACACACCTTAGCGAGTGAAACTTGGGCTTCTGGCCATTTGCGTGACGAAGTTATGGTCGCGCATATACCGCCGTATAAGCAGTTTATCGATCGTGATAACAATATCCGCGAAAACTCAGTATTGGAGTCATATGCTAAGTTGCGCCCTGCATTCGACAAACAACACGGTACTGTGACGGCGGCCAATAGTACGCCACTGACGGATGGTGCCTCAGCGATTATCTTGATGAGTGAAGGTCGAGCCAAAGCCTTAGGTTATCAACCTATTGGTTACATTAAGAGTTACGCCTTTAGCGCCATTGATGTGTGGCAAGATATGCTGATGGGGCCATCCTACGCGACGCCACTGGCGTTAAAACGTGCCGGAATGGAATTAGAAGATCTTACCCTGATTGAAATGCACGAAGCCTTTGCGGCGCAGACATTAGCGAATATGCAGATGTTTGCTTCGAAAAAATTTGCCGAAGAAAAACTCGGCCGCAACCGCGCGATTGGCGAAATCGACATGAGCAAGTTTAACGTGCTCGGTGGCTCGCTCGCTTATGGTCATCCTTTTGCGGCAACGGGAACCCGTTTAATCACCCAAGTGTGTCGTGAGCTTAAGCGCCGTGGTGGTGGAACTGGCTTAACGACGGCCTGTGCGGCCGGTGGTTTGGGTGTGGCTATGATAGTGGAAGTGGAGTAATCGGCATGGAAAAGACCTTTAATTTAACCCGCCGCGACGACGGCATTGCCATTTTGACTATGGATGTTCCTGGCGAAACCATGAACACCCTAAAAGCACAGTTTGGCCCTGAAATCAGTGAGATTCTGGCTGAGATTAAAAGCGATCCTCATATTCGTGGACTCGTGCTGATCTCTGGCAAGAAAGATTCTTTTGTCGCGGGCGCGGATATTTCCATGCTCGATGCCTGTAAAACGGCGGGCGATGCCAAAGCCTTATCCCAGCAAGGGCATGTGGTTTTTAATGAGTTAGAAGCCTTAAAAATTCCTGTGGTTGCGGCAATCCATGGTGCCTGTTTAGGTGGTGGTTTAGAGTTAGCCTTAGCCTGTCATCAAAGGGTATGTAGCGACGATGGCAAGACCATGCTCGGCGTACCGGAAGTTCAACTTGGCTTATTACCTGGCGGCGGTGGGACTCAACGTTTGCCTCGTTTAGTCGGCATTACCACCGCCTTAGACATGATGCTGACCGGTAAACAAATCCGTCCTAAACAAGCCTTGAAAATGGGCTTAGTGAATGATGTTGTACCGCAGACTATTTTGCTGCAAACCGCAGTCGAAATGGCACTTGCGGGTAAACGTGCACCGAAACCTGTTAAAAAGTCACTCGTTAATCAAGTGCTTGAAGGCACGAGCTTTGGCCGTAACATTATTTTCGATCAAGCGACTAAACAAGTCGAAAAGAAAACCCAAGGTAATTATCCAGCACCAGCCAAGATCATTGACTGCGTGCGTCAAGGGATTGCGAAGGGGATGCAAAAAGGGCTAGAAGTCGAAGCGAGTCACTTTGCCGAATTAGTGGTATCAAAAGAATCAGAAGCGCTGCGCAGTATTTTCTTCGCTACCACAGAAATGAAGAAAGAAACCGGCGCTGAGGGTGCTACGCCGCGTAAAGTGAAGAAAGCGGTGATCTTAGGTGGCGGTTTAATGGGCGGCGGTATCGCATCTGTCACAACGACCAAGGCTAAAATCCCTGTTCGCGTCAAAGACATCAGTGAAAAAGGTTTAAGCAATGCATTAGCCTACGCTTATAAGTTGTTGGATAAAGGGGTAAAGCGCCGCCATATGACGCCTGCTGCCCGTGACAACTTAATGGCGCTGATGACTACAACCACTGAGTATAAAGGCGTTAAAGATGCCGACATCGTTGTGGAAGCGGTATTTGAAGACTTAGCGCTTAAGCATCAAATGGTGAAAGACATTGAGCGTGAGTGTGGTGAGCACACGATTTTTGCGTCAAACACCTCATCTTTACCTATTAGCCAAATCGCCGAGGCGGCGACGCGTCCTGAAAATGTGATTGGTCTGCATTATTTCTCGCCAGTGGAAAAAATGCCGCTGGTGGAAGTGATTGCCCATGCTAAAACGTCGCCAGAAACCATTGCGACTACTGTCGCATTTGCCCGTAAGCAAGGTAAAACACCGATAGTGGTGCAGGATGGTGCGGGTTTCTACGTGAACCGTATTCTGGCTCTGTATATGAATGAGGCCGCGCAATTACTACTCGAAGGCCAAAGTGTTGAGCATTTGGATAAAGCTTTAGTGAAATTTGGCTTCCCTGTGGGACCGATTACTTTGCTCGACGAAGTGGGTATCGACGTGGGCGCAAAAATTTCACCGATCCTTGAGAAAGAATTGGGTGAACGTTTTAAAGCGCCAGCCGCATTCGACAAGCTTTTAGGTGACGATCGTAAAGGCCGCAAAAATGGCAAAGGCTTTTATCAATACGGCCAAAAAGACTCTAGCAAGAAAGCGAAAGTCGTCGATGAGAGTGTTTATGGCGTGTTAGGTATTAAGCCTGGCACCAATAAAGATGTAAAAGCGGTTGCTGAGCGTTGTGTCGTACAAATGCTTAATGAAGCGGTGCGTTGTTTAGATGATGGTATTATCGCATCGCCAAGAGATGGCGATATTGGCGCCATTTTCGGTATTGGCTTCCCGCCATTCCTCGGTGGCCCATTCCATTATATTGACTCTTTAGGCGCCGCAAACTTAGTGAAGATCCTTGAAGGTTATCAAAGTCAATTCGGTAACAGATTCGAACCTTGTGAGCGCTTAAAAACCATGGCGCAAGAAAACGCGCACTTTTTCTAAGTTTCAGTGAATCTAGGTCTTAGCCAATCAAAATTGAACAAAAAAGCGGCAGTTTGTTGCCGCTTTTTTATTGCCACAAGGCATATTTTTGCCTAAAAAATGTTCATGTTGGGGATGTGGATCTTGTATAACCCGAGCCCTTTATCGAGAGTTCGGTGTTACGTGTTCTGTACTGAGAGCGTAGCGATGAATGAGTGTTGCTCGTTTATGCATAGTGCGGAGAACTTTTTATCCTGCTGTTAAAACGACGTATTTAACATGTGCATCAATCACCAAGATTACGCGAGTAGCATCCGCATTTTGATGAGGAATTAATTTCTCTACCTTTATGATTTATTTAGTTGTTTTTAAAGAGGTGGTTTGTGGTTTTGCTGGTTATGTTTATCGCATTAATCTCGGCTTGGTACTTCGGCTTAGCTGCATTTACCGCAGGTTTTACTGTTAAGCATTGGGTGCTGCTGGGTTTTGTGCTCGGGCCTCTGGCTTATCCACTCTTTACGACACATAGTCATTTAGCCTTGAGGAAAATCCGTTGTCGTGAGGAAGGGATATTAAATAGCTAATTTATTAATTTGTTAGGTAATTTCCATGACTACATGACTATTAGTTAGTACTTTTATATTCACTTAAAACTAAAGGGAGTCAATGCTCCCTTTATTGTTTCTAAGCTGCGCTAACTTAATTAACTATCACTGTACATGAGTTAGACTCATGGCTACAGAACTTAAATTAGTTCCACCAACCTTTTGCTGAAATCACTTCAAGGTGATTCAAGCCTTCAGGCAACTTAACTTTTTTACGCGCTGGCTTGGATAAACCGAGTGCTTTTTTGATTGAATTTAACATAGTCACTCTCCTTAACCTGATTAATGTTATGCAACTTCAGAGTTAATAAATTTAACGTAAGGATGTCCTGCGACTTCGAGAGGTTTGAACTTCACGTAAGGATGCCCAGCGATTTCAAAAGGTTTGAACTTCACGTAAGGATGCCCAGCGATTTCAAAAGGTTTGAACTTCACGTAAGGATGCCCAGCGATTTCAAAAGGTTTGAACTTCACRTAAGGATGCCCAGCGATTTCAAAAGGTTTAAACTTCACATATGGATGCCCAGTTACTTCTACTGGAGCAAGTTTAACTGCAGGTTCTTCTGAAGTAATTGACTTAGCTGCTGGTTCTAATTTAGTGCTATCTTCAAGTGCATAAGTATTTACTGCAAAACTAATTGAAGATAATAAAGTAACGGCGGCAAGGATTCCTTTCATCATTCTAATTCTCTCTCAGGGTAGTTGATATTGATTTATTATTGACACTGATAGTGCTATTGCACTTGTTGTGCCAATGTTGTAAGTCGCAATCAAGTTGAGAGTAAATTGATTATGTAATGTTGCTTTTTGTGTTTAGCTTTATCATGTCTTCTTGGAGTAGTAAGGTAAATTCGGTCTCCTTTATGGCCTTACTAAAAATATAGCCTTGAATTTCTTCACAGTTGAGTGCCCGTAAAATGTTCAATTGTGCAGCTTGTTCTACCCCTTCTCCTACAACAGAAAGCCCCATGTTATGGGCGATAGTGATAATAGAATCGACCATTTTGAGATCGCGATCAGACTTATCAATATCGTCAACAAAAGCTTTATCAATTTTTAAAGTATGAATCGGGAAACGTTTTAAGTATGAAAGGGACGAGTATCCAGTGCCGAAATCATCGAGTGCTAAACTAACGCCCATTTTAGCCAGTTGCTGCATGACAATAATAGCCGTTTCCGGCTGTTTAATGACGGTACCTTCAGTTATTTCTAATTCAAGATGACATGCAGGTAGTTTAGTGAGTCTTAATATTGACTCTATTCGCTGTTGAATATCGGGCAGTGCAAATTGACGTGACGATAAATTGACGGCGACTCTGCCGCTGAATATGCCTTGTTCACGCCATTTCTGTGCTGCGAAACAGGCTTTGCGTAAGACTATTTCACCAATTTCAACAATTAAGCCGTTTTCTTCAGCAAGCGGAATAAAATCATTTGGGGGTATCAAGCCATGTACTGGATGATTTAATCTGACTAAAGCCTCCATACCTGCAATTTTACCGCTTTTAAGATCAACCTTAGGTTGATAATAAACTTCAAATAGATCATCTTTTAAGCCTTCACGGATAAGATTTTCTACTTCTAATTGCCTAATTGCATGTTGGTTCAAGGACTCAGAATAAAACTGGTAGCAATTACCTCCCGCAGACTTAGCATGGTACATAGCAATGTCAGCCTTTCTCAGTAATGCTTGCTCGCTTTGTTCATCTTCTGGGAACAGCACTATACCAATACTTAATCCTAGGACTAGCTGTTCATTGCTAACGTCAAATGCAGGTTTTAATCCCTCAATAATACGGTTAGCAATCGCAGCGCTGGCGCTTATATCTGAACCCTTGTCTAATACAATGGCGAATTCATCTCCGCCTAGACGATAAATACTGGTATTTTTAGGAAGTAAGGACTTAATGCGGGTAGCAACGAGCTTTAATAATGCATCCCCAATTTGATGGCCTAAGGAGTCATTAATACGTTTAAAATTATCAAGATCAAGTACCATAAGCGCATGAGCTATTTCTCGATTCACTAGGTTACTTAAGGTCACTTGTAAGTTGGAGCGATTTGGCAGTCCAGTTAAGAGATCGTTATTAGTTAATTTTCTAAGCTCTTCTTCTTGCTGCTTACGTCTTGATATATCAGAAAAAACACCAACATAGTGTGATAATTCGCCTAACTCATCATAGATAGCATCGATAGTGAGCTCCATATGGAAGTGACTGTTATCTCCTCTGGCGGCTTCGACTTCATTTGCCCAGCGACCTTGCTGTTTTAACATGGTTCTGATTTGGGTGGAGAAGGTTTCTGGATATAAATCAAATGTGAGTAAGTTGCCAATAAAGTCATTTCGGTTACGTAATGAAATTTTACAGCAAGCTTCGTTGACTTCGACAAAACGGTATTCGTTGTCGAGGATAAACATACCTTCCGAAATGTTTTCAATTGCTTTTTCAAAGAGTTTTAGTTGTTCTTCCTTTTGTTTAAACTGACTAATATTTTTAATCGTTCCAGTCATTCGCAGGGCATTATCTTTGTCATCCCGCTCTACAATTTTGGCACGGTCTAAGATCCATACCCAATTGTCGTCTTTGCCTTTTACCCTATATGCGGCTTCAAAATGATCTGTTTCACCATAAAAATGCTTATTGAGTGCTTCACGAACACGTTCTTGATCCATAGGATGTATATTACTCTCTTCATCCGATTTACCTGAACGATGTCCATCACGGGGAAATTCAAGTGCTCCCCAAATATTGGAGCGAAAAATGTTGCCAGTTTCTATATCCCAGTCCCACATTTCATCACCGCTTCCCCAAAGGGAAAGTTTTAATCTTTCTTCGCTGAGTACAATCTGTCTTTGTGTTTCTCTACGACGTAGCACCGTTTTTATTACTAGATATGAGATACATAATACAATTGCAGCATAAATAGATTTTGCTTGAAATGATGACCACCAAGGAGGTGTTATAATGACAGCAAGCTCTTTTGTTGCTGCTTTTTCACCGGAAAGTGAGTTAACCGCATAAACTTGAAAGGTATAATTTCCTGGAGATAAGTTTGTATATGTTGCTGAGTTTGTTCCATTTGCAGGTATCCATATATCAGAAAGGCCAAACATCCTATAGTAGTAGTTAGTTGATGAGTCGTCTGACATGGGAGATATAAAGTTGAACGAAAATGGATAGTCAGAGTATTTCAATGATATTTTATTAGATGCTGCGATTGATTGTATTAGATAGTTACTTTCTTGATTTTGAACTATATTAAATACTAAGAAATCTGATATTTCTGTTTTATTTACCTTGCTTTTCTTTACATAGCTTACAACATCTTTAGGTGATACTAGACTAATTCCATTGATCCCCGCAAGTAGAGTGTTACCGTTTATATTAATACCATTTGGAGCATTGTACTCATATTGACTCCCATTTGATGTTTTTAAGGTATAAGATACTTTACTGTTTTTTTCAAAAATAATGACTTCACTTAGTGATGAGGCTGTTATAAAACCATCATTATCTACAATGGCGTAGATCTCTTTATTGTTAGAAAGTATTCTCGAAATTTTTTTACTGGTATCATTATAAAGCATCAGTGATGTTGATGTTCCGAAGTAAATGCCATTATCACTTTTTTCGATGCTGTAAGTTATTTCATTGTTTAAGTTTTCTAATAACCCATTTTTATATTTTTTCAGTCCATCTTGTCCGGCTATATATATTAGGTTGTCAGATGTTAACTCTACGTCAAAAATTGGTTCATTCTTTTTTGTATCAATGCTGTTAGTAATTTCACCATTTTTGATGATTAAAACTTTCCCATCAGGTGTGCCAGCAGCAATTGTTAAACTATTTTCATTAATAGAGAGTGATGATATTATATTTTTGCTAATCAACCTGGATGAATCATCTTTCTGTAAAAATAACCCTGCATTAGTACCAAAATAAAGTCCATCATCACTTAGAACTGCGTATTTGTATCCTTGAGTATGAGTGCTGAAACTTTTGATTAGGTTTAAATTTTCATCAAAAAGATTTATTTTTTCAGAGTCAGATGAAACCAGAAAGCCTTTAGTGTTTTTTGTAAGATGCCATGTGCTATCGGTGGTTAAGTTGGTTTTCTGCACTAAATTATTTACTTTTTTTACAATAGTGATGCCTTGATCAATACTTCCTAGTATAAACATATCTTCGGTTGCAAAAAATGAAGATGTTTTATCTGTGCTATCTGTGGCTAGAAGTCCTACAATGCTATTTTTAGAAATATTAACTATATTTTTATTAGTGATACCATAAATAGTGTTTTTGTGTTTCGTGAGTTGAGAAAATACTCGCGGATCAATTTTTACTATTTTATTGTCCTTATACTTATATAGTCCATCACTTAATGATATGAGTAGTGTTGAGTGATCTTCTTGCTCGAAATCAATTGTTTTTTTAGCTATCTCTTTTAATTCATTCTGGGTGAGCTTAAATAACGTACCTGCATAATCTCTTATGTAATAATCGTCGCCTACTTTTATCGTTTTTTTGATTTCACTTAGGCCTTTATTTGAAAGTTCGTATGTTTTTTCTTTGCTATTTATATCTATAATTGCTTTGTTAGTTCCAACAATTAAACTCTTATCACTTGAGTTGAGGCTCCAAACTGGAGAGTTTTTTACCGACAGGCCATAATGAGAAAAGGATTCTTGAAGTTTATCATATACGACTAAGCCACTATCTGTTCCAACATATAAAATGCCTTTATCATCAATAAGTAAACTTCTAATAAAAGAGCTGGGAAGGCCTGTTCTGGTATCATTAGCATAAAAATGCTTAAAGTTTTTCCCATCAAATCGATTTAATCCATTAAATGTTCCTATCCATATATAACCATCATTGTCTTGAACGATAGACGTAACAGTGCTTTGGGAAAGTCCTTCTGGGACACCAAAAGATTGTGATTGGAGAATAATTGGAGATTTATCAGAAAAGGGAGATGCGTTTACGTCTTCGAATGCATGCAAGCTAAAAAAAGCGAGCAAGACGATTTTAAAGAGTGCTTTAGGCATAGTGTTTGTTCTTATTATCCGAGGATGCCATGAAACAATTGTGTTACATCACTTTTCCAGAAAGTGAGCGGTTTGTCAAAGTGGAGTCTGCAGAAAATCCTTTTAACAGCATGTAGATGCAGTAAAATTGTTCAGTGATGAAGTGGTAGAACATGGGCTAGCCATGTTTTACATCAGGATTACGTCCAACACTGAAAGATACGACTATAGTTGGACTGATTTGTAGCGGTTCTGTTTGTTTACCTAACTTTGCTCACAAATGTGTGAGCAAAAGTGTTTTTTGTTTAGAAATTAAACTTTTCTGCCGTTTGCTTAAAAACTTTAAGATCCGTGATCATTTTGTCTGACATCAGCGCGGCTTGGGTTCTGTGTTGTTCACCTGTGCTAAATAACACTAAGCGATCGCTGTGCTTAGTACGCATTTTACGCATCATGAATTTGAGTAAATCAGTGCGGGTGAGCTTAGTGATTTCGTCTACGACGAGTTCTCTTTGGTTAAATTTATAATCTCTATTGCCGACACTGACCCAATAACGTTGACTGCGAGTTTTGAGGTTCGCGTCGTGCTCCATGATTTGATTAATCAGACCTACCTTTGTGCTTTCCCATTCTTCGTTGGTGATTTGCATCACTGCATAATTAAAGTCGGCAATAAACTCGTCGATGGCTTCTAATAAATGCAGGGGCCCAGTTGTGGGTGACTGAATATAGAAAATAAGTCCAGGATGACGATTGAGCGGCAGGTAACCTGTGCCTACCATATAGCCCAACTGTTTTTCAGTACGCAGCTCATGGAAGAAGGTGGACGACATAGTGTGATTCAGTAAGCTAAATAGCGCCATTTTTTCGGGTGTTGCCACGGCAGATTGGTAATACACAATAATTGCGCTATCTTGATGATCTATTGCGAGTTCTCTCAGTAACGTGCCTTGGCCTGTTAAATTCACTAATTCTCTGGTGGACTCGGCGCTCGGCGTCGAAACTAAGGATAAAATGTGCTCTAAACGTTTGCCGAGAGCTTGTGCTTCAGAGACTAACCAATCCCCGTAGACTAACCCTTCAAGATAGATCTTTTCGTAGAAGGCGCGTACATGGTTATGTAAATCTTCTAGGCTAATATCTTCCAACATTTGAGCCATACGTGCTGGTTCATAACTGCTTTTTTGCAGCGTAACAGTCAGGCTAGTAAATAATTGTGAAATCGGTTTAGCCTGTGTTTGATTCTGCCAACTGCGCAGAAGCTGAGATTTTATGAGGGCAAAGCGCTCTTCGGTAAAATTGCGCTCTCTGGCTTTATGGATTAATAGCGCTAATAACGTTTCTTGATTGCCGGTAAAGCCCGATAAATGCAGTGTAATTCCGCCTTGATGCGGATAAATGTTATAGCTTAATCCAGCAACTTCGGCCTGATAGGTTGGCTCGGTGAGATAATCGAGTAGCATTTCAACATATAAGCGGGTGAGGGCGGCATGCCTTGGCGTTTTACTTGCCTGCTCTGAATCCAGCGATAAATACATGTGACCCTTTGGCACATTAAACTCATCATCTTTCTTATGCCAAATGCGGTATCCAGTTGATTCAGCAACTATCACAGGCACGTCAACATCGCTCTTATCCGGACGGGCAATCGAGTCGGCGACAATAAAAGGATTTGCAGCCGGTAGTTGTAATTCAGGGCGAATATTGTTCACTTTCCAACGAGCGAGGGACTGTGGCGCAATTGGGCGGACTTTGTACGGCGTGTGATACCAGTTTGCTTTACGATCCGTTTTAACCGACTGGGCGATAAGCTGCAGGCGCATATTCTGTGGCACCATGAGCTCAAGTAGCTCAATGGTTTCAGGGATATCCAGCCCATCCATCCGATAATCGCCAAAGACCAAGTCTTCGACTTCATAGTGATGCATATTGATACTGAGATGGCTGGCTAAATCGAGTGATTTAACTTGCTCTTGATAACGAAACGCCATTTTGAGCAGGTTTGCACGCTCCAAATAACGCCATTCATCTAAGCCTTGGGTTTTGATAAGTTCAATATACTCAAAACAGCAGCTGATAATTTCATCGAGATTGCCTAGCCCTTTATCGGTTAACTGTAAACCGATACTGTAATCCTTGAAGTTATAACCATTTACACCGCCGCCCGCAGACAAGTTGTTCACTAATCCTTGTTCTTTCAGATACGACAACAGACTGCCATGACTCTCATTGCCTAAAATATGGCTGATATAAGTCAAAGGCTTACGTTTGTAGTAGTGATCAATTCCTGGGAAATTAAAACTGATGCTTAAGCGTTTTTGCTCCTTAAGCGGCACA
Organism: Shewanella sp. SW24; assembly: GCF_025653395.1. Classification (NCBI taxonomy): domain Bacteria; kingdom Pseudomonadati; phylum Pseudomonadota; class Gammaproteobacteria; order Alteromonadales; family Shewanellaceae; genus Shewanella; species Shewanella sp. SW24. The sequence continues at coordinate 59,329 of NZ_JAKKSH010000006.1, forward strand.
ATATCGATTTGCCTCAACAGTTCTTTTTCTGAAAATAGTGGTACTTGAGGATAGTTTTTCACTAAGTTCAAGTTTCGGATCCCACTAAAATAGTGACAGGCTAAATCTTGTAATTCATCAAGGGAAAGCGGAGCGACTAAGCACAAGGTCATTAAGTTAGCGCTGTAATGGCTTTGATAGAAATCGAGTAATTCACTACGTACCTGTGCCTGTTCTCCGCCTAAGGTGACTAAGTTACCCACGGAAAATTTCGAAAATGGATGCCGTGGGTTGACTGTCTCTTTGAGTACTTGATAGGTTCGACGGATATCATCTTTCAGTTTTAAACTAAATTCAGATTCAATAGCTTGGCGTTCTCTATCGACTAAATCTAAATCAAATTTTGGGGCGATAAAAAATTGGCTGAATCTGTCTAAGGAGTCGGCAAATACTTCTTCATTGATGGTGAAAAAGAAGTTAGTGTGCTCTGTGCCCGTCCAAGCGTTATTGCTGCCGCCATGTTGGTTGATAAAGGCGTGATACTCGCCTGAGTCTGGGAATTTCTCAGTACCTAGAAAGAGCATATGCTCTAAAAAGTGCGCCATGCCGGGTCTATCTGCGGGATCATCAAAATGACCCACGCCAACAGCCATAGATGCGGCAGCTTGGCTAGCATCTTGATCTTCAACCAATAACACCCTGAGCGCATTATCTAATACAAGATAACGATACTGGCGGTGATCATTTGGACTTTTATATATGGACTGAGAGGCTTGCAAAGAGACACTCCGGTAACGATAGCTTGTTATATATTGATAGTCTTAATGGTTTTTAGCAAATATCTCTTGTGTTTATCGACTAAAGATTAAGTCTTGTGAGGTTTGTTGAAACGGATTTTAGGGCTACAATTGGGATAAAACAAAAACAAGTTTGAGTCGCGAGAGAAGTATGCAGCTATTTTTGATGAGACATGGTGACGCCGGATTTAATGCTCAGTCTGATAGAGACAGAACACTGACCGATGTTGGAAGGCACCATACTGTGTTGATGAGCAACTGGCTAGCTCGCAGTGTGGCTGATTTCGATCTTGTTTTAGTTAGTCCTTACTTACGAGCACAGCAAACGTGGCAGGAACTGAGTCAGCATTTTCCTGAGCCACGTAAGTGGCTAGTCGCCGATGATCTTGTGCCTTCTGGCGATCCCGCTAATGTAGCCGCCTTGGTTGTGGCTTATGCTGAGTTATACAAAGCGGATAAAGTACTCGTGATTGCTCACATGCCGTTACTGGGCTACTTAGTCAGTGAGTTAGTGGCTGGCGTTGAGCCGCCATTATTCGCGACGTCAGGCATTACGCTCATTGATAAACATGCCGAGCAAGCCTCAATCGTGTGGCAGCACGCCCCCCATAGTATTAGCTAATCTAGGTTTATATCTCTTTTACAAAACAAACGGCCCACATTAAATGGGCCGTTTGTTTTCGCTAAATAGTAAATGTTAAAGCCTAAGCCGATAGCTAGCTAACGTCTATGCGGCTGCTCGCCAATATCAATCAGCACTAATAACGCCGCATCGCCACCCCATTCTTTAGGCGCTTGATGGAAAGCTTTCACCATAGGATGCTGCACTAACCACATGGGAACTTGTTGTTTCAATATGCCACTGCCATAACCATGCATAATGCAGCAGCACAGGCTTTGCTGTTTAACGCAGGCTTGGATCAGTGCCGCTAACTCAAGTTTGGCTTCTGATTGGCGATAGCCGTGCAAATCCAGCAGTAAATCTGGCTGGTAATCGCCGCGTCTGAGGCGCTTGAGCTCTAAGCTTTCAACACCTTCTTCCAACCAACGCATCGGCCCTTGTACAGGCAGTAGTGGTTGATAAGTATCTGAGAAATAACTGTTAGCATGCAGTTGCTGCTCTTTCAGTTCTATTTCTTGTTTGGTTTTTAAGGGCATGCGAAAGTGTCGCTTATTTTGCGTGATGGGTTTAATTCCATCAATAAGCTTTGAGAACATCGCCAAGCCTTCTTTGTCGTCGTCTTTATTCATGGCGGGTATTCTATTGAATCCTATGGTTTCTGAATAGAGTTCAGTTACAATGTTTGCGAACAAACTAGCGGGAGCACGTTTTGGATAAGATCTTTGTAGATGAAGCTGTGACAGAATTATGTACTATTGGCGATATGTTACGTTGGGCCGTGAGCCGTTTTAACGATGCCAATGTGTATTATGGTCATGGTACTGATAATGCGTGGGATGAAGCCATCGCCTTAGTTTTCCATGCCTTACACTTACCCGAAGAAATCGGTCAGCAAGTGATTTTAAGTAACTTGACCAGCAGTGAAAAGCATAAAATTGTCGAGTTGATCATTCGTCGAGTGAGAGAGCGCTTACCTGTGCCTTACTTGACCAACAAGGCGCGTTTTGCTGGGCTTGAGTTTTACGTCGATGAGCGCGTGTTAGTGCCTCGTTCACCGATTGCCGAAATGATCGCTAACCGTTTTAGCCCTTGGTTATATAACAAGCCAGTCACACGTATTTTAGATTTATGTACTGGCAGCGCTTGTATCGCGATTGCCTGTGCCTATGAATTTGAAGACGCCGAAGTCGATGCGCTGGATATCAGCGAAGATGCCTTAGATGTGGCGCAAATCAATATCGAAACCTTAGGTGTGATGGACAGAGTTTTCCCGATGCAATCGGATCTGTTTTCGGCCATCCCAGAAGGGCCTCAGTATGATTTGATTGTTTCAAACCCACCTTATGTGGATGCTGAAGACATTGGCGACATGCCTGATGAATATCACCATGAGCCAGCCATTGGTTTAGCCTCAGGTCGCGACGGGTTAGATTTAACCAAGCGTATACTCGCCAATGCCGCGCAATACCTCACGCCAACGGGTTTACTCGTAGTCGAAGTCGGTAATTCTATGGTGCATTTGATTGAGCAGTTCCCAGAAGTGCCATTCACTTGGATTAACTTTGAAAATGGCGGCGATGGCGTATTTGTATTGACCCGCGATCAACTGGTTGAAAATCAGTCAGTGTTCGGCATTTATCGCGACGCACAATAGCCTAAGATAGCAAATTAGGTTGAGACTTTTCCCGCTGCCAGTTAGGCTTGCAGCGGGAAAATAAATTGTCCAGTGGTCGCTGGACACGGAGCGATGAACAAATAACCTAAGGTGTACAAAGCGGATGTCTGGAAACAGTATTGGTCAAAATTTTGTAGTGACGACGTTTGGTGAGAGTCACGGTGTTGCACTGGGTTGCATTATTGATGGTTGCCCTCCTGGGCTTGAATTAACCGAAGCCGATATGCAGCACGATCTTGACCGCCGTCGTCCTGGGACATCCCGATATACCACGGCACGCCGTGAGCCCGATGAAGTGCGGATTTTATCCGGCGTCTTCGAAGGTAAAACCACGGGCACCTCGATTGGACTCTTGATTGAAAATACCGATCAACGCAGTCAAGATTACTCTAATATCAAAGATTTATTTCGCCCTGGGCACGCCGATTATACCTACCAGCAAAAGTACGGTATGCGTGACTACCGCGGTGGTGGCCGCTCATCAGCCCGTGAAACTGCGATGCGGGTTGCGGCGGGTGCTGTGGCTAAAAAGTATTTAAAGCAAGTTCACGGTATCGAGATCTACGGCTATATGTCGCAGCTGGGTCCTATTTGTGCGCAGACCATTGATCTTGACCAAATCGAGCAAAATGCCTTTTTCTTCCCCGATGCTAGCAAGCTGGAAGCGCTCGATGAATACATGCGTGAGCTGAAAAAATCCGGTGACTCGATTGGCGCGAAAATCTCCGTTATCGCGACAGGTGTGCCAGTGGGTTTAGGTGAGCCAGTATTTGATAGACTCGATGCCGATATCGCCCACGCGCTGATGGGTATTAATGCCGTCAAAGGTGTTGAGATTGGTGATGGTTTTGGTGTCGTGACGCAAAAGGGCTCCGAAGGGCGTGACTTAATGTCGCCGCAAGGCTTTGAATCTAACCATGCGGGCGGTGTGCTCGGTGGGATTTCGTCGGGTCAGCCGATTATTGCCCATATTGCGTTAAAACCCACATCAAGCATCAGTGTGCCGGGTCAAAGTATGACGGCGCAGGGTGAAATGGCCGAAGTTGTCACTAAAGGTCGTCACGATCCCTGTGTTGGGATCCGCGCGGTACCGATTGCCGAAGCTATGCTTGCCATTGTGTTGATGGATCACTTATTAAGACACAGAGCGCAAAATCAGGATGTGCGTAGTCATACGCCCGTGCTTGGTATGCGATAGGCGAATGAGATAGGGGTATGAGATAGGCGCATGAGATAGATGGTATGCGATAACGATACAACAAGTGGCATGAGATAAAGGGAATGCGTTAATGTCAACTTCTTCTAGCACAAGCCGGCAATTGCGCTGGCTTTGTGCCTGCTATTTTTTCTTCTTTTCTATTCTCGGCACTATGGTCCCTTATCTTGGGGTCTTCTTCGAAAATCGCGGTTTTAATCCTCAAGAAATTGGCTTTTTACTCGCCATCCTGATGGCGACGCGCATCGTTGCGCCGAATGTGTGGGCTAAAGTGGCTGACCGAACGGGGATGCGCGCCGAGCTGATCAAAATGGGCGCGGGAGCCGCCGCGCTGGCGTATTTGAGTTTCTTCTACCATGGTGGTTTTGTGTATATGGCGCTGAGTTTGGCCTTATATACCTTCTTTTGGAATGCAATCCTCGCCCAGCTTGAAGTGATCACCTTAGAAACCTTAGGCGAGAATGCCAGCCGCTACGGTCAAATTCGCAGTTGGGGTAGTGTCGGTTATATTTGTCTTGTTGTCGGTGCGGGCTTTGCCATTGGTCAGTGGGGCACTGAGGTGTTGCCTTATATTGGTTTGTCATTATTTATTGGCATGTTAGCCAGTGCGTTGCCATTACCAGCAAATCGTTTAGTGCGCGACACCAGCCAAGTGCGGCCGCCATTGCAATGGAATCGGGCGATTATTTGGTTCTTAGTCTCGGCGATGTTGCTGCAAATGAGCGCGGGACCTTTCTACGGCTTCTTCGTTTTATATTTAAAGCAAGCGGGTTACTCCGAATCCTCGGCGGGCATATTTGTCGCTCTTGGCGCTATGGCCGAGATCGTGATGTTTATGTTCGCGCCGCGTTTACTCGGCCGCTATGGTGTGAATACCTTATTGATTGTCAGCATCGGCATGACTTGCTTGCGTTGGTTATTGGTTGCCTTTGGGGTAGATAGCGTGTTGTGGCTTGGTTTTAGCCAATTATTACATGCCTTTACCTTTGGTTTAACCCACGCCGCATCGATTCAATTTGTGCATAAACATTTCGATGCGAGTCACAGAAGCCAAGGTCAAGCCCTATACGCCAGTTTAAGTTTTGGGGTTGGCGGCGCGCTCGGTACTTGGATTTGTGGCTTTATTTGGGGCGATGGTAGCGGGGCGGTTTGGTCTTGGGTATTTGCCGCAGTATGCGCCTTTGCCGCTATGCTGGCGGTATTCTTTATCCCTAAGGATAAACCGAGTGTTGTAGCCCATACGGCCTAGTCATATCCATTAAGATAAAAAATATAAAAATCAAAAGATTGTGTTAAGTGAGGTAAAGGTGATTCGGTTTCGTTTAGGGTTAGTTGTCAATCCGTTGGCTGGCTTAGGTGGCAGTGTTGGTCTTAAGGGCAGCGATGGCGTTGCCGAAGAAGCGCTCGCCTTAGGCGCTGAACCCAAAGCCGCCTTGCGTATGATGCAGGCCCTCGAGGTTATCCGTGATTATAGTGATGACATTGAAGTCATTACTGCTTCAGGCATCATGGGTGAAGACGCCGCTAAAACACTCGGTTTTACCACACGAGTGGTGTATCAAACTCCGGATAAAACTCAGGCACTGGATACGCAGGCCGTTGTGCGTGCGCTGCTGGATGAACCGCTGGATTTACTCCTTTTTGCCGGTGGCGATGGCACGGCCCGCGATGTTTACTCCGTATTTGAACAAGCCACTATCGACGACAAACTCCCTGTGCTCGGTGTGCCTGCTGGGGTGAAAATTCATTCCGGCGTTTACGGCATTACGCCCCATGCGTCTGGCATGGTGGTCAAGATGTTACTCGATGGCGAACTTGTCAGTTTGATGTCCGCCGATGTAATGGATATTGATGAAGTGGCTTTTCGCCAAGGCACAGTGCGCGCTAAACGCTTTGGTGAGCTCTTAGTGCCCGCCGAGCCGCGTTATGTGCAAGCGGTGAAGATGGGCGGTAAGGAAGTCGATGAACTCGTGCTGGCCGATATCGCCGCCGATGTGATCAATCAAATGGAAGATGAACTGTACATCATGGGCTCTGGCAGTACGGTTGCCTTTGTGATGGAAGAGTTAGGCCTCGATAATACCCTGCTCGGTGTTGATCTTATTCAAAATAAAAGTTTAGTCGGCAGTGACTTAACCGCGAACAAATTACTCGAACTGACCCAAGATAAGCCGGCTAAGTTGGTGATCACTCTGATTGGCGGTCAAGGCCATATCTTAGGGCGCGGTAATCAACAATTGTCGCCCGAGCTCATTCGGCGCATCGGAAAAGACAATATTATTATCCTTGCCACAAAAACTAAGCTAAAAGCACTTGATGGACGACCACTAATTGTGGATAGTGGCGACCCTAAATTAGATAGCGAGCTTGGCGGCTATTATAAAGTGACGACGGGCTACCATGATTACGTCATGTATCAGGTGGCCAATCCAGATTTATTGGTCGCAGCAGATGTGTCGGCCAATCCAGTATTAATGGAGAGTTAGACCCATGTTAGAGCATTACGAAGACGCATTAGAACAGTGGATCGCCAGCGTTGTTAGTCATGGTGATGACGATGCTTTGTTTGCCTGTGGCTACTTACAGGGCCATGTGGCCGTAGTGTTGTCCCAATTGGAAGCACAGGGTGAAACGGATCTTGATGCTTTAATGCTAAAAATGACCGACTGTCTAGCACTCGCGCGCCAAGAATTAAATGATGCCGATTATGCCTTGGTTGAACAGGCATGGGCACAGCTGCAGGCAAAGATTATAGGCGAATTGGATGTTGCCTAGCTCCCAGCCGATGACTGACAACGAGCACGTGACTAATACCGAAGTAACGAGTGTAGAAATGCCGAGTGCTGAATTAGCCTGTGAGCAAACGCTCAATGCTAGCGCGGTATTTATCGGTTTAGTGAATCCTAAAACACCCGTTAACGTCGGTGGCATTATGCGCGCATCGGGTTGTTATGGCGTCGATGGCGTATTTTACACTGGCAGGCGCTACGAGTTAGCCGCGCGTTCGGGTGCTGTGCAATACCATGTCGATACTAAAGATGCTGGCGAGCGCATTCCGCTCACGGGCGTCACTTCATTGTTAGCCGCGATTCCGGCGGGCACTCAGCTTATCTGTGTCGATTTGGTGGTGGGCGCAACGCCGCTGCCGGAGTTTGTCCATCCCGCAAAAGCCTTTTATGTGTTTGGTCCTGAAGATGGCACCATTGGGCAAGAGATTATCGATAAGGCTGATGCTGTAGTGTATGTGCCTACGGTCGGTTGTATGAATCTTGCGGCTTCGGTCAATGTGCTGTTATACGACAGATTGGCTAAATCCCACCGTGAGGCTGCAGATCTGACATCGAGCATAGGCGGCGATGCGCTGATCCGCCAGAGTCGTGATAACAACAATCGTACTCGGGTAAAAGTGGCGAGAGAATCGAGAAAGCCCCGACATATTGAGGCTAGCTGTGTAGAGGCTAGCTGTGTAGAGCCTAGCAGTCTTGAACCTAGCAGCAGTGATAACACTATTGTTGTTACTGCCGCTTAAGTGGTTTACAGAAAATAATAAAAAAGGGATTAAAGCTAAGGCATAATCCCTTTTTTTATAGCGCTCAAAAACGTTATTTTTCTAGCGATTGATTGCCTAGAGCGCTTTGCCCTTGAGCAATTTTCGCAGCCACATACGATTAGGGTTGAGTTTACACAGAGTTGCTTTATCGAGTGGTATTGGCTCGCCGCAAAGCTGCGCCGCGAGACATTCGGCGGCCAGTGGCCCAGAACTTAATCCCCGTGAGCCTAACCCGCCAAGAATATACAGCCCTTGATGCACGGGTGCTGGCATGGTTTGCCAGTAGTGGCGACTTTCTTTAGTTAGTTGATGTTGCGCATAATCTTTAATAATTTGTGGCACATCGGGCGCGCAGCCCATCATAGGGAAATGATCCCGCGTGACCATACGCACGCCAACGCGAGCATTGTTGCCACTCATGTCGATATCTTCAAGCCAAGGCTGATTGGGATAACTCTCGTGCATTTTGGCGAGATTTTCTTGCTGCTCCTGCGGGCAAAAATCTAAATGCTTAGGTTCTTTAACGTAACTCGCGCCAAGGCAGTGGAGTCCTTGGTGACTCGGGGTTAAATAACCGTTTGCGCACAGTACAGTCGCGAGCTGACTCAATTGAAATTGAGCGGGTACATGGCTGACTTGGCCGCGAAAAGGGCTAATTTGTAATTTGTTGCTGGCATCAAATTGCGTGAGCGCTGCGCCATTGGCGAGCACAAGTTGTGCAAAGGGGCCAAAGCGATGCTTAGCGGTGGTTAAATACCAACCTTCACTTTGATGCTTAATTTCAAGGATCTCAGTCTCCAAATGGAGTTTGACCTCAGTAAGCTGCTGCGCTTTTTGTAGTGCGGCTTCGGCATATTCGTAGGGACAAACCCAGCCAGCCAGCGGATAGAAAAAGCCTGATTTGTCGATATTAATGTTCGCAAGAGAATTGGCCTGCTGCGCATCGACTCGATAGGCAATTTCACTTGGCCAGTTCTGGCTTTGAATAATTTTATCGAGTCGTAATTGGCTGCGTTCATCGTGGGCCGTTTGCAATACCCCGCAAAAATCATGGGAAATCGGCGCTTGATTTGGGGCGGGGACAGATGTCAGCGCCTGTACTCTACGTCGACTAAATAAAAATGCTTGCTGGAAGAAGCGGCTTAATTCATCATTTTCCGGTGTCAGCAGCGGATAAATCGCCCCTTGGCGGTTGCCCGAGGCGCCTTGGCCAAGCTTGGCATCTTTACAAAAGAGCTGCGTACTTTGGCCTCGTTCCGCCAAAGACAGCGCCAAATGCGCCGAGGCTAACCCGCCGCCTATGATGGCAATCGAGCTGGGCGCGTCCGAGGGTAAGATTGCAGCCATAGGATTAAAGGCATAGGCTTTAGCATCTTGCTGGCGTAAGACGTGGCGCTCGTGTAACAAAATGGCATCAGGCTGATGGTTTGTCTGTATTGCAGCGCAGGTAAAATCCCTCTCCTCAAAGCCGCAGGCTTGGAAACGGCTCACAGGAGTTTCGCTTAATCCGCTTGATTCGTTTAATCCAATAGTTGCCACAGTGGCGCCATCGTCACTGAGTTTTGCCATCTGCCAATGGATCTGCTGATTTAACCCATTTTGTAGATGGGGCAATACCAGCCAGTGCTGAACGGGGTGAAGCGGAGAATGGATGAGTGAACAGAGCTGGGATTGAATATCACCAAAGTGCAGGTCGATTGTGGTACGACCGTCATCAAAAATTAATCTCTGACAACCTATAATAGCCGTCGGCTCTGTATGAAGTAAGCGTTGGGCAAGTGGCTCAAGTTCAGGCACTTTGGTTAAACTGGCGGATTGATCCCAAAGTAATTTAAGTTCGTACGCATTAATCGGATTGGGTTCGAATACGTTAAGGAGTAATCGTTGGTTAGGATTCGTCTGAGTGCGCCACCAAGATAAGAGTTCAAGCCCGTTGCCTAAACCAATTTGCCCTAATACTAAGAGTTTTTGCTGTGAATGAGCCTCAAATACCCGCTGCTGATAAATGCTCAACTTGCTGAGATAGTGTGCATCAGTGTGAGCTGTTGCGGGATAAAGGTTGATTAATTGCGGGTAATCGCGCTTAATTTGGCAAGGTTTATTGGGCTCTGCAGTCAAAGAAATTTACTCTCGGTCTCATAATTGGCATTATTTTACTCGCCTTTATGGAAAGCTGACCACTTAATTGAGTCAAAACAGATACTATTGGCTCAGCGAAAAGTAGGTACTGACATGTACACAATGGATAGCAATAAAATGAAAAGAGTCGTGATCACCGGAATGGGTGTTGTTTCAAGTATCGGTAATAACAAGCAAGAAGTGACCGAGTCACTGAAAGCGGGCCGCAGTGGTATTACGCATTCAGCTCAGTTTGAAGAGATGCAATTACGTAGCCATGTATGGGGTGACATCAAGTTAAACCCTGCTGAGCATATCGATCGTAAGGCATTGCGTTTTATGGGTGATGCGGCAGCTTATGCCTACATTGCTATGCAAGAAGCGGTTGCCGATGCCAATTTAACTGAAGAACAGTATTCAGATCCACGCGTAGGTTTGATTGTGGGTACAGGCGGCGCATCATCGTCCAACCAAGTACAATCTGCCGATACATTGCGTGAAAAAGGCGTTAAACGCGTAGGTCCGTATATTGTGCCTCGCATCATGTCGAGCACGGCCAGCGCTTGTTTAGCCACGCCATTTAAAATTAAAGGCATGAATTATTCTATCAGTTCAGCCTGTGCAACTAGCGCCCACTGTATTGGTCACGCCGTTGAACTTATCCAAATGGGTAAGCAAGACATGGTGTTTGCCGGTGGTGCTGAAGAAGTGGATTGGACACTGACCATGGGCTTCGACGCTATGGGCGCACTGTCAACCAAGTACAATGCCACACCCGAAAAAGCCTCTCGTACCTATGATGCAGACCGTGATGGTTTTGTGATTTCTGGCGGCGGCGGTATTTTAGTGGTTGAAGAGTTAGAGCATGCTCTGGCTCGCGGCGCAAAAATTTACGCTGAAGTGATTGGTTATGGCGCGTCTTCAGACGGTTATGACATGGTGGCGCCATCGGGTGAAGGCGCTGTGCGTTGTATGCAAATGGCGATGATGGATGTCGATACCCCAATCGATTACATCAATACTCACGGCACTTCAACGCCAGTGGGCGACGTGCGTGAATTAGAAGCGCTACGTGAAGTTTTCAAAGACAAGTGCCCACCGATTGCATCGACTAAGTCTATGACAGGTCATGCATTAGGCGCCGCAGGCGTACATGAAGCGATTTACAGCTTAATCATGATGGAAAACAGCTTTATTGCTCCAAGCATCAATATCGAAAATCTGGACGAAGCGGCGAAAGATATGCCTATCGTGCGTGAATATCGCGATGCTGAGCTGAATACAGTCATGAGTAACAGCTTTGGTTTTGGCGGTACAAACGCCACGCTAGTGATGCGTAAATTCAAATAAGTTTGTTTATCAAACGCGATAGAAGGGAAGCTTAGGCTTCCCTTTTTTATGGGCGTTTTTTGTAAACCTGTTGCATCGACAAGGATTTATCCCATTAGTCTTGTTAGAATACCGAGCATCTTGATGCCTTCCATTCCCACTTTTTTTAGATCAGGTGCCCATGAAGATTTTAGTCGATGAAAATATGCCCTATGTTGAACCGCTATTTGGCGATCTCGGGGAAATTATTCCTGTTAATGGCCGCACGTTAACCGCAGTGCAAGTGCGCGATGCCGATGTGTTATTAGTGCGCTCAGTCACCAAAGTGAATGCCGAGTTGCTCTCGGACAATCATCAACTGAAGTTTGTCGGCAGTGCCACTATAGGCACAGATCATGTGGATTTAGCCTACCTTGCCGAGCGTAATATCCCCTTCTCTAATGCGCCAGGTTGCAATGCGACTGCGGTTGGAGAATTTGCTTTTATCGCTATGCTGGAGCTAGCACAGCGGTTTGATTCGCCGCTTAAGGGCAAGGTCGTCGGCATAGTGGGCGCGGGTAACACTGGCACTGCAACGGCAAAATGTTTGCAAGCCTATGGTATTAAAGTACTGCTTAACGATCCCATTAAAGCTGCAGAGGGCGATCCGCGTAGTTTTGTGAGTTTAGAGACCATCATGGCGCAGGCCGATATCATCAGTTTACATGTGCCCATCACGCGAACGGGCGAGCATAAAACCAAACATTTGTTCGATGAGGCGCGCTTAAAGGCGCTCAAACCCAATACATGGTTAGTGAATTGCTGCCGCGGTGATGTGATAGATAACAAAGCACTTGTCAGAGCTAAACGCCAGCGTGATGATCTCAAACTTGTACTCGATGTGTGGGAAGGTGAGCCAACACCGATGCCTGAACTCGTACCACTGGCTGAATTTGCCACGCCGCATATTGCAGGTTACAGCTTAGAAGGTAAGGCGCGCGGCACTTTTATGCTCTATCAAAAGCTGTGTCAGTTACTTAATATTGCTGCCGATAAAAGTCTGCTGGATCTCTTGCCAAGCTTTAACATTAAGGCGGTCGAACTTGCGACCGCGCCGAATGAAAAAGCGTTATTACAGCTCGCGCGTTTTGTCTATGATTTGCGCGATGATGACAAGATGTTCAGAAATACATTCTTAAATGAGAATGGCTTCGACACTATGAGAAAAAATCACCAACATAGACGCGAATTTAGTGCATTGGCGCTGGCTTATGACGGTCAATCTGAGGTAGATTGGTTGTCTAATTTAGGTTTTTCAGGAGTCGGTCAGTAGCTATGTCACAGGAATTTAATGTTGTCGTTTTAGGTGCATCGGGCGCAGTGGGTCAAACTATGATAGAGATCCTCGAAGAGCGTAATTTCCCGGTTGCCAATTTGTACCCTTTAGCCAGTAGCCGCAGCGCCGGTGAAACGGTCAGCTTTCATGGCAAACAAATTACCATTCTCGACGTAGAAACCTTCGATTGGACCCAAGCTCAAATTGGTTTCTTCTCTGCAGGTGGTGATGTTTCCGCCAAATGGGCACCGATTGCTGCTGAAGCAGGCTGTGTTGTGATTGATAACACCTCTCACTTTAGATACGACATCGATATTCCTTTGGTTGTACCTGAAGTGAATCCGCATGCTATCGCTGATTTCCGCAATCGCAATATCATTGCTAACCCAAATTGCTCAACCATTCAAATGCTGGTGGCACTTAAGCCAATTTATGATGCCTATGGTATCAGCCGCATTAATGTGGCAACGTACCAGTCAGTATCGGGCACAGGTAAAAAAGCCATTGAAGAATTAGCGCATCAGTGCACTAAATTACTGCAAGGTTTACCTGCCGACGCTGAAGTCTATCCAAAACAAATTGCTTTTAACGTATTGCCACAAATCGATAAATTTATGGATAACGGCTATACCAAAGAAGAAATGAAAATGGTCTGGGAAACCCAGAAGATTTTCGGTGACGATGAGATTTTAGTGAATGCGACTGCCGTACGTGTGCCTGTGTTTTATGGTCACTCTGAAGCCATTAATATCGAAACTCGTCAGCCTGTTGATGCCGAAGACGTTAAAGCTTTACTGCGTAATGCCGAAGGAGTGGTATTGTTTGAATCCGATGATGATTATCCAACAGCAGTGACAGATGCCGCAGGAACCGATCCGGTTTATGTGGGTCGCATTCGTAAGGATATTTCTCATTCTCACGGGATTAACTTGTGGGTTGTGTCAGACAATATTCGTAAAGGCGCAGCCTTGAACAGTGTGCAAATTGCCGAGATCTTAGTGAGAGATTATTACTAAGCATTAGATTGCATTTGATGCCCATTGAAAAGCCTGCTGTCAGCAGGCTTTTTTTGTTTTACAATTGTGAACAGTAGCAGGGCGGGGATTTCTGGTTTATAGTAATCTCAATAAATACAATTGCCTAAAGCCTGTTATCAGTGAGATAACTTTATAGCGCTTCAAAGGGAAGGATTGATGAAATTTCGCACTTCGTATCTTGTGGGTCTAATGGCCACTGTTTTAGCTGTTTCTTCTACCGCTTATTTTATTGATCCCGCCGTTGCTGCAGATACACCAAGATTAAAACCCTTAAAAATCATGGGGCCAGACGGACAGATCCGTCAAGTTAACCATCAATATGGTCCAACGACATCGAAAGACACTTTTTGGAGCATAGCGCAAAAAGTCCGTCCTGATGCCAGTGTTAGCGTCTATCAGGTGATGGCCGCCTTATACGATGCTAACCCTCATGCGTTTAACTCTGCCAGTTATAACAGTTTAGAACGCGGTATGATCCTGCTCATTCCGTCTAAAGAAGTCATGCTGTCGATCCCCAATCGTATGGCGATAGCCAGAGCAGAGCAAAGTGATAGACAATCTCGGGCTCCGGCGAAAGCAGCGTCTAAACCACCAGCTAAGGTGACGACAGCAAAAGCGCCAGTCACGGCTCCTGCGGTGATTGTTGAAACGAAAGTGACACCACCTAAAGCGGTTGTTGAAACACCTGTTCCAGAAAAGCCCAAGATGCTGAGTTCAGATGTGACGGCGCGGTTAGAAGCGGCAGAAAGCAAAAATCTGTCATTAACCGATGAATTAGCCCGCACGCAAGATCAACTCTCAGTGCGCACTTCAGATGTTGAAGCGCTAAAAGTTAAAGTTGAAGAATTAAATCAACGGATTGCTGTGCTGGAAGAAACACTTCAAGCCAGCAAACTACAAAACCAAGCCTTGAAAGCCGAAGTTGAAGCTGCGCAAGTGCCAGAGACGATAGCTGTTGAAGCTGAAGTAGAGGCAGAGGCACCGATTGAGCCCGATGACTTGTGGCGCAATATCCTTAACAGTCCTGCGTTATTGATTGCCGCGGCTGTGATCCCTGCCTTGTTCTTACTGCTTGCTGTGTTCTGGTTCCTGCGCCGTAAACGCAATAAAGAACGTCGTGAAATGCAGACACAAGAAGCGGTTATGGCCGCCGGTGCCGCTGGGATTGCAGGTACCGCCATCATGGATATGGATGATGACGATTTAGACGATATGGCGGTACATTTAGATTCTGACCATGCGGACTCCATCGATAGTCTTCTTGATATGGGCAGTGTCGATTTACAACCTGAGCAAGATTTGACTGACTCCCACGATCAGATGGATATGGCTTCTGAAATGTTTGTCGATCCGGGGATCTCTGCCGAACCTGAGGTTGAAGACGAAGGGCAATCTCTTGATGATCTGTGGGCCGAAGCCATGGGCGATCAGGGAGAGGATATTGTTGAGGAGAAACCTAAATCTGGCAATATTCTTGAGGAAGCCGATCTTGATGCACTATTAGCGGGCCTAGGTTCTGACGACAGCACTTCTGAAGACAGCACCGAAGCCGAAGAGGATTTAAGTGAATTAGAGCGTAACTTTGCGAGCGATTTAGCTCAAGAAGATGACAGTAATGATGTTACTTCTAAGTTGAATGATGTTGAAGTCGCAGACACTAAACCTGCCGATGAAGCCATCGCGGATGACGATGATCTTGATGCATTACTTGCCGAGTTTAGTGTTCCTGCAAAAGATACTGAGACTGCACAAGCGCCTGCCCCAGACGTTGTTGCATCTGATGATGAAGATCTCAGTGCTGCCATCGCGGCAGAACTCGGTGATGAGCTAGATGATGAACTTAGCGGAGAAGACGTTGATGATATCGATGCCTTATTGGCTGATTTCGATAAACCAACGCCAGCCGCTGAACCTGAAGTCGAGCCTGATCTTGGCGCTGAAATTGCTGCTGAACTAGATGCGGAGCTTAATGAACTGGGCGTAGAAGACACCGATGACATCGATGCCCTGTTAGCCGATTTCGATAAACCTGCAGAACCTGAAGTTGAACCTGATCTCGGTGCTGAAATTGCCGCAGAGCTAGACACTGAGCTTAATGAACTGGGCGTAGAAGATACCGACGACATTGACGCCCTGTTAGCCGATTTCGATAAACCTGCAGAACCTGAAGTTGAACCCGACCTCGGCGCTGAAATTGCCGCCGAGCTAGACGCTGAGCTTGATGAGCTGGGTGTGGAAGATACCGACGATATTGATGCTCTGTTAGCGGATTTTGATAAACCGACGCCAGCGGTTGAACCTGAAGTCGAGCCCGATATTCGTGCTGAAATTGCCGCTGAGTTAGACGATGAGCTTAATGAATTAGGCGTAGAAGAATCCGATGATATTGATTCACTACTGGCGAGTTTTGATGCTGAGCCTGAACTCAAAGTCGATGCAGAAGATGATGATATCAGTGCAGAAATCGCCGCAGAATTAGAAGCTTCGTTACCGGAAGACATAAAAGGTGAAGCGTCAGGTGATGATGATTTAGATGCACTCTTAGCTGAGTTTGATGTGCCGGAGCAATTGGATGCCGATGAAGATGAATTCGACTTTGATATGGAAACGGCGCAACTCGATTCAGACGACAATTCAGTTGACGAAGATAATTTACTTAAAGGCATAGGTGCGGCTCACTCTATCGACGGCACCGATGATACTTTTACATTAGTCGAGGAACTGAGTGACGATAACGACGCTGATGTATTAGCGACGGCCGCAGTCACTTTGGCCGCTGCTGCAGCCGCGGCCAGTGTTAAAGAAAAAGAATCTTCTTTCTTTAATGATTTAAAAGCCAATAAGAGCAAAGATCCCCATGTGCTCGATTGGGACTCAGAGCTAGATTTTGCACCTAAGGCTAAGCCTGCTGCAACGCAAGCAGATGTAACGGCTAATGATGTTGAGCCTAATAAAGATGCCACTGCGCTCGATTATGCTTCTCAAGAGAAGCCCATTAATGCTACGCGTAACGATATTGATTATAGTGAAGATTTTAAACTTGATATCAAAGAAGACGCGGATGATTTGGACCTTGAGCAAGGGCTAGACTTAAGTGACGATAACGTGCTCGCCGCTTTTACAGCCAATACAGATTATGACGATGAAGATGTGTTGACGTCGGAAGACAGTTTCTCTCTGGTCGATGATCATAATCTTACCGTCGATGAAGCCTTGGCTGCACTCGATGCCCAGGAGTCGCGAAAAGCGCAGAAAAAGTTTGTTCCTGACCATGATTTAACCAGTTTTCAAAATGAAAACGGTTTTATCGACATCGACAAGTTGCTGAATGATGCCGATGAAGAGGGCGCAGATACCGATTTGTATTCGGAAGTTGACGTTGAGATGAGTGATGTCGGTGCCTTAATCGGTGATGCCGCGATGATCGATGTTGATGATGAAGAAAACTCAGTCAACGCTAAGCTGGATTTAGCGCGTGCTTATATCGAAATTGACGACAGCGACAGTGCGAAAGCCCTGCTCAAAGAAGTGCAAATTGACGGTAACGAGCGCCAGCAGGATGAAGCAGGACGTTTGCTCAAAGAGATTAGTTAATCCCGGTTGAGAGTGTTTCAATCTAACGGCGCCTTCAGCGCCGTTTTTTTTATGGGCTGCTGTGATAAAATGCGCCGCTAAATCAATTGTGAGGATAAGTGATGCGGATTGCATTAGGTATTGAATATGACGGTAATGGTTATTTTGGCTGGCAACGTCAGGCCGAAGTCGATTCAGTACAAGGGCAATTAGAACGGGCGTTATCGATAGTGGCCAATGAGCCTATCGGCGTCTTCTGCGCTGGCCGTACCGATGCGGGCGTGCATGCCACAGGCCAAGTGGTCCATTTTGAAACCAATGCTATTCGTAATGAAGGCGCATGGACCTTAGGGGTGAATGCTAATTTGCCCGACAATATTGCCGTTCGTTGGGTCAAAGAAGTCGACGACAGTTTCCATGCGCGCTTTTCGGCCACCGCCAGACGCTACCGCTATGTGATTTATAATCACACTTTTCGGCCTGGGATTTTACGCCATGGTGTAAGCCATTATCACGGCAATATCGATGCTGACAAAATGCACCAAGCGGCACAGGCACTCTTGGGTGAGCAGGATTTTACTAGCTTTCGCGCTGTTCAGTGTCAGTCGAAAACACCGTTTCGTAATGTGCATTGCGTTAATGTAACGCGCCAAGGTATGTATGTGATTGTTGATATCGCCGCGAATGCTTTCTTGCATCACATGGTGCGCAATATTGTCGGTTCATTGTTAGAAATCGGTCTAGGTAATCAGCCACTGACTTGGATGGGCGATTTGCTCGCGTTAAAAGACAGAAACCAAGCCGCAGCAACGGCTAAACCCCATGGACTCTATTTAGTTGATGTGACTTATCCAGAACAATATCAATTACCTAAGCTCGCTCTTGGGCCATTATTCATATTGGATTGAAAAGATCTTATTTGAGAGATAATCGAATACGAGGATATACGGACATGCTTACAGTACCAGCGTCAAATGCAGCATTGGAACAGTGGTTGGATTATTTGCTATCTATACATCCAACCGAAATCGATATGGGGTTAACCCGTGTCTCTAAGGTCGCGCAAACCCTGGGTCTTTTGGATTTAGGTACAACCAAGATAGTGACAGTGGCGGGGACGAATGGCAAAGGCACCACCTGCGCCATGCTCGAAAATATTCTGCGCCTATCGGGTTTGACTGTGGGCGTATACAGTTCGCCACACATGCTGAAGTACAACGAGCGAGTGCGTATCAATGGTAGCGATGTCAGTGATAGTGGTTTTGTTACGGCATTTGAGCAAATTGAAGCCGCGCGCGGCGATATTTCTCTGACCTTTTTTGAGTACGCTACGCTCGCAGGCTTGATACTCTTTAAAACCGCTAAGCTTGATGTGGTTATCTTAGAAGTCGGTTTAGGTGGACGGTTAGATGCTACCAATATTATCGATGCCGACATTAGCGTACTGACGTCGGTCGATTTAGACCATGAAAGTTATCTCGGTAATACCCGTGAGCTTGTGGGCCGTGAAAAGGCGGGCATTTTCCGCCGTGGTAAACCTGCCATTGTGGGTGAACCCAACTTGCCACACACTGTCAATGATGTCGCCAATGAGGTTGGCGCCATCTTGTATCGTGTCGGTAATGAATTCAGTTATCAAGCCCATGGCAATCTGTGGGATTTTCAAGGTCAAGTGCTCAAACTGCACGATTTAGCGTTACCAACTTTGCCATTACCTAATGCGGCGACTGTATTGGCAGTGATTGAACAGGGCTGGCCGGATATCACGCCTTCAATTATTGCTGAGGGTATTAGCACGGCTCGGTTAACGGGTCGATTAGAGCGGGTGAGTGAGCAACCGTTAGTGTTACTCGATGTTGCCCATAATCCCCATGCTGCGCGGTTTTTGGTACAACAGTTAGCGCCAATCGTTGTGGGTAAGCGCGTGTTCGCCCTTTGCGGCATGTTGAAGGATAAAGATATCGCAGGTGTGTTGCCTGTGATCAACCCTCTGATCGACACTTGGTATTTGGTCAGTCTGCACGGAGAGCGTGGCGCGAGTTCGGCCATGTTACGCAAAACATTAGCCACTGAGGCTGCTGCATTTGAGTTTGAGGACATATCTGAGGCTTGGTCTGCATTAAAAGCGCAAATTAACCCAGATGATGTGGTAATTGTGTTTGGCTCCTTTTACACTGTGGCAGGTTTTAAGTCTCAATTTATGCAGGAAGTCAGTTTTGTCTAGCCAGTTTCATAATCGTTTAGTCGGCACTGTAGTGCTGGTTGCGCTTGGGGTAATTTTTTTGCCGGATATTTTGGATGGCAAAAAAGATCGCCAAGAAGAGCAGTTTTCCGAAATTCCTTTGCGCCCGACCGTGATTGAGCAGCAAAAAGCCGACGATGATATGTTTGAAGTCTTGTCGGCCGAGGATGCTGCTGCGCTGAATGGGACTGAGGTCGCCTTAGCCGAAATGCCAGTTAATGCTGACAATGAAAAGTCTGCCGTTGCGCCAGTAATCGAAGTCGCAAAGCAAGATGTTAAGAAAGACGTTAAGCCTGATGTTAAAAAAGCAGAGCCTAAGCCTGAAACGAAACCTGAAGCTAAAAAAGAGCCGCCTAAAGCCACTGTAAAAACTGAGCCGGCTAAAAAAGCGGACGCTAAAGCGACTACTGTGGCTAAGGCTGAAAAGCCTAAAGCAGAAACGCCCAAAGCCAGTGCAGCCAAAGAGGATGCCGTTAAAGTGGTCAGCCGTGACAGCTTGAAAAGTGGCTTTACCTTGCAGCTTGGCAGTTTTAACAACGCAACGAATGTTAAAGCCTTGGTTGCACAGCTGCGTAAGAGTGGTTTTAAAGCGTACACTATTCCTGAAAACCCTAAAGATGGCGTATTAACTAAAGTGTTTGTCGGACCCGATGTGTCTGAAGCAAAGCTGAAGAAAGTACAAGTTGAGGTGGAAAACCTTACACGTCTCAAGGGCTGGATTGTTCCTTTTAATCCCTTAGAATCTTAATGGTGATACAACACACGAGACTGAAAATGATTTATTTACCTCACTAGGGGTGAGAATCGTTTCAGTCTCTGGTAGAATCGCGCCGTCTTAAAGCCCATGTCGGAAAGCCATCTCAATGGTTTGGATTGATTACGCTATCATATTCGTCATCGGATTATCGACTCTCATCAGTCTGATCCGTGGATTTGCCAAAGAAGCCATGTCCTTAGTGGTATGGTTTGCGGCTTTCTTTGTTGCCAGCCAATTTTACCAAGATCTTGCCGTTCACTTAACACAAATGAACGATGAGATGCTGCGTAATGGCGTTTCTATTGCCATCCTCTTTATTACCACTTTGGTACTCGGTGCCTTAGTTAACTATATTCTCGGACAACTTGTTGTCAAAACCGGATTATCTGGCACTGACAGGCTTTTGGGCTTGTGCTTCGGTGCTATTCGAGGCGCGCTTATTGTTAGCGCCTTGTTGTTTTTCATGGATGCTTTCACAGGCTCTCCCAACTCCCAATGGTGGAAAGATTCTGTGCTAGTGCCCGAATTTGGCGTTGTTATTCAATGGTTTTTTGACTATTTGGAAAATACCTCCAGCTTTGTACCCAAACTATAAGAAAGAAAATAAAATAATCCTAAGTGATAGAACATCTTACAATGAGGAAGCTTACCCATGTGTGGTATCGTCGGAATAGTTGGCCAATCATCGGTTAATCAGACCATTTATGATGCACTGACAGTGTTGCAGCACAGAGGTCAGGATGCGGCAGGTATTGTGACCATTGATCGTGGTGCTTTCAGACTACGTAAAGCCAATGGTTTGGTTAAAGACGTTTTTGAAGTCAAACATATGCAACGCCTACAAGGTAATGCTGGTATTGGCCATGTGCGTTATCCAACTGCGGGCAGTTCAAGCGCATCTGAAGCGCAGCCTTTCTATGTTAACTCGCCATTTGGGATCTCATTAGCCCATAACGGTAACTTAACCAACACAGTCGAATTAGCCGAAGGGCTTATCAAAAAACGTCGCCATGTGAACACCACTTCGGATTCTGAAGTCTTGTTAAACCTGTTGGCCGACGAACTGCAAAAAACCACGAGTTTGACTCTGACGTCGGAAGAAGTGTTCGATGCGGTCGCTAACGTACACCAACAAGCTCGTGGCGCTTACGCGGTTGTTGCCATGATTATTGGTCAAGGCTTAGTTGCGTTCCGTGACCCATTTGGTATTCGTCCTTTGGTATTAGGTAAGCACGAAACTGCCACTGGCACTGAATACATGGTGGCTTCTGAAAGTGTGGCACTCGATGCCGTTGGCTTTGAAGTGATGCGTGATGTTGCACCGGGTGAAGCGATTTATGTTTCAATTGACGGCCAGCTGTATACCCGTCAATGTGCAGCCGAGCCTAGCTATGCACCTTGTATCTTCGAATTTGTTTATTTTGCCCGTCCAGATTCGACGATCGACAAAGTGTCTGTATATGCAAGTCGCGTCAACATGGGCGCTAAGCTTGGCGAGAAGATTAAGAAGGAATGGTACGATCACGATATCGACGTGGTTATTCCTATTCCTGAAACCTCTTGCGATATCGCGCTGGAAATTGCTCGTTGCATGGATTTACCGTACCGCCAAGGTTTTGTGAAAAACCGTTATATTGGCCGTACCTTCATCATGCCTGGTCAACAGGAGCGTAAGAAGTCAGTGCGTCGTAAGTTGAATGCCATTAACACTGAGTTCAAAGGCAAAAATGTCCTGTTGGTGGACGACTCTATCGTTCGCGGTACGACCTCAGAGCAAATCATCGAAATGGCCCGTGAAGCCGGTGCCAAGAAAGTGTACTTTGCCTCTGCCGCACCGGAAATTCGTTTCCCGAACGTGTACGGTATTGATATGCCAACGTCGAATGAGCTTATTGCACACGGTCGTGATGCCGATGAAATCGCCAAGTTAATTGGTGCTGATGGCATTATTTTCCAAGACTTACCCGATTTAATTGAAGCGGTAAGAATGGAGAATCCTGCGATTAAACGTTTCGAAACGTCCGTATTTGATGGTCACTACATCACGAACGACGTTGACCAAGCGTATTTAGATCACTTGACGCAACTGCGTAATGACGATGCCAAAGCCGATCGAAATAAAGATATTGGCACTAACTTAGAGCTGCATAACGTCTGTCACCCATAAGGATTGTGGGTAATTCAGTATCGTAAAGTTTGTGTCCTTTTTGTTCTAAACGATACAAAAAAAGCCAGTGAGAAATCACTGGCTTTTTAATGGCTTATATTTGCTTAACGGATCATCGTGATAACGTCTACGTATTTATGCGTTGCGCTGTTTCAGTCATTACATTTTCTTCAGCGTGCTTACGTTCAACCCAGTAATCCGCATTTTTAATACCCAGTTTTACCGGATCAAAAAGTGGCTCTATGCCAAGTGCCTGCTGTGATTCATAATCTTTAAGGCAAGTGAATGCGGTTTTCCTCAATAGAATAATGGCAATAATATTGAGCCATGCCATGAGTCCAACACCAATGTCGCCCATTCCCCAAGCCATATCAGCCGTTTTAACTGTGCCGTATACGGTTGAGCCAATGATCACGACTTTGAGAACGACCATGAACCAAGGATGATTTACTTTACGGTTAATATAGGCAATGTTGGTCTCGGCAATGTAGTAATAAGCCACTATGGTCGTAAAGGCGAAGAAGAACAGTGCGATAGCCACAAAGATATTGCCAAATCCTGGCATCATACTTTCCATTGCCGTTTGTACGTAGCCTGGTCCTGCAGCGACTCCGGCAATGCCGGTATAGAGCGCCGCACCGTCTGGGCCCTGAACATTATACAGTCCTGTAATGAGCAGCATGAAACCTGTTGCAGAGCAAACGAATAAGGTGTCGATATACACAGAAAAAGCTTGAACTAACCCTTGTTTGGCTGGATGGCTTACCGCCGCTGCAGATGAGGCATGTGGCGCTGTACCTTGACCCGCTTCGTTGGAGTAAATACCCCGCTTTACCCCCCACATGATGGCTAAGCCTAAAATGGCACCAAAACCCGCATCAAAGCCAAAGGCACTTTTGATAATTAACCATAAAATACCCGGTAGCTGGCCAATATTTAGCGCTATGATGACACAAGCCACTATGATGTAACCCAGTGCCATAAAGGGGACGACGGCACTGGCAAAGTGAGCGATACGTTTTACACCGCCAAAAATGATAAAGCCTAGAAGCATAGCCAGTATGGCTGCAGTCACATTAGGATCTATGTTGAAAGCGGTTTTTAAACTTGAACCAATCGAGTTAGCTTGTACGCCCGGCAGCAGGATCCCGCAGGCAAATATGGTCGCAATTGCAAATACCCATGCATACCATTTCATGCCTAAGCCTTTTTCAATATAAAAAGCAGGTCCACCGCGATACTCACCATTGATTTTTTCTTTATAGACTTGACCTAAGGTAGATTCAACGAAAGCGGAGCTGGCACCGAGAAAGGCAACCATCCACATCCAAAATAAAGCGCCAGGACCACCAAAGGTGATTGCTGTGGCAACCCCTGCAATGTTACCTGTACCGACTCGGCCCGCTAATGTCATCGCGAGTGCTTGAAAAGACGACACTCCCGCATCAGTACTCTTACCATCAAACATCAGGCGGATCATTTCTGGCAGATGGCGCAGCTGCAAAAATCGAGTGCGAAGGGAGAAATAGAGCCCGACACCTAGGCAAAGAAAAATAAGTGCAGGGCTCCAAATTACACTATTGATCGCGTTGACAATCTCATTCATAGACTCCGATTCCTTTATTGTGTTGTTTTAGCAGAGTTTTTAGGTTTACGGTTATTCAACAGATGTTGAGTTAGGACATTCACTTTTGATTAAGACATTTTTTGTAAATATCCAAGATACTCAACATAACTATTTTTTAGGGAGCTTCATAGTTAAAGTGTTAAATATTTGAAACCAATGTGTTTTGAAATTGAGTTTTAGCATGGATAAATAGAGCGGAGGGGCGAGTTAACTCGAAATACGGTAGTGATTTATTATGAATGTCAGTTATCCCATTACCCAAAGTAGCATCCACACGCCGAATAAGCTGCTTAAGCTATGGCGCGTGATTTGATGGCTGAGTAATAGAGATAAACTCACAGCAATAGGAATGACGAGAATGAATCCCCATGCTAACGGCATATCGATGATTTTCATTTGTCCCAGCCAGGTACTGGTGAGCATGCTTATTGCGAGTAACATTAAGCTATGGAATATCAATAACTGATTGAATCTTAATATTAATACTGGAGTTATTGTCATAGCCTGTCGCGCATTTATTGCAAACTGTCTCATAGTCACTCCTTAGTTATTTAGTGTATCTTATGCCTTGTTGAGAATCATTCGCAATTGAATTTACACTTAAGCTTTTACATTTAAGCTCGGTTTACTACAGAAATTTGCACTCAACTGGCGTTTGGGCTAAATTATACTGTAATTATATCCAGTGCTTGGTGTTTGTATGATTCTCTATATCGCAGAAAAACCTAGCCTAGGGCGGGCCATTGCCGATGTATTGCCTAAACCCCATAAAAAAGGCGATGGATTTATCGAAGCCGCCAATGGCGATTGTGTGTCTTGGTGTGTCGGTCACTTGCTCGAGCAAGCAGAACCTGATGCCTATAATCCTGAATTTAAGTCTTGGAAATTCGAGCATTTGCCAATAGTGCCAGACAAGTGGCAACTAAAACCTAAGGCTGCGACCCGCAGCCAACTCACAGTGCTAAAACGATTAGTCAAACAAGCCAACACCTTGGTTAATGCGGGCGATCCCGACCGTGAAGGGCAGTTACTCGTGGATGAAGTGATTGCCTATCTTGGCGTGACGGGGGACAAGCTACATCAAACTCAGCGTTTACTGATCAGTGACTTAAACCCACAAGCTGTAAAACGAGCTCTAACGCAGCTACGCAGTAATCGCGAGTTTATTCCTTTATCCACATCAGCCTTAGCCCGCAGTCGTGCCGATTGGCTCTATGGCATGAATATGACGCGTGCGTACACCATCCAAGGTAAAAAGGTCGGTTATCAAGGCGTGTTATCCGTCGGCCGAGTACAAACGCCATTGCTTGGGCTAGTGGTGCGCCGTGATGAAGAGATTGCCCACTTTCAATCTAAGCCTTTTTATGAAGTACTAGCGCATTTGGCGACCGAGAAGCAAGAAACTTTCAGCGCCAAGTGGCAACCTAGCGAAGCTTGTCAGCCTTATATGGATGAAGAAGGACGAGTGTTAGTGAGAGGGTTAGCGCAAAATGTGGTGAGTCGCATCAGTGATAAACCCGCCTTAGTCACTCAATTAGTGGCTAAGGACAAGAAACAGAATCCACCATTGCCCTACAGCTTATCCGCGTTACAGATTGATGCGGCTAAACGGTTTGGTATGAGTGCTAAGGATGTGCTCGATACCTGCCAAAGTTTGTATGAACGCCATAAACTCATTACTTACCCACGCTCCGACAGTCGTTATTTACCCGTTGAGCAACATAACCTTGCGCCTTCGGTTCTTAAGGCGATAAGTGACGGCGCTGCTGAGTTATTGCAAGGTGCTGATGCACCCGATCCCCGTCTTAAATCTAAAGCATGGGATGATAAAAAAGTGGACGCCCATCACGCAATCGTCCCCACAGCGAAGACGGCTAACTTATCTAGCTTGAGTCAGCGTGAGAGGCAGTTATATCTTCATGTTGCTCGCCAGTACTTAGCCCAGTTTTATCCGGCTTATTGTTACAGTGAAACCACAGTGCAAGTGACAATCGAGGGGGGCTTATTTAATACCAAGGCGCGTCAGGATAAATCCCTCGGCTGGAAGCAACTCTTTGCCCGCCAAGAGCCTAATGGCAGTAAGGCGAGTGGCAACAAGTCGACGGAAGAAAGCGCAGGTAAGGACGATGAGGAGAATGACGAGTTTATCGGCCAATTACCGCCTTTGAAATTGGGACAGGCTTTGCATTGTACTCGAGGCGAATTGTTGGAGAAAAATACTCAACCACCAAAGGCCTTTACCGATGCCACTTTACTCGGTGCTATGACGGGTATTAGCCGTTATGTGACCGATCCTGAGATCCGTAAAATTCTTAAAGAAACCGATGGATTAGGTACAGAGGCTACCCGTGCAGGTATTATCGAATTGCTGTTCAAACGCGGTTTTTTACAACGCCTAGGTAAATCTATTGTCTCGACAGACGTGGGGAAAGGATTGATTAACAGCTTGCCCGCGAGTGCGACTACGCCGGATATGACAGCGCTTTGGGAAGCGAGCCTGAACGGCATTTGCCATAAAGAAACCTCTTATCAAGCCTTTATGCAGCCACTGCTCGGCACCTTATCCACGCTTATCCAGAATGCAGGCGCACAACTGCCAACCGCGCTTAATGGTTTACAAGGCCAAGGTTATCGTAAAACGGCAAGTAATAAATCTGGTTATCGTAAGTCGTACTCTAAAAAATCAAGTTCAGCGAAAGGTATAGGTACAACAAAAAACGATGGTTCCAACAAATATGCTTCCCAAAAGACCAGTTCCAAAAGTTCGGTAACTCGATCAACCAGTCGTTCAGCTTCTAATAGCCGTAAATCTACAACAGCAGTGTAATGACACACTTGTTGCATATATGTCGTTATTGTCTCTTGATGTAATAACGACATTTAATTTATCTAACGGTATTTAACAACCGATAATCACGATATTTCGAGATTGCCTGATCCGTATCTAAAAAACACCTTGATTTTCAGCTTTTCCTCCCGGTGGCATATAACCTGCTTAGTATTGTTTGGGGAAAATAATATATTAAATAAATCATGTAATTATATGTGGTTTCGCTGAATTTAAAGGTAGATTAAATGAAAAAGACATTGCTCGCTTTGATGATCCCAAGCTTATTGTTAATGGGAACTGCTCAAGCCGTTGAGTTGTATAATGACCAAACTAACAGCGTTAACATGATAGGTTGGTTAGGTTTTGCCGCGTTAAATGATGGTCATGAAACTTCCGTTATAGATAATTTTTCTCGTGTTGGTTTTCGTTTCGACCGTCAAGAGAAAAATGGCTGGAGCTCCTTTGCCCATACGGAATGGGGTATCAATATGGTGACCAGTGATGACGGCCTTATATACACGCAAGGCCAAGGTGGCGGTCAGTTATCTGCATCTAAAAATTCAGATTTTTTATTCAATCGATTGGGTTATGTAGGGATGTCCCATGAGAAATGGGGAAAGATCAGTTTTGGTAAGCAATGGGGGGCTTACTATGATGTTGCTTACACAACCGATGTGCTCAATGCTTTTACGGGGTGGTCAGTGGGGGCCTATACCTTCGGTGACGGTGGTTTAACAGGGGCAGGACGTGCCGATGCTGCGCTGCAATATCGTAATACTTTTGGTAATCTACATGTCGCAGTGCAGTATGCCTCTAAACAAAATAGCGATGTTGCCTTGTATGATGGCAGTGGTGCTCCCTTGAATGATGGTTCCGAATTGAGTTTCGAACCTAGCTACGGTGCAAGTGTAACTTACAACTTTACTGATAAATTTAAAGTGCTAGCGGGATTTAATCGTGGTGATTTTACCGGAAATCTTGCAGGCCAAGAGGTTGATAACACTAACCAAATTATTGGGATTGGCGCCCAATACGGTAGTTTCTATCAATATGCTCCAGGTCGTGATGCTGACGGTTTATACGTAGGTTTTAACGCCCATAAGAGTGAGCAAAACGAATTAGTGGGGGGAGATTTATATGATTCAACTGGAGCAGAGTTTATTGTTGCTTATCAGTATGATAATGGTTTCGTTCCAACAGTATTACTGACATATCAAGATCTTGATACCGATGTAGATACTGCGATCCAAGGAAAATGGACACGCCAATTTGCAGTGTTAGGTCTGCATTATCGCTATAGCCGCGACACAATTATGTACGTTGAGGCCAAAATAGATTTCAGCAGTATGGATGATAAAGCCTATGAAGATCTACAAGATAACAACTATGCGGTGGGAATCCGTTATTTCTTCTAGATCCTATGGTTATCATTAATTTTTCAAAGGTCACTTATGTGACCTTTGTTATTTATGCACTTTGTTAACCGATGCTTTCTATTTTTGTTATAGAGCACTCGTTAGCCTTGAAAGATTATACAATCCCCAGTTTCTTCATTTTGCTGCGCAGGGTATTGGCATTGATGTCCAATAACTCAGCCGCACCTCCTGGACCATAGAGTTTTCCACCTGTAATCCTCAGTGCATGACTAATATATTTTCTGGTCATAACATCAAGGGGCACAAGTTTATCGCTCGCATAGTTTGGATCTATGATAACGGTTTGATTTGCTTGGGTCGTAATTTCCTCACCCTGATGTGGAGCAAGGAAGCCAAAATCTAACGGTCCTGAAGGTTGTTGTATTATCGCCCGTTCGAGCACGTTAATGAGTTCTCGGACATTTCCTGGCCAAGCGTATTGATTCAGAATATTCAATTGTTCCGGTGTAACTCTTGGTAATTGAGGCAGGTTGAACTTTGAACTCAGTTGCTCGATAAAATGCTGTACGAGTAAAGGAATGTCTGTACGTCTTTGTCTTAATGAAGGGATTTCAATAGGGAAAATAGCTAAGCGATACCAAAGATCTTCCCGAAACATTTCTCTGTGTACCATAGCTTGTAAATTTCTATGGGTGGCAGCCACTATACGAATATCCAGCTGTACAGCATCATGCCCACCCACACGGGTAATACTGCTATTTTGAAGCACACGGAGTAATCGAACCTGTGCGGATAGTGGTAGCTCACCAATTTCATCGAGGAAGATAGTGCCGCCATTGGCTTGTTCGAAGTAGCCAATTTTACGGGACTCAGCCCCAGTAAATGCCCCTTTTTCATAACCAAAGAGTTCGGAGTCAATCAAAGTATCTGGAATGGCGCCGCAGTTGACCTTGATAAAGGGCTTATCCGAACGTTCAGAAAGTTCGTGAATAGCATTAGCTATCACTTCTTTTCCACACCCCGTTTCACCCAGCATTAGGACGGTCGTATTAATCTTGGCAATAGATTGCAC
This sequence comes from Shewanella sp. SW24, assembly GCF_025653395.1. NCBI lineage: Bacteria > Pseudomonadati > Pseudomonadota > Gammaproteobacteria > Alteromonadales > Shewanellaceae > Shewanella > Shewanella sp. SW24. The sequence goes on from NZ_JAKKSH010000006.1 coordinate 88,611, forward strand.
TTGCTGCATGACGTGTTTCAAGCCTGAATTGGCTCCCACTACGCCATTCTGGACATCCAGTGTTCTGCGAAGACTCACATTCTGCTTTGAGAGTGCTTCATTTTCTTTAAGTAAATTACGTCCGCGTAGATTTAGTGCAGTGATTAAGGCTAATGCATGCATATGCGGAGCAATTAAATCAGCATGACGAGGGCGAAAAACGCCTGTCGTTTTGGCATAAAATCCGACTATCCCAAGGTGGGTATTTTCGATAGACATTCTCAAAATGATCAGCGAACGAATACCACTGATCACCTTAGGCGCAACTAAAGCTGTGATTGGGTCGTGCTCAATATCATTAACAATTCTCACGCGTGGGCGTTGAGGATCATCTAAGCACTTAGCCAGTTCTTCAGGGATAGATATTTGCCTATCTAAGGTACATGATTGGTTAGCATTGACATGAGCAATAAATTGTATGTCATTAAATTGTTTGCGAAAAATATTAATAAATAGCCCATCAATAGGCAGTTCATCCCGAATAAACTCGAAGTAACTTTGCAGGGACTTTTCGAGTTGTAGGCTACTGCATAATCTCAGTGTCGATTCGTGATAAAAGTGTTTTTCCATTGATATTTCATGTTAATCATTAAGTATCGTGATTGTAGATCTTTATATTTCGTGATTCCGTGCCTCTAATCAAAGTTCCCCACTTAATTACCTCTTTTTAGGTGCTTGGCACAGCGCATGCACTTCCATGCTGACAAGTTCCAGCCATTATTGAAGGAAGTAAGCATGAGTAAAACTCAAGATATTGATACGGGCCGTCGGCAGTTGCTAAAAGGTGGGGCTGTGATGGCTGCGGGCTTTGGGGCTGCAATAGCCTTACCTGCAACAGCAAGTTGCGATGCTGTTCCTGAAGCATTCGACGAGATTGTAGATGTGCTGGTCGTCGGCAGCGGCTTTGCTGGTATGTCTGCAGCATTACAAGCAAGGGAAGTCGGTGTCAGTGTGATGGTTGTGGACAAGATGCCTGTCTTTGGCGGTAACTCAACAATCAATGGCGGTGCCATGGCTGTGGCGGGCTCTGAGTTGCAAAAACAGGCCGGAATTAATGATTCTGTCGATGAAATGGTCGCCGATATGATGCGAGCAGGTCGGGGCATGAACGATGTTGAGATGTTAAAACTGGTGTGTAATGGCACGGCTGAATCCTGTCAGTGGTTGATTGAACATGGGGTTAAGTGGAAACCTTTTGTACAGCATTTTGGTGGACACTCAATACAACGAGTCTTGCAAACCGTTGAAAGTTCAGGGGCAGGTATTATCAGACCGCTGATTAACGCCGCGAGAGATAAAGGCGTGGTGATGAGAAATCAGACCAAGCTCGAAAGCTTTGTGAAAGATCTCGATGGTCGCGTGATTGGGGTCGAAGTTCGTGAAGGTTTTTATTTCCCTAATGAGCGAACCGGTAAAATACGTCGCATAGGCGCGCGCCGTGGTGTTGTCATGGCAACGGGGGGCTTTGGTCGCGATATTGAATATCGCATGATGCAACTACCTGAGTTAAATAACGACTTAGATTCCACCAATCATGCTGGTGCAACTTCAGAAGCCCTAAAGCAAATGATGCTCTTAGGTGCTAACCCTATTCATTTAGACCAAATTCAACTCGGCCCATGGGCATCTCCCGATGAAAAAGGCTTTGGTACTGCATCCCAGTTCAACACGATTGCGACCTATCCCCACGGTATTGTGGTGGATGTGCGCACTGGTGAACGTTTTTTCAATGAACTTGCAGATCGTAAAGCGAGAGCTGACGCTATCATGACTCGCCGTGATGAACATGGTCAGCCTGTTTATCCTATTGGTTTCACTAATGCAGAAGGGGCTAGTAAGGCGCAAACCTTAGATTGGGGACTGAAATATAAGGTGATTAGTAAAGCAGAAACCTTAGACGAACTTGCTGCTATTTATGGTATGCCAGCCAAAGCACTAAAAGCTCAAGTCGCCCGTTGGAACGAAGCGGTAAAAAATGGTGTTGATAAAGAATTCGCACGTCCTCTGCAAGAAGCCATTGTGCTAGATAAAGGGCCTTGGTATGCCGTTCGTATGTGGCCAAAAGTTCACTATTGCATGGGCGGCGTTAAAGTGAATACCCGATCAGAAGTACTGCATTTAGTCACCAACCAAGCCATTCCAGGGCTGTATGCCGCAGGTGAAGCAACCGGAGGAATTCACGGTGCTAGCCGTTTAGGCGCTTGTGCTGTCGCAGAGGGCGTTGTTACTGGTCGCAACGCGGGCCGAAATTGTGCCGCGGCAAAGGCGGCGGTGCTTAAGCAAGCATAATTAGATTTTTATTAAAAATTACAATGTATTGGAGAATGGTAATGAATAAATCAGTGTTGATGGCATCGCTTACTTTAAGCCTACTCTCTGGGAGTGCTTTAGCGATGGAGCACGTTGTCCTCGATGGTAAACATTTAACGCAAGAACAAGCATGGGCAATCGCCGATGGCGCTAAAGTCAAGATTGCATCTCAAGCGAAAACCCAACTCGTTAAAGCTAATAGTTTGTTGATGGAAGCTGCTCGTTTAGGTAAGCCTGTTTATGGTCTTACTGTGGGCGTTGGTTTGAACAAAGATCACAAGTTATTTGATGCCAATGGCAAGTTAAGTGATGAAGTGCTTGAGGCATCACGTAACTTTAACTACAGCACTTTTCGAGCTCATAGTGCAGGAGTCGGTGACGCTGCACCGATTCGGTTAACTCGATTAGCCTTGGCGGTACGCTTAAATACTATGCTCGCGGGACAAACAGGGGTGCAACCTGTTGTGGCTGAACTCTATGAGGCATACCTTAACAAAGGGTTAACGCCAGTCATCCCCGCCCACGGTACTGTAGGTGAAGCGGATATTTTGCTCTCATCCCATGTCGGGTTAGCTATGGTGGGTGAGTGGGAAGTATTCTACAAAGGACAACGTGTTAGCAGTAAAGATGCTATGGCGGATGCCGGAATTACACCACTTGTGCCTATGGGTAAAGATGCGCTATCAATTCTGTCTAACAATTCGTTTTCAGTTGCTTATGCGATGCAAGGTTACCGTGAGGCCAAGCAATTACTCTCTATCTCGCCAACGCTATTTGGTTTAAGCCTTGAGGGATTAAATGGTAACGTGGCGCCATTTTTACCACAAACCAATGATATTCGTCCTTTCCCTTATATTAAAGCCAGCACAAGTGACATTCTAAAACAGTTAGATGGCAGTTATTTATGGCAGCTTAATGATGAACGTCCTTTGCAGGACCCTCTCAGTTACCGAACGACAGCATACACGTTAGCCAGTGCTGAACAAGCGTTAGCAGAATTGAATTATGTGGTAAATATTCAAATAAATCATTCGGATGATAACCCTGCAGTTATTGTTGGCGCATCGAATGAGTATGCGAAGTTTCCACAGGTTGCTAAGTATATTGTCGAAGGGCAAGGTGGTGTGTTCCCAACCACGAACTTTGAACCTTTGCCTGTTGCACTGGCAGTACAAAACTTGAGCGTGGCGTTGACGCATGTATCCCATAACAGTGTCATGCGCACTATCCACTTATCCGATGATCACTTTACTAAACTGCCACGCTTTTTAAGTGCTCCAGGTAATAATGGCCATGCTTTTGGCGCGATTCAAAAAGCTTTTGTAGATATGCAGGTTCGTAATAAACAGTTGGCGACCCCAGTGTCATTTGATGGGATTTCAATTGCGGGGGGAATTGAAGATACTTTCACTAACCTGAAGCTTGCTGCGGACAATTTGATCCAGATTGTCGACAACACACGTGTGATCTACGGTTTAGAGTTGCTGCATTCAAGTCAAGCAATTGATTTACGTAAGTTGGCCACTCCAGATCTTCATTTAGGTAAAGCGACCGAAGCCATGTACAAGGCTTACCGAGAAAAAGTGCCATTTGTTGCTCAAGATCGCCCATTCACGCCTGATATCCAAACTTCAACTGAATTTATCGCAAATTATTAATATGTTATGCGGGGCAGTATGCCCCGCTATAGGAAGAGTCTGATGTTAAAACCCTTATATACACTTTTACTTGGTTGCATGTTCATGCTGCCAATAACAACAAATGCGATGAATATTAAGGATTATCATAAGGATGTGATGACAAGTGAGAATGGTCAGGTCGACTGTACTGCCTGTCATGGTGATGTAAAGCGTAAGACCATACCTGATGCCGCAGTGTGCGCTAACTGCCATGGTTCTCCTCAGGATGTGGCTAAACTGACTAAGCGACCTGAAGACGCGGGGCATTCGGTTGAGCCCAATCCCCATGACAGTTTACATTACGGTTCTGATTTACCATGTACCTACTGTCATCAAGAACATAAAGAAAGCAAAGTTTATTGTAATCAATGTCATGAATTTACTTATCCTAAAATGAAGCGATAGTTTTAAGATTTTGTCACTTTGCTTTGTCGTCTATTTTATTGGGCAATGCACTCGCCGAAGGTGAGTGCATTTTTTGCAAAAAAAAGAGTAAACCAAAACGGTTTACTCATACGGAAATGGGTCGTTAAAGCTTGCCAAAATCACTCAACTGATGAGGAGCAGGCATATAATCTCAGCATTAACTTAATTAGCCCTTAAAGCTCATATTTATCTTAGGGTGTCGCCTCGGTTTAAGCTGATGAGCTTATCCAGTATGCGTTCTCCATCCATGCGGATGCCGTTATGTTCATATTCTGATGTTAACCAATACTTTAGCCTGCCAACTTGTTTTGTGGTTTCTAAACTGTATTGCATCTCTACAAACATATCTTCACTGTAAATGGCCGCTGCAACAGGGACTCGGTTTTGTGCCAGTTGCTCTAGATTGTAAAGTGTTGGCCAATCTGATTTATGGGCAAGGATTTCTGCCGCGGCTTTAAGCGGCACTAAGTGACTAAATTGGTCAAACATCCATGGGTATATCATCTCACCTGTGAATAAAAACGGTTTACCTTGTTGATAGTTAAAGGCGGGGAATTGCTGTCTAACCCTGTGTGCCGACCATTGTGAAGCCGAGTGTTGACAGTAGATGGCTTCATGCAACAGGGCAAAAATCGGGTTAGTGTTGTAATCGAGCATTTGACCGAAATGATTTAAAAATAACGGGTTAACGACTGTCCCTGAAGCCGTGTTGATCAAGGCTTGTTCAAGCAAATAATAAACCGATTCAGGCCCTTGCTCCATTCCAATATTAATACCCAGCAGTTGCAGCATTTCAACCGTGAGGCGTTCACCCGTTGCCAAATACACTTCATTTTCAAGCAAATGTTTTGCTAAGCGAGTGACGAGATGTTGAGCATCGTGGAAGCGTTGGAAAAATTGTTTATTCTTCGCCAGTACGCGTTGATAAGTCGCAAGATAGACGTCGTCGCTGCTACGGGTTAATGATGGTATGCCACCCGTGATATAGGCTTCACTGACGCCTTGAGGGGCGGCGCTTAAATAATGTAACACGCAAAATCCCCCGAAACTTTGGCCGAGAATCGCCCACTTATCGGCGGGACAAAGCTGGGCACGAATCGTTTCGGCATCACGAATGATATTGTCAGCCCTGAAATGGCTTAGGTAATCCGCTTGAGCTGCGGGATCTAAGTGTTGCAGGCTTTGGTAATTAATCGGTGTTGATAAGCCTGTGCCACGTTGATCGAGTAATAACACCCGATATTCTTTTAATGCGCGGCGGATCCAGCCGCTGTTGCTGGCGGGACGCATGGCCGCAAATCCAGGGCCGCCTTGAAAAAATACGATATAAGGTAGTTTTTTATCTTTGTTTTCTGGGCTACAGAGTTCTCTGGCAAACACTTGGATTTGCTCTGCAATTGGATTTTGATAGTTGAGGGGCAAGGTAAAAGTGTGTTTCTTCGCCAGCACTCCGGCGAGAATAATATCGGGTTTCATCAAACAACCTTAATGGCAGAGGATCATGTTATTGTGATTGGCAGATTGTATACCCAAATAAGCTGAAGATGCAGTAACCTAGGCTACCTGAAACGCGTATCTTCAGCTAACTTGGGTATAGACAAAATAGTTTATGTCGTAAGCTAGGATTATTTGATTAGCTTTTGGTGAAGATCAATTTTTTGGATATAAATTTGAGCCATGATGAGTTTCTTAGCGTAATCTATCGCTTATGGATAACACGAGATTGAAGCTATGAAGTATCAGATTATTCCAGTGACACCTTTTCAGCAAAATTGCAGCTTGATCTGGTGTGAAAAAACCAAGGGTGCTGCGGTTGTGGATCCTGGCGGTAATATTGACAGGATCCAAAACGAAGTGGCGAAACTTGGACTCGTCCTTGAAAAAATCCTCCTTACCCATGGGCATATCGATCATGTCGGTGGTGCAAAAGCCCTAGCGAAAGCCGCTAATGTGCCGATTATTGGCCCGCATATTGCTGATAAATTCTGGATTGATAACTTACCTAAGCAAAGCCAAAATTTTGGTTTTCCCCATTGCGATGCCTTTGAACCGGATCAATATCTACAGGATGGCGATATTGTTAAAGTGGGCGAGCAAAGTTTATCTGTGCTGCATTGCCCTGGGCATACGCCGGGACACATTGCACTTTTCTCTGCCCAATCTAAGTTGGCGTGGGTGGGGGATATTTTGTTTCGAAGTTCTATCGGTCGCACCGATTTCCCCCAATCAAATCATCAGGATTTAATTCACTCGATCACCGAAAAACTGTGGCCCTTAGGTGCCGAGGTTGAATTCATTCCTGGGCATGGTCCTATGTCGACCTTTGGCGAAGAGCGCGAGCATAACCCCTTTGTCGCGGACCAACTTTTACTGTAATTGAGACGCCATTCAGCATTGCTTGATTTGTGAGCGATAATCACTCGCAAATCAAATGATTATTTCAGCTAATAAACCAACCTTTTTTATGTTTTCTGTTTTTCCTTCTAGACTTAAAGCAGTTCTTCCGTCTACTGGGGTAAGTATGAAAACAAAAACAATGATGAGCGTGGTCTTTTCGACCATAGTCGCGAGTGCCGTGATTTCTGCGGTATTGAGCTTCAATGTTAAGTCTAAAATCGATCTCTTTAATGATGCGGCTAGCGTCCGATATCAGTCCTATCAAGTCGCCGATGAGTTAAGACAAAGTTCTGATGACCTAACGCGTCTCGCTCGAACTTACGCTGTTACGGGTGATGAAAAATACGAAAAAATGTATATGGATATTTTGGCTATCCGTAATGGTGAGAAGTCTAGACCTGAAAAATATCACCAGATTTACTGGGATTTGGTGCTGAGCTATGGCGATAAGCCAAAACCCGACGGTGCTAGCATTGCGATAAACACGCAAATGAAGTCCCTCGGTTTTTCTGATGAAGAATTCCGTTACCTTGAACAAGCCCAGCAAAACTCAGATGCGTTAGTCGCCCTCGAAGTGAAAGCCATGAATGCCGTCAAAGGTATTTTTATGGACCCCAACACCCAAACTTACACGATCAAAGGTGAGCCTAACTTAACCATGGCGAGGGAGTTATTACATAGCGACCAATACCACAGAGAAAAAGCTAAGATCATGCAGCCGATTGATGAGTTTTTTACAGCATTGGATAAACGTACCGATGGTGATGTGAATAACCGACTCGATTCCCTGCATGCAGCATTAAACTGGTCCCAACTGGTGTTATTTATCGTGATTTTAGCCGCCGTTGGCGGATTTATTATCGTTAAGAGCAGGATTGTGACTCCCTTAGTGCAGACCTGTGTTGAATTGCTCGATATTCAGCGCTCTAAAAATCTTGCGCGGCGGATCTCTGTTACGACTCAGGGGGAAATTGGTGAAATCGTTAATCAAATCAACTTGTTTATCTCTTCCCTTGCCAGTTCATTATCGACAACGGATGGTATTGCAAAAGAGGTGGCTGATTTAGCGAAGCAAACTAAAGCATCAATTCAAATTTCGCGTGAAAGCTCAAATCGAGTGGCGAGAGAACTGGACGCCAGCGCCAGTGCGATGGAAGAAATGACCACGACCTTAGTGCATGTAAGTGAGAGCACCTCGAACGCTGAAAGCCGCGCCGCCGAAAATGAAACGCATGTCACTGTAGGTAAACAGACAGTATCGGAAGCGTTGAAAGCCATGTCGGTATTAGAAACTGAGTTTAGGAATACTCAAGACTCTATGTCACATCTAGTGAACGAAAGTACCCAAGTCAGCAATGTGTTGAGTGTGATTAAGGCGATTGCTGAGCAGACTAATTTGCTGGCACTGAATGCCGCGATTGAAGCCGCACGGGCCGGTGAGCAAGGACGAGGCTTCGCTGTGGTAGCTGATGAGGTTCGATCATTAGCCCAGCGCACTCAAGATTCCACCAAGGAAATCGATGATATTGTCGCAAGCCTTCAAAGCCGTACCAATCAAGTGGGTACATCAGTGACTCAAGCGGCGACGCTAATGCAAAAGGCGGGGGTAGAACTGCAACGTATCGTGGCAGTATTTGAGGATATTCGCCATAGTACGGAAGCGATTCATGGGATCAATACTCAGGTTGCCGCTTCAACCGAAGAACAATCCTTGGTTTCTAAAGAAATCGCTTCGAGCATGATGGTGATCCGCGATAATTCCCGTGAAGTATCACAGATTATCGAACAGATTGAATCGACATCCATTAGTCTAGACAACCAATCCCAGATACTGCGCACTAAGGCGGGGGAATACCAGTTTTAGATAAATGTGATTGATTTGCGAACAAATGCCACTCAGACATGGACGTCAATTCTTCCTCTTTAACTTCCCCTGAACATATTTTATGCTTCAACACTTTTTGAAATCTATTACTCCTTTCAATACGCACACGCCTTTGCTAACTTGGTTGTCCATATGTTTAATGCGAGCGTTTGACGAAGCAGTTTTATTTGCTGATAAAACTTGCGTCAAGCTTTGATGACAAATAGACGTCGATAGCTGCGTTATTAACGGTTGATAGTTTCAATAGCGATAAGCGCATTAAATTTTTTAAATCTCCCTAACCCAATGGAGTCCTTGCGGATGGATCACCAAATCGAAGATTTACTAGAGCATTGGCTACCACTGGCGGATGACGCTTGGGTGCTTGCGGTGATCACCCAAATTCAAGGTTCGGCCTATCGTAAACCCGGTGCCATGATGTTGTTCCATGAGTTTGGTCAAGGCGTGGGTATGTTAAGTGGCGGCTGTTTAGAAGCCGATTTACGTCGCCATGCTCAAAATGCCATGCAGACTAAGCAAGTCATGTGCGTCACCTATGATGCAAGCGATGAGTCCGATGCCAGCTATCGACTCGGTTGTGGTGGCATAGTAGATATCATGTTGATCCCTCTGCTAAAAGAGAATCATGATCTTGGCTTAGTTGAGCTAGTGCAGGCATTTCGCCACGGTCGGTCGGGTTTTTACCAATTGCCTTTAGTCAAAGCAGGGACGGATGCGCGCCAGTATCACGCTGCGTTTTATTCTGAGGAGTTGACGCCATTCCCCGCCAGCGATTTTGTACGCACGGGCGTCTTCACCCAAGACGCGGGAGAATCACTGATTATTCCCTTGAGACCAAGATTCCATCTTGGGATCTTTGGCGGTGGTATCGATGCTAAGCCCGTTGCCGCCATGGCCCACACTTTAGGTTGGCAAGTGACTGTTTTCGATGGTCGTACCGCCTATGCCAGAGCGGCGGATTTCCCCCATGCCCATATAGTGAAACTGACCGCGGGGGAATTAACCGCGAATCATATCGCTCAATTGGATTGCGCCGTGGTGATGAACCATAACTTGGGCTTAGATGCTGCGGCATTAAAGGTTATTCAAGCGCATCCGCTAGCCTATATCGCCTTGCTTGGTCCCGCCCATCGACGGGATAAAGTGCTTGGAATGGCAGGGCTCAGTGCTGAATCTTTTTCTGGGGTATTTTCTGCTCCCGCGGGGCTTGCCCTTGGCGGCGAGTTACCGAGTGCCGTGGCGTTAAGTATTTTGGCCCAGTGCCACGGCGTGCTCCATGGCGCAACCTTAAAACATCTCGATGAGATAATGCGTTAATGACGTTGCCGCCAGTACAAAAGTCTTCTGTACTAATGTCTACAGCGCCAAAGTCGGCAGCGCTAACGTTGACAGAGCAAACGCCACTTTCATCCAAGCGGCTGCTGATTGTGGTACTTGCGGCCGGCGAGAGTAAGCGCTTTGACGGGGTAAAGTTAGCGCAACTTCTACCATCACATAGCGCTACGAAAATTCGCGAACAAACCATCATTTGCACTCATGTTGAGCGTTTACAGCAGCTTAGTTGCCAAGATTTAGGTTTGGATCGCAAAGACACTCATTCGCTCCAGCATACGCCTTTGTTAATCATACTCGGTGCTCATCAGCACATATTGCAGCCATTATTAGTCGAGCTTCATTCCCGCCAACCCTTTGATATTTTAGTTAATCCACAGTGGCAAACAGGCTTGGCATCCTCAGTGAGTTTGGCGGCAAGCTATGCCAAAGAGCAGGGCTTTGATGCCATGCTGCTGACATTGGCAGACCAAGTGGCCTTGAGTGCAGACGATTATCGACAACTGATTTTGACATGGCATGAAACCGGTAAAGACGTTGCCGCCCATTATTTGGATGATTTAGGCGTACCAGCTATTTTTAATGCCTCTACATTACCGCAGTTCACTCACTTGAGTGGTGATCGCGGGGCTAAATCGATTCTAAAACAACAAGCACAGCGGGGAGCGTTAGTCGCTATAACACTACCCCGCGCCGCAATTGATATTGATACCCAAGCCGATCTTGCGTCGTGGTTGGCACTTAAGGAGTGAGTTATGGCAGAAGTATTATCAACCACTGCAGTTATCAAGGAAGTCAGTACCGCCGCTTCCACCCAAACACTTTTCATCAACGGTAAATCATTTACCTTAGATGCCGATCCTAAGATGCCAATCCTGTGGGCGTTACGGGATATTTTAGGGCTCACGGGCACTAAATATGGTTGTGGTGCAGGGCTATGCGGTGCTTGCACTGTGCATTTAGACGGCCAACCTGTGCGCACCTGTTTAACCAGTTTGGGGCAGGCACAGGGAAAACGTCTGACAACAATTGAAGGGCTGGATAATCAAAAGCTTAAAAATGCTTGGGCCGAACATAACGTGCCCCAGTGCGGCTATTGCCAAGCGGGACAATTGATGTCGGCTGCGGCGTTAGTGGCGCAGCATCCGAAACCTTCTGCAGAACAAATCAACTCTGCCATGTCGGGGAATATCTGCCGCTGCGGCACCTATCCTAGGATCAAAGCCGCACTGCAAAACTATGCCAAACAGGAGGGCTAATATGAGTACTTTTACTGCCGTAGAAAATATCAGCCGCCGCGACGTGTTAAAACTGTTTGGCGCAGTAGGGGGCGGATTAGCATTAGGGGCGAGCGGACTAACATGGAGCCCCATGGCGCTGGCGCAGGATAAAGAAGCGCGGCTGAATCTGTTTATTGCCATTGGTGAAGACGACAAAGTGTACCTCACTTGCCATCGCTCCGAGATGGGACAGGGGATCAGAACCGGTATTCTGCAAGTCTTAGCCGAAGAGTTAGAAGCGGATTGGGATAAAATCGTCCCCATTCAAGGCTTAGCTGATAAACGTTATGCCAGCCAAAACACTGACGGTAGCCGCAGTATTCGCGAAAATTACGACCGCATGCGCCAGATGGGGGCGATGGCAAGAACCATGCTAGAGCAGGCCGCCGCCGCACGTTGGAAAGTTCCCGTGAGCGAGGTGCATACCGCCGACCATAAAGTGTTGCATGCTAAAACGGGCCGCTCGGCCAAGTTCGGCGAGTTAGCGTTAGCCGCATCAGAGCAACCCGTACCTGCCGTTGAGTCGTTAACCTTTAAAGAGGTTAAAGATTTCAAGCAGATTGGTGCATCACGCCAAATCGTTGATATGGATGCCATGTTAAGCGGCAGCGCGATTTATGGTTACGATATCAAACTCGAGGGCATGCTCTACGCCAGCATCATGCGTCCGCCCGTGCTTGGGAGCGATGTGGCAAGCTTGGATGATACCGCAGCGCGCAAAGTGGCCGGTGTCGTGGATGTGTATCGTTTGCCCGCCGCTAAGGGCGCACCCGCGTTTCAGGCTTTGGGCGGCGTTGCTGTCATCGCCACAAACACGTGGAGTGCCCTTGAAGGGAGCAAAGCTTTAAAAGTCACTTGGACTCAGGCCGACAATAGTCAGCATGATTCAAGCCTTTATTTGAAAGAGTTGGTCGAGCGGGTACAGCAAAGCGGTAATGTCGTGCGCCAAGTTGGTGATGAGATCAAAAACTGGCCCGAGGCGAATACGTTAAAGGCGGTTTATACCGTGCCTTATTTAATTCATTCTTCTATCGAGCCGCCCGTTGCTACTGCCCATGTGACTGAAAAGGGCTGTGAAATCTGGGCATCGACCCAAACGCCGCAAAGTACCCAGCAAAATGTGGCCGCTGCACTGGGTATGGAAGAAGATGCGATTAAAGTGAATGTCACCCTATTGGGTGGTGGTTTTGGGCGTAAATCCAAACCTGATTTTAGTGTTGAAGCCGCGCTGTTATCGAAGCAATTCAAGCGTCCAATTAAAGTGAGTTGGAGCCGCGAGGATGAGATCCAAAACGGTTATTACCATGCTATCAGCGCCCAGTCCTATAAGGCGCTGTTCGATACCAATAACAAACCGACCGCGCTTTTAGCCCGTACGGGATTCCCATCGATCAGTTCAACCTTTGCCGAAGGGGTAGAATATCCCTCTGGCGGTGAGTTGGATTTAGGCTTTGTGGATGTGCCCTTTGCTTTGCCAAATTTAAGATACGAAGCGGTAAAAGCGCAGGCGCACAGCCGTATTGGTTGGATGCGCTCTGTGTGTAACATTCAGCACGGTTTTAGTGTCGGCAGTTTTGTCGATGAAATGGCTCATCGTTCTCAGGTTTCTTGCCCTGCAATGTGGCGTAGCCTGTTAGGTGAAGCAAGGCGTGAGACCTTTACCGACCAACAGTTCACTTACGGCAACTATGGCGAAGAGCTCAATCGTCACCCTGTGGACGTCAGTCGCTATTTTGGGGTCATTGATGCGGTCGAAAAAGCCCAAACTAAGGCGCCCAAGGCGGGTAAAAATCAGGGCTGGGGGTTTGCCGTGCACCGCAGTTTTGTCAGTTATGTCGCCGTGGCTATGCTGGTGGAAGTGAGTGAGGATAAACAGCTTAAAGTGCTAAATGCCATCGCTGCTATCGATGCGGGCACGATAGTTAACCCTGATAGGGTAAAAGCACAGACAGAAGGTGCGATTATATTTGGCCTGAGTTTAGCCTTGATGGGGGAAATCACTTACAAAGAGGGCAAAGTGCAGCAATCGAATTTCCACGATTATCCTTTGCTGCGACTTCCCCAAACCCCCGATATGGAGATCATCATTATTGCATCCGATGCGCCGCCCGCAGGCGTGGGTGAGCCGGGTGTACCGCCCGTCGCCCCAAGTTTGACCAATGCAATTTTTGCGGCGACGGGGCAGAGGATCCGCGATCTTCCCGTGAATAAACTATTGCGAGTGTAAGTGTCGGCAAGAGGGTTAACTGAAAGCCGTTTGAACAAAAAAGCGCCTAATAAGCGCTTTTTTCGTTTTTTTACCACAAAAAATTTGCTTGTTAGCGATTTTACGGGCATTAATGCCGAAAATTAGCAATAGATCAGGTTTTTGTTACCAAAATAGAGGTAATTTAACCAATATGTTTACCCAAGCTACCTCAAAATACACATTTTAGAGCGCCCAAGGGTATTAAACTTCCGTGAATAGAATTACTAAAGGGGTCATCCATGGAAAATCGTTGGCAAGTCGCTATTTCTGCCGGCCTATTGGCGGCTATTTGGTGTGGCGTCGCAGATGCTTTTCATCTGGTCACTTGGATCGGCTTTTTAGGTTGTAGCACTTTTTTTGCTCAACCTAAGGCTGGCTTTCAGGGCGTGATGATGGCGTGGTGCACAAACCTGTCCGGTGTATTTTGGGCTTGGCTCATTATCTCGGGTAGCAGCTTTTTTATTTCGCCCGTATTTGGGTATATTTTTACCGGCATAGCCACTTCGGCCATGTGTTTACAGGCAAGTTATCAAAAGCTTAGCTTTATTCCCGGCGCATTTATTGGCTGTTGCACTACCTTTGCTATGGCGGGTGATGTGGCCAATGTCGTGCCGTCGTTGATCATTGGTGGCTTATTAGGTTTTAGCATGAGCCTGTTAACGGGGCAGTTGGTTACTCTGACACAAAAGTTGTCTGCCGCCACACGTAACCAAGTTGCTAGCGCTGATTAGCATAATACCTGCTCAGATCTTATGACTGACATAGTTGTCGTGACAATCTGAGCTATACTGCTGATTTAGTGCCAAATAGCATTTTGTTCTTAGGAATTATCAAGATGAAACAAATCCAGTTTCGTACCATTGATGCCATATTGATCAAGTTCAGTCTCAACGGAAAGTTTTGGGTAGTGTGTTCTATGGTGGCGCTGATCACGGCCGCCGTGGCGCTTGTCAACTATCAACATGCGCACCGTAACCTTGAGCAGGCCTCTATCGCTCGGGTTCAAGCTAGCGTCGATACCCTAGCGCAAGTTGCAATGGCGCAAAAGCTAGAAGCTGACGCCTTATCTCAATTTGCCAGCCAATACGGGTTAACTGTAACTTCAAGGCAAAGTGACGCGCAGCGTCAAGGGGATAAAGTGACGGCCAGTGCCAGTGTGTCAGGCCAAGCCTTACAACTGACGCAGAATGTCCATGAGTGGGAAGCCGATGCGCGTAGCGATGCTAACTTTATGTTCTGGTTAGCATTAGTGGGCTTGTTGCCTTTATTCCAACTGAGTTACTGGATTTCGACTTCACTCGGTGGTGGATTATGGGATATGTACTTAGCCATCAAACGCTTAGCCGATGGTGATTTGAGCTTTAGATTAAACTTCTTTGGTACTGACGATTTCAGTTTGATTGCCCGGGAAATCGATCGCTGCGCCGACAATATGAGTGAAATGGTGTCAGCCATTGGCAAAAATGCACAGACCTTATCATTGGCATCCGATGAATTTAATCAACAGGCGGCCACCAGTGATAAACTGATTGGGTTCCAACATCAATTCCTCGATTCCGTTGCCGTGGCGATGGCACAAATGACCTCAGCGATTGAAGAAGTCTCTGTTAATGCGAGTAATACTTCGTTGCAAACCAAGGAAAATTCAAGCCAAATGTTGGCCAGTCGTGGGCGTATTAGCCATACAGTGGAAAGCATTGGTTTACTCTCAACTAAGATTGGTGCGGCGTTTTCATCGGTGGAACAATTGTCTAAGGATGCGGCGAGTATCGATGCTGTAGTCACAACCATTAACAGTATTTCCCAGCAAACCAATTTATTAGCCTTAAATGCGGCCATTGAAGCGGCCCGTGCCGGTGAGCAAGGTCGTGGCTTTGCTGTGGTAGCCGATGAAGTGCGTACCTTAGCGGGTCGAACTCAACAGGCCACGGTAGAAATTCAGGCCATGATTGAAGGCTTACAATCTGGCACGAGTCGTTTATCTAGCATTACCATGGAAATAGTCGATCAGGCCGATGAAGGTCGCAGTGCGATTATCGCCGTCGGTGATGATGTTCAAGGCATGGCGCAATCGGTCAATGCGGTATTTGATATGAGCAGCCAAATTGCCGCCTCGGCGGAAGAGCAGAGTGTCGCCGCTCGCGACATTGCCGGACAATTGAATGAAATCCGCCATCAGTCGGAAACTATCAAACAAACAGCCCAGCGCAGTGTGACCTTAGCTAATGATCTGCACCATGCCTCGGTCGAGTTAGATGGCATTTTAAAGCAGTATCATACTAGCTAATGTTCACCTTCAAAGTGGAACGTTCGTATTGGTCGCAGAGGCATAAAGTCCGATACTGAGTCTCACATTGAGTATTAACCTATCATCTGAAAATGGCGGAAATCTTAGATTTCCGCCATTTAAATTTGGAAGAACCCAAAGAACTATTTAGTTATATTGCCTCATTCCGTTCTATCAGCATGACATTATCTAAATTGACGGTAATAGATTTCAGGGGAGAAAGTTATGTCTGAAAATGTCCTTTTTGCGGAGGGTATTTCACTGTGGTTGAAATGGTTGGCGGTGGAAATCTGTGTTTTGCAAAAATAGAATTTTAGGAAATTAATTGTTTCTATGTGAATGATTATGTTAACCTTTATTGGCCATATCTAAGAGGGATATCAAGCAATTTTAAATTGTTCGTTGATGATAAACGCTCACCAGAGTATCACTTGTTCGCCTCGGTCAATTAAAATTGGCTTGGGACGCCGCTTAATGTTAGGCAACAATAATTATGAATAACGATCCATTTCGAAACCCGACAGATACCGAAATAACCAGCGCTGAAAGCAAACTGGGCATCAGTTTTCATGACGACTACCGATCATTTTTGAAGTCTCACAACGGCAGCACTAATGAAGAATGGTCGAATCTTTCTGCATGGCACAAGCAGGTTTGTGTAGACCTTGAGTGACTGTGATAGCATAAATAGTGGTTCAAATCGTTCGCTCCGCTCTCAGTGATGGGTTAAAGCCTGCCCCTTAGCCAAACGTTAACCCATACAAGCATTTAAAGCGGGACTGCTAACAGTTTGCTCGGCTTCGCTACACAATTTTAGCAAACGATTATCAGCCCCTTAAATGGGCGTTAAGCATTATGAGCAAATATCGAGATAAATTCGAATATCCGGAAAATCCAGCAAGTGCTGAAGAAATTCAGGTTCTTGAGAAATGGTTAGGAACAGATCTTCCGAGTGAGTATAAGAAGTTCTTGCTTGAAACTAATGGGGCAGAAACTTCGATTGGCGTGCAAGAACCAGATGACTCAGTTGTGCTCTGGAGCGCTAAAGAGATATCCGAATTAACAGAAGCCTATTGCTACGAGCAATACTTGCCTGGGTTGGTTGCTATTGGTTCAGATGGTGGGGGAGAGTCAATTGTCTTCGATACCACACATAATATAAGCTCAGAAGACTGGCCAGTTTATAGGGTACCTTTCGGCGATTTAACGAAAGAGTCTATGGTATTGTTGGCGGCAAATTTCAAAGAGTGGGTTTCCAGTGGTTTTTCGCTCAAGTTCGAAAATGTTTAACAAGGCCAGTCAATCTGACCTCCGTAAACTGTCTTCTTTTTTGCAAAAAGACGTAAAAAAGCTTCCAACTCACTCCGGCAGTTGCTGGTGGCGTTATGTTTAAAGCGGTAGAAATTAGAAAGAGGGCATCGATATGTCAGGAGAGCGAATATCGGGTGATGGAGAACGAGAACGATGTCCTGTACATGGGCATACGAGAAGGCTATCTAGCAAAGAAATTAATGAGATTAAGCACGCTGTAGAAGTTGCTAACTCACAAGCTAAACGTAAGGGCGTTACACCTAAAGATCCTCAAATTGGTCTTTTCAGTTGTAAATGTAATTGCTTCTATGTGAAAGTTGAATAATGATCCATCAATATGTTGATAGTATTATCAGAATGCGAACATAACAAATTGCTGTATCTGACATTTTTCCGTTCCTTCTTTTTTGTTTGATAACACAAAAGCTTCTACTCCAAAAATGCAGCTGAGCAAGGCGTTACACCATAGAAATTTCTATGCGAAATTCACTTGTTATAGCTGATGACCTAATACGCTTTTGTCCCAAAGCATGCTACCTATTTCTTTAAAAAAAAACAGGTTTCGCCAATGCTAAACAGGTGAGCCTTGGTGATTTGCGAGACGACCGTCCGCCCCATAGCCGCTCTTTGGCGTTCATGCCATCGCGGCATTTGTGAATCCTTTCACATCAGATGGGGCGGTTGAGCATCCACGGATGGATTGGCTGCGAGTCGACGAGCAAATACCATGGCAAGCATGTGTGAGTGGATATCTGCAAACGCTAAACTCCTCACAACTAAAATTATTGGTCCCCAAACACTCGTCTTCAAGACATATCTGTCCAAAAGTGAATTACGTTCAGTTTCAAACCTGACTCATTAACTATTCATCGAACGACAAAGATAAAATATGTTTCGCCCATAAAAAAACATCGACCTAAGCCGATGTTTTATATCTACTAAGATGATCGAACGTTAGCGGGTTAAGCCTCTTTGAACGTGCTCCAGATGGGCGCGTGATCTGAGGGTTTATCTATGCCGCGCAGATCGTAATCGACGTCGGATTCGACTAAACGTGCTGCCAGTGAAGGCGTTGCTAAAATCACATCAATACGCAGGCCGCGGTTGTCATCGAACCCTTTGCTGCGGTAATCGAACCAAGAATAACGTTCGATGCGCTCTGGATGTAATTGACGGAAAGTGTCGATTAAGCCCCAGTCTTGTAAGGTTTTTAACCACTCACGCTCTTCCGGTTGGAAGCTACATTTGCCGGTTTTTAGCCAACGCTTACGATTGACTTCACCTATGCCTATGTCTAAATCGGTCGGCGAAATATTGATGTCACCTATGATGGCGATATCTTCATCGTTGCTGTGATTTGTCTGCAAGTAGTGCATTAAATCCTGATAAAACTTACGTTTAGCAGGATATTTTGTGGGGTGGTCTATGCTTTCGCCCTGGGGGAAATAGCCGTTGAACACAGTCAATGGACGACCATTCGCTTGGGTAAATGTGCCGATAATCATGCGGCGCTGGGCATCTTCATCATCGCTTGGAAAACCCTTTTGCAGTTTTTCTGGTGCGACTTTAGACAGCATGGCAACACCATAGTGAGCTTTACCGCCGTGGTAATGCACTTGATATCCCATGGCTTCGACTTCGGCTAATGGAAACGCCTCATCGTGCACTTTGGTTTCTTGCAGGCCGATAATGTCGGGCTGGTGGCTATCGATTAAGGCTTGCAATTGATGCAAGCGTGCCCGCAGACCATTGATGTTAAAGGACACTATTTTCATTAAGGCAGGACTCGTTTAAAGGGTTTAACCACAACACTTTGGTAAACGCCCGCTTCGATATAGGGATCGGCATCAGCCCAGTGTTTTGCTGCCACTAAGGATTCAAAATCTGCGACAACCAGTGAACCACTAAAGCCTGCATCACCTGGGTTTTCGCTGTCGATGGCTGGGTGTGGGCCAGCGATCAGTAAACGACCTTCATCGGCGAGGGCTTGCAGGCGAGCTAAATGGGCTGGGCGTGCGGCTAAACGTTTTTCTAAACTATTCTCAAAATCTTGAGCTGAAATCATATACCACATTATTTGAGTTCCTTGCGTTGATCTTCGGGAAGGTGTTTATAAAGATAAAATACGGTCAGGACAGTATTAATTAAGGTTAAAGCGGTTAAACCAAACACTTTAAAATTGACCCAAGTTTCTAATGGCAAACTAAAGGCGACATAAATATTGACTAGGCCACAAGCGGCGAAAAAGATCACCCAATACCAAGTTACGCGAGCCCAAATTTTGTCGTCTACTTGCATTTCTTTGCCTAACATCGACTTTAATATCGATTTATTGAGCAATTGACTGACACCTAAGGCGATGGCAAACAAACTATAGATAATGGTCACTTTCCACTTGATAAAAGAATCATCGTGAAACACTAAAGTGAGTGTGCCAAACACTGTCACCATCGCAAAGGTGATTAAGTGCATCTTTTCAAGTTTCTTATATAGCGCATAGGTCACGATCAATTGAAGCGCGGTGGCTGCGATCAATGCGCCGCTGGCGATATAAATATCGAAAAATTTATAAACGGCAAAAAAGATGACGAGGGGCAGGAAATCAAGCAGTTGTTTCATAAATAATCATGTTAAAGAGACATGGGCTTGAGTGTAGCATGTGCAACATAAGGGCAAAAGCACCATGGGCCTAGGATTGCGATTTTGCCCATTAAATGGGTTTAATGGGCAAGTTAGACTTGTGCCTGTTTGGTTGCGTTTGTCTTAGCGTTAGGGCGACTTCGTAGTGGGCAATCGTGGCATTGGCCAGTGTTGGCGAGTTGATATCTTAGGCAGCAAGTACGGCGAATGCAGTGGAGGTTTGTGCAGCCTTCTTTGGGTTCAACAATCAAATTGATGCTGTTATACAGTGGATTTTGGGTGCCATCAAAAAAGGTCGTTCTGCGAAACAGAGCTTGCTTAAGTTGCTGACTCTGCTGCTGAGATAATCCCAACTCACCTAGATACCAGTGGATCAGATAGCCTAAGTGACTCCAATATAATTTAGCGGGCACGGGGCTCAAAGTGAGTAGGCGCTCAACACTCGGTTGCAGTAAGTTTAAGATAAAGCCTTGTAGGGCGAGTTCTTTATCAACTGGCGGCTTATATGAAGTTAATGGCGAGTGTACCTTAGTGTCTGTCTTGAAACTTGGCTTAGTGTTTGTTTGGGCAAGTGGCTCGATGCCGTGGTATTTTTTAAAGGTCAAAGCGGTATTTGGCTGACGATTTGCGATGTTAAATTCAAATTTTGCCACTCGGCCACTGGCGTGTACCTGCATAAAAACGGACTGTGGCTGCCAGTGAATCGGCTCGAAATCGGCTTTTTTTGCGTTAAAAATCCACTCCATCACAGGCGGAACTAAAAGGCCAAAATACCATTGACCCCAAAGTGAATGCAGCGCTTTGCGAGTGTCTTTTCTACTGGCCGTAGCGCTTTTACTGACTAAGGCGCTTTTACTGGCGAAAGCGTGCGCTCGGCTGTTTGCAGCTGTTTTAGTCGCCTCGGTTTCAGCTTCAGTTACAGTTTCAGTTTCACTCTGAGTTTCTGCGCTAGGGTGTGCGATGGCAAAACGTGCAATGATTTTTTGATAAGTATCGACGTTACTCCATTCATCAAAACTGAGCCCTGTAGGTGACTGCGTTGCGCGAAGGTGCTCGCCATAGAAGGGTGCCCGTTGATGTAACAGCTGATTGAGTGTCAAAATGGTGTGATTCAAACCGTCTTGGCTGAGCGATGTATCGCGCAAGAGTTGCAGTCTGGTGTCTCTCCGTTGGCTTGCCATAGTGACTCCTTAATGGCTGTGATTGATTGCCGCGGTTATCGATAAGTCCATGTAAATGATTACCTTGCGAGCCCAAGATTTGGGCTCACAAGGTTTTTCGAACGATCTCAATATAAATCTGACTTAGAAGCGATAGTCCAAGGTTAAGCTGGCACTTCGCGGCGTACCGTATTGGAATTGACTATATTGACCGACTTGGCTGTAGTAGCTTTTATCTAAGGCGTTGTGCAGGTTTGCGCTGAGCTTAAGCTGCTCTGTGAAGGCGTAACTCGCCATTAGACTCGCTAGTGCGTAAGAGCCTTGCTCGACTTCGACTTTGCCAAGTGGCGAATTAACTGTTTGGTAGACGCGGCTCTGCCAGTTAACCCCCGCACCTATTTGCAATTTATGCCAATCACCGCCAAAGGTATAAGTGGTGAAGAGTTTTAACTGCTGACGTGGTGACGTGGTACTGATACGTTTGCCTTCAGGATCTTCGCTAGTGAACTGGGTGTAACCTAAGTAAAGATTCCAGTCATCAGTGATTTTACCCGTTGATTCAAATTCGAATCCCTGTGTTTTTGTACCGTTTACGCCTTCATACACTTGCGTTGTTGTTCCTGGGATCACATCGCCAGTGCTGACTCCGACATTGTCTTGTCTGATCTCAAACACCGACAGCGACATATCTAAAGCCTCATCGAACAGGCTCGCCTTAATCCCGCCTTCGTAGTTTTTCCCTTTGACCGGATCTAGATAGCTTTTATCGATTTTTTGCTTAGTTTGCGGTGCAAAAATATCCGTATAACTGGCATAGAGCGAATATTGCTCGGTCAGGGCGTAGGTGAGGCCGAAGTAAGTGGTGAGTTCGTTGCTGATGTTGAAATCGTAGCGGCTGCCAAAGTTATCTTGGTCGGTTTCCCACTCATTGAGGCGTAATCCGACGAGGACAGCTAACGCGTCGCTGAGATTAAGCTGAGTCGCTACATAGGCTGCACTCTGTTTGGTTTCGCCAAATGAACCCGTGGTATAGGTTTCCTTCCATTGAGGTTTTGGATATTGGAAGTTCGGATCGCGAAAATCCCCCAAAGGCGGTACTGCCGCAGTGGGATAATAGTAGGGATTGGCGAACTCTTGGCGTTGGCCATTCCAGCCAAACATCAATTGATGTTCCTGACCAAAGAGTTGGTATTGTCCTTCGGCGCGCAAATCCACATTGTGTTGGGTGCGACTGCCGTCGACATAGGCGATAGAGCCTGCAGTGGCGCCGATATTGGTTACAGGATCAGGATATCCCTTGGCCCATAGTACATCGAACTCCAATGAGTTATCGCCGTAGGTGTAAGTCCCTTTTAGGTTCCAACCGTTATCTAATCTGTGTTCGAGACTCGCAAAGGTGTTGAGTCCTTGGGTATGCGCCGAGCCCCAATCGGGCGCCGTTGAAGTGGCACGATCATAATTAGTGCGACTGCCATCGCTGTAAAATAGCGGTAAACCGCCCGACATAGTGCCGCTCGGCGTAGCATCTTGGTAATCGACACCAAGGGTGAATAAGGTGCTATCGCCAATATCGGTTTCGACTATGCCGTATAGCGTTGTGCGCTGCTGCTCGTACCTGTCTTGGAATGAATCTTTATCCTGATAGGCGGCCACCAAGCGACCGCGCACAGAACCCGAGTCATTTAAGCCGCTGGAAACATCGACCATACCGCGCACATTATTCCATGAGCCCACACTTAACGAGGTGTTGCCCATAAACTCTTGAGTCGGGCGTTTACGGATAAGGTTAATCGCCGCCGAGGGATTACCTGCACCTGTCATTAAACCTGTTGCGCCGCGTACCACTTCTACTCGCTCGTAGATGGCGGTGTCGATCAGATTATCGCCATAGTTGAAGCGGGTATCGTAGGTGGTTGGCACGCCATCGTACAAAATGCTGGTCACGGCAATGCCGCGGGCACTAATACTGTATCTGTCGTTATCCATTGGGCGGGCATTGATCCCCGCAACGCTGGTCATGGCATCAATCACGCTATTAAGCTGTTGATCATTCATCATTTGGCGGGTGATAGACGTGACCGATTGCGGCGTTTCTAGATAGGATAAATCGAGCCCAGTTGCCGTGTTCATCGCTTGGGTTTTATAACGGTTGTCGTGTAAGTCCTTAGCGCCAATGACATTGATGACTTCAATTTCTTTCTGGTGCTTTTTAGTCTTACTATCCGCATCGACAGTGTCAGCTGTGGCATGGGGAACCGTGGCTAACATGGCTGAGCACAGCAATAGCTTCGGGTTAACGAGGGCTTGCCGACAGACGAGTGCGATGCTGGAGAGAGGAAAAGTCTTCATAATGTTGATCTTTAATTCCGTTTAGGTTGGGGGTTAAACAAGCTGGGCCAACATTGGCCCATGCTAAAGTTTCGGGGTTATCCACTTTGTGGTGTGTTAACGTGTCCTTTGCTCAGCGCTGCTAAGCATAGGGCGCTTAAAGGCATGGCTTTGTCTAAAGGCCGCCAAGGGATTGTCGATGCCGCCGGCGAAACGCAGGTTTTTCTCCCTGTCGGCGAGGTCTATCATTTGCTGGTTATTATTCAATTGGATACGATTGAGGCACGTGCGTACAAAGCTGTCCTTAAACAGATCGTATTGGGCAAACTTGTCGGCCAAATGTGGATGCTGGGCTTGGTAATCACGTACATTGTCCGCCACTAACTCCCAGAATTGGCTTTCACTGACACTGGTTTGCTCATCGAGCAGCGGTGCTAAATAGCGGAAAATACAGTCAAAAATATCCAGTAAGATGTAGTTAAGTTTCATCTCTTCTTCAAGGCTCACCGCAAGGCGTTTTACATCATCAGGTAGCGGCTTCGCGCCATTGAGTACCGCGACTTCTTCGCCTATGTCTTTCATCAAAATCTTGACTGGCACATATTCATCGAGCACTAAGATCAGGTTTTCACCATGGGGCATAAAGACCAGATCGTAGGCGAAAAAGGCATGTAACAGCGGCGATAAATACAGGTTTAAGTAGCGACTGACCCAGTCCTTTGCTGGCAAGCCTGAGGCGGCTATCAAGGCTGCAATAAGGGCCTTATCTTCATGATCAGTATGCAGTAGCGCAGCCATGGTCATCAGATTTTGCTTAGGCTCAATGTGTGGCAGTGGGCTTTCGCGCCACAGGGCAGAAAGCATTTTTTTGTAGGCGCTATCTTGGGTGAGTGCCTGCTCGTAATAGGTGTGGTGATAACCTATTGCGGCAATTTCTTTGAGGATCACAAAGCCTTGTTGGGCAAAGTAAGGATCGTTTTCAACCAAGTTTGCAACCCACGCATTGATCTGCGGTGTGCAGCTCATGTAAAGGGGCGATAGACCACGCATAAAGCCCATATTAAGGATAGAAAGCGCGGTTTTGACGTAGCACTTTTGCGGTGACGCAAGATTGAAGAAAGTGCGTATCGATTGCTGCACTTGGTATTGCTCATTGCCTTCACCAAGATAAACCAGATCGCCACGGGCTATATCGCCGGCAAAGACGCGGGCGATTTTTTCACGCCACTGCCAAGGGTGCACAGGCATAAAGTAGAAGTCCTGTGGATCATGCTGCTGGGTTTTAAGACGTTGTTGGAAGTCAGTGAACTGCTGGCCAAGCTCTTCCTTTAGTAATGCGTCGTGACTCAAGTTTTCGAGGGCGGCAAACGTGGTTTTGTTTTTGCGGACTCCAAGCCAGACTAACTGCATCGGCATCGCGCTTTCAGGGGCAAATTGACGGTAATCCTGCATATCAAAACCAATCCGGCCATTATTGGCAATAAACACCGGATGGCCTTCTGTCATACCCGCTTCTATGCTCTGATAATCGGCTCGCGCCAGCGTGGCTGCGGGAATCGCCTGATGCGCTAACTTGTACGCCTTGCTGTAGAGGGTACTAGTGATTTCCTCTAAATACGTGGGCAGTAAGGTTTCGCTGATCCCTAAGTCATTTTTAAGGGAAATGATCAGCGACATTGCATCGAGGATTTGCTCTTGTCCTGCAAGTGAAACGCGGATGGTATCGGCATCAATCGCGAGATGATCTAGCTGATAATGTCGTGCACTAAAATAATAAGTGCTGTCTTTGAGCCTGAGTTCATAGTGATTGAGCCCCGCTTTTTGCCCGTACAGGGTCGGCGTAATGAGCTTCTCGTGGGTGAATTCGCAGAGGATTTTCTTCACTAAATGACGATTAGCCGCTTGCCAATAGGCGGGAGTCAAATGCTCCGGCATAGAAGTCGATGTTGTCGACAGCGCCGAGCTTTGTTGAGCATGTACTGCTTGATCATGATGATCTTGCGTTGGCAATGGGTTAATTAATAAGGCTTTTGTGGGTAAGTTCATCTAATTCACCTAAAGAGTCGATAATGTCATGGGAGAGATTGCAGATGCCGCGAGCGAGCTTGGCTTTGCTAGGGCTGGGCTTGCTAAGTTTGGCAGAGCAGACGTTGACTGATCTGAGCTTGGCAGGGCAGAGGTTGTTTGGGCTAGGCTCGTCAAAGAGGGTGTGCTCGATGGTCGAAGGCGCTGGGCCGCAGTGCAAAATCCGAGGAAAGCAGCTTTAGTGTTTAACTTAATCGCTTTTTCATAGCGAATGCCTATCAGGCTATTTAAGCGATGAATTTTGTTATTGAGTTGATCGGGTTCAACCACGAGGCGATTAAAGGCTAGTTTTTCAAGCACGAGCTGCGCTATCGCATCCATCACCTTCAAGGATAAGCCGCTGACGGGTTTGCCATCTGGCGGCGCGATAATCAGATGCATACCACAATCACCCGGCGCAACACGATAGTGCTGGCCGATTTCATCGTGGACGGGATCGTAGAGCTCCACCATAAATAGCGCTTTGGCCTGCCATTCACCTATCAAGGCAAACTTGTGCTCTGTTGTTGCTAACAGATTTTTTATGGCATCAAGGTTCAAGCCCTGCATACCCCAAAACTTGGCGTAATCTTGGTTAAACCAAGACTGTAGTGTTGGGATGTCTTGTGTAAGGTCTAACGGTCTGAACTGAAAACCATTAATGCTCGAAATAGCGGATAGTTGCGTTAAACAATGGTTACTAAATTGGCTTGCCATTATTATGCCTCCTGGTTCGGCGCCATTAAGACCGGCATATTGGTTCCCGCGCCTGAACTAACGGTTGAACTTGTGCCAGAACTTGGAATCTTGGTTGGAGGGATAGTTTGTGGCGCATCAACTTGAGTTTTTCTGTGCGGCGCCTTAGGAAAATGTCTTGGATTAAGATCCAGCGTGTTAATTGCATTGGCGCCGCAGGGCTGATGACTGGCAAGTTTGGCCGGATCGAAGGTTTGAAACGCGATATGTTCCTCAATGTGGTAGGGCGCATAACCGAGCACAGCTTTTAAGATGGTGCCGTTGCGATAACAGCCCATACCCAGATCTGGAGAGCTTATCCCATGGGTATGCAAACCGACATTCTGGACAAAAATATCCCCTCGAATATCTATGCTGTAATCACGCTGCACGCTAAGTTGTCCGGCGTCATCGAATTCGACTTGTTGCTTAATACCACTGATAAACTCGGGTAAACGATAGTGGTAACCTGTGCCTAAAATAACGGCGCCCGTTTCTTGCTCAAAGGTGTGATTTTTTTCATTGTGGTGGAAATGCAACTTGAGCATATTGGCTTGGGGCTCGATATGAGTCAGCGCCGCATTTGTCATCAGTCGGCATTGAAAATCGGCCAATAGGCGTTTTTGATATAACAAATCGTAAATGTCGTTTATCAGCTCAGAATTTATCCCTTTGTAGAGCTGTTTCTGGCTGGCGATCAGTGAGCATCTTTGATTAGGGGTCAACTCGTGGAAGTAATCGACATAATCTGGCGAGGTCATCTCTAAAGTAAGCTTGGTATATTCCAAGGGATAAAAACGCGCTGATCGTGTCATCCAATTGAGTTGATAACCATAGGTATCAATATCTTGCAGTAGATCGTAAAACACTTCCGCCGCACTCTGGCCACTACCAATTACTGTGATGGCACTCTGACTCTGCAGGTAGGTTTTTTGCTGCATATAACTGGCGGTATGCATGACCCGTGCATCTTGGATTGGGCAATCCTTTGGTAGATAAGGTTCAGTGCCAGTGCCTAGCACTAGCTTTCGGCATTGATAGGAATGGGTTTTACCACTGCGCCTATCAAAACCTGTAACTCGATAAATACTTTCACCTGCGTTGTAATCCACTTGAGTGACCTTAAAACCAAATTTAAGGTTGCTGAGTTGTTGGCTCACCCATTGGCAATACAAGTTGTATTCGTGGCGGGGTAAAAAGAAATTCTCACGAATATAAAAGGGATAAAGTCTGCCCGTTTGCTTGGCAAAATTAAGGTAGCTGTAGCGGCTGGTGGGATCGGCCATAGTCACCAGATCCGACATAAAGGGTGTTTGCAATCTTGAGGATTTGAGTAGCATGCCTGGATGCCAGTCAAAACTGGTTTTAGCATCTAAAAATAAGCAGTTAAAGCCGTCAATAGGTTCTGATAAGGCGGCGAGGCCAAGATTGAATGGGCCAATGCCTATGCCAAGTAGATCAAAGATTTCGCGATCCATTTCCCTTTGCTGTGTACTCACTTACGCCTCCTTGGCAACATGCTGCTGCGCGTTGCCGATCCAGTAATCAGTTACCTAAGGACGCAAACCAAAGTGAATGCGGTTATCAAAATAGACTGTTTGGCTATTTATCTTGCGTTGTTCAACTCGCTATTTTTAGCTCAGTCCTTAGGCCATTTCCTGCTGTCTCTGTCCCGACAACGGTAGGTAAATTAGCATGTGAAAATATTCAAATGCAAACCATTCTCATTTGGGTGGGGCTGTGGGTTAATACTTTTAACTGATGAATAAGGGGGGCGGATACGGTTAATGGTACAAATAAGTAAATGACAAAGGAGTGATAATTAGGCAGCGTTTTGGGGATGTATCATTTAGGGTTTTACGAGCTCTATTTTTATAAAATATATAAATACAGTGGGTTACATTAATGCTTGAGTTGGTTCGAGAACAGAGAAAAATTGATTTAGGTGGGAGCCATGTCATCCTTATACAATAAACATAGGTGCCGCTAAACGGTCAGTGTAAATCCATTGTAAAGCGTGGACAGGGGGCTCAATGAGCGCTTTGATTTAATACGATTGGTATGATGTAGGTCGTACTGTTTTAGTTTAAGTAAATATGGGCAGGGTAACAGATCGAGCAATTATCGATGTAATTTTTAGTCGCTGTACGCATACAGAGAAGGAGTTCAAGATAAAGCCGTCCTAAAACGGCTTTGAAATAAAATAGTTAAATCGGAAGATTAAGTCGTAAAACTAGCGTAAATCGACAAAATGAGCTGTGATTTTACGCACCAAAGGTAACACCATCAGCAGTGTCGGAAAGGCGACAACCCATGAGATCAGCCAAGCGCCGAGCCAGAGTTCGAGAAATTGCGGTGAAGCGCCAACGCCATTGAAAGTGCTAATCCCAGAAACGATACAACTCATGAGAATAGAGAGAAAAAATGGCATCACCACAGTGGCATACTTGGCCGGTAATTTGGGTGTTCCCAAAAAAGTACGAGGTTTGTTATCGGGTAAAGATTTAGAAATGGTCATCGGATCCTCTAATGGATATGTATCAGGCGAATGATTTGTTACAGGCTAGCACTATACCTTTTTTTATCGACTCAATTCATCCAATTTGTTACCCAAAGCTCGCCTGTTACATTAACCCAATGGCCTAGCGAGATAGGGGATTTTCCCAGTTCATTATCAAAGGGGAGCGGTAGATTTGATTGCAACAGGTAAATTGTATCTTCGAGTGTTTGGCTGATGTCGATGATTTGTCCCGAAGCTTCAAAGTGACAGTTATGCAACGGGAATTTTAGATGCTGGTGTGGAGTTTGTTTAATCATATCAGCTTGAAGACTTGCACTTGCTAATCGGCCAAGCAATTCAACTGTGACCCATTGGTTAACCGGAAAGCGAATTTCGGCCTGCTGATCGCTACCTTGGTAGTAAAACCAAATTGGTGCACCATTATCGCATTTACCTGCAACTTCACCTTCAAAACCACAGCCCCAAGGCGTTAATTCGAGAATATAGATCCGATACTGCATAAAAAGTCCGTTTTTCTTCGATAGGGCATTCTATCGAGGAACTGTGACTAAATAAATACGCTGTCAGTGTAGTACTGCGTGAGTGTCAGTATTGCCTTGATAGATTGTGTTTGAGGGAGATAAAGGCTGAGTAAACATAGAGCTTGGTAAATACAAACAAAATAAGCGAGGCGACGAGTCTACCTCACTTATTTTATTTGTAATTGAACTTTTGATTTATATTGGATTATTTAAATCAAGACTCGCTTAGGTTGCAGCCTTCATTGCGCGAGTAAATTCCCCAAGCGTTGCAAGTAGCTTAACTTCATCGTGCTGGTGGGTTTCGATGATTTTTACTACGGCAGAGCCAGAAATCGCCCCCGCAGCGCCCGCTTTGATGGCGGCGCTTACCTGTGAAGGCTCGGCAATACCAAAACCGAGGAGCGGTGGCGGGGCGTTAAAGGCTTTTAATTTAGATAAAATTTCCTCTACCGGCACGCCAGCTTTCGTGTCTGTGCCTGTGACTCCCGCGCGGGATAAGAGATAGGTGTAACCTTCACCACTTTTACTCACTTGCTCCAGGGTTTCACTGTCAGCATTGGGTGGCGCGATAAAAATCGGCGCAATACCATGGGCTTTAGCGGCTTCGCTAAAGGGCGCAGATTCTTCCACTGGCACATCGGCGATAAGTACTGAATCCACACCCGCTTGCTGCGCTTTGGCGTAAAACGCATCTATGCCGTTAGCAAACACCAAGTTCGCATACAGCAGCAAACCGATTGGTAGTTCTGGGTATTTTGCACGTACTTGCGCCAGTAATTCAAAACACGCCGTTGGAGTCGTGCCAGCGGCTAAAGAACGCAGGTTAGCGCCTTGGATCACAGGGCCATCGGCCAAGGGATCGGAAAACGGAAAGCCCAGTTCTAAGGCATCGGCACCGTTTTGCACTAAGGTATCGATAATTTTTAGCGATAACTCAGGGCTAGGATCGCCAAGGGTGACGAAGGGGACAAAAGCGCCACGGCCTTCAGTTTTGAGTTTGGCAAAGGTGGCTTGGTAACGGCCAGTGTTGGTAGACGTGTCACTCATGTTTATTATTCCTCTTTACCATTCAAAATGTCAGAAACGGTGAAAATATCTTTGTCGCCACGACCGGAAAGATTGACCACTAAAATGGTTTCTTTGGTGCACTCGCGCGCCATTTTGACGGCATAGGCGATAGCATGCGCTGATTCTAATGCGGGGATAATCCCTTCACAGCGAGCCAGTTGTTGGAAGGCTTCCAAGGCTTCATCGTCGGTAGCCGATTCATAACGGGCGCGGCCTGTGGCATTAAGATGCGCGTGCTGCGGGCCAACGGAGGGGAAGTCCAATCCTGCTGAAATCGAGTAGGACTCTTCGATTTGACCTTCGCTATCTTGCATCAAAGGCGCTTTCATGCCGAAGAAAATACCAGTCTTACCGTGTTTAAGCGGCGCGCCGTGCATTGGCGTGTCTATGCCTTTACCCGCAGGTTCGACGCCAATCAGTTCGACACTTGGTTCGTCGATAAAGTCAGCAAACATGCCGATAGCGTTGGAACCGCCGCCCACACAGGCGATAACCGCATCGGGCAGGCGACCTTCACGTTCCAGCATTTGTTTTTTGGTTTCTTCGCCAATAATGCGTTGGAATTCACGCACTATGGTTGGGAACGGATGTGGCCCCGCAGCGGTGCCTAGGAGATAGTGGGCCTTTTCGTAGCTGCCAGACCAGTCGCGCATCGCCTCGTTACAGGCATCTTTTAAGGTGGCAGAACCTGAGGTGACAGGGATCACTTCCGCACCCATCAAACGCATTCTAAATACGTTAGGTGATTGGCGCGCAACGTCTTTGGCACCCATATAGACTTTACATTTTAAGCCTAACAGCGCGCAGGCAAGGGCGGTGGCAACGCCGTGTTGTCCTGCGCCGGTTTCAGCAATAATTTCTTTTTTACCCATGCGCTTAGCAAGCAGGGCTTGGCCTAACACTTGGTTGGTTTTATGGGCGCCGCCGTGGAGTAAATCTTCCCGTTTAAGGTAGATTTTCACCATAGGATTTGGGCTTAAATTGCGGGTTAAGGTGAGTGCTGTTGGGCGACCCGCGTAGTTTTTCAGTAAATCGGTAAATTCGGCTTTAAAGTCGTCATCTTCCTGCGCTTCCACAAAGGCAGTTTCTAATTGCTTAAGGGCTGGCACTAAAATCTGTGGCACATACATGCCGCCGTATTCGCCGAAATAAGGGTTAAGCTTTAACTTTGACATACCTTTTTCCTTATCTTATCAATCAGTTTGTCAGTGGCTTGATGGTGCTAATAGCGTCTTGGGGTTAACCGCATCATAGTGTTAACTGAGCCGTTATCTATTTGGCCACTGGCATTAATAGGTTCATATTGTTTGTTGAGCATCACTCTTGTCGAGCACCAACAGCATCTAGGGCTTCTTGCTTAGCGCGATAGGCTAGAGACGTAAATGGGCAAAAGCCGTTTGGATCAGTTGCGCCGATTTAATTCCTGCGGCGGTTTCTAGGCCAGAATTAAAATCTAAACCGTAAAATCCTTGGGCATTGGCACTGGCCGCATTCTCGGCGTTGAGTCCACCCGCCAACATGGCATGGGCCTTTTGCTGGCCTAAGGACTTCACATCAATATTTTGCCAATTAAAGGCTTGGCCCGAGCCGCCAAATTGGTTTGCCGTTTTACTATCAAACAGATATCGCGATGCTCCCTGAGGTAAGTTACCAAGCTCACCCGTTTGCGCATCGACGCTGACGGCTTTCCAAATTTGAGTGGTGAGTCCCGCTTGCTCAAGTCGCTTAGTGAGCTCTGCGATTTCAAGTTCAGTTTCCGTGCCATGCAGCTGCACGGCAGATAACTGCAAACTGGCTGCGGTATCCGTAATGGTGCTTGGCGCTGCGTTAACAAACACACCGACGAATTCAATGGCGGGA
Organism: Shewanella sp. SW24; assembly: GCF_025653395.1. Taxonomy (NCBI): domain Bacteria; kingdom Pseudomonadati; phylum Pseudomonadota; class Gammaproteobacteria; order Alteromonadales; family Shewanellaceae; genus Shewanella; species Shewanella sp. SW24. The sequence goes on from NZ_JAKKSH010000006.1 coordinate 120,702, forward strand.
GCCGCGGATGCGCGATATTCCCTGAGCAATTGTTCAGCGGCGTTAAGGGTTAACGCGCGCGGGGATTTTTCAGCAAAAATCAGCCCGGCATAGACGGCGCCTGACGTTGCCGCGGCGCGAATATCTTCCATGCGGGTGAGGCCGCAGACTTTATTGTGACCGAAGATCAATTTACGGCAGGCTAAGTCGATATCAGCCTCGGCCATTATCGAACTACCGACGAGGAAACCATCGACCAGTGGACTCAGGCGGCGTACTTGCTCATTGTTGTAGATGCCAGATTCGCTGACAACCACGCGGTCGCTGCTAATGTGTGGCGCTAAGGCTTCTGTGGTGGCGAGATCGGTACTCAAATCCCTTAAGTTACGGTTATTAATGCCAATGATCGGCACATCTAATGCGATGGCGCGTTTAAGCTCTTCTTCGTTACTGACTTCGGTCAGCACATCGAGTTGATACTGAGCGGCTTCTTTCGCTAGGCGGTGATATTGCGCATCATCGAGTACGGATAGCATCAACAGAATGGCATCGGCGCCTTGGTGGGCGGCGAGTTTAATTTGGTATTCATCGACAAAAAAATCTTTGCACAGAATAGGTTGGTTCACCCGAGCGCGTACCTTAGGGATATAGTCCATATCCCCTTGGAAAAACTGCTCGTCGGTTAATACCGAAATGCCCGCCGCATATTTTCCGTAAATATCGGCAATGGCTTCTACATCAAACACATCGCGGATAAGCCCTTTGGACGGGCTGGCTTTTTTACATTCTAAAATGTAACCTGCTTTGGGCGCCTTGAGTGCGGCAAATAAACTGCGGTCAGAGATTTTTGGCGACAAGCTTGCCTCGGGGAAACGCAGCTTCAGGGCGGCAATATGGGCCGCTTTGGTATCGACTATACGGGTTAACACATTACTTTTTGGCATAGGGTTTGTTTCTGCCTGTGGCTGAGTTCTCATATCTTGGCTATTTGTTATCAGTTCTTGAGTCATTGCCACTTATTCCTTTGTTTCACTGCTGACTTTAGCTAATTGGCTTAACAATTCAAAGGCTTTACCGCTTTGTATGGTACTGAGCGCAAGTAAGGTTCCCGTTTTCACTGAATCAGCAATTCCACACACATATAAAGCACAACCGGCATTGATGGCGACCGCATTGGCATGCGCATCTGTGCCGTAACCTTTTAAAATTGCCTCGGTGATCAAGGCATTCTGCGCGGGTTCGCCGCCTTCTAAGTCACTGATTTGTGCTAAAGGCACACCTAAATCGGCGGGCGTGAGTTGATACTCTATGATGTCGCCGTCTTTTAATTCGGCCACTTGGGTGTTGCCGTGCAGCGCGACTTCATCTAAACCACTGCCGTGCACTACCATAGCGCGTTTTGTGCCAAGCGCCTTTAATACTTTCGCTATCGGTAAGACTAACTCAGGGCTATACACGCCAAGTAACATAAATTCGGGGCGGGCAGGATTGATAAGTGGCCCTAACACATTGAATAAAGTGCGCGTTTTCAGTGCTTGCCTGACCGGCCCCGCATGCTTTACTCCGCCGTGGTAGTGGGGCGCAAATAAAAAGCACAGGTTCAATGCGTCGAGGCAACGACTGGCGGTGTCTGGTGACATCGTTAAGTCGATACCAAACTGCGCCAAAAGATCCGATGAACCCGATTTACTCGACACGCTACGATTGCCGTGTTTGGCGACCTTGGCGCCCGCCGCCGCGGCAACAAAGGCCGCAGTGGTGGAAATATTAATGGTATTAAAGCCATCGCCACCGGTGCCAACTATGTCAACGATGCCATTGCTAAGGTTATCGCCATTCGAGTAGGGAAACGTCTTGGCGGCGGCGCGCATCGCATCGGCGGCGCCGCTGATTTCATCAATGGTTTCGCCGCGCATCTTGAGCGCGACTAACATGCCTGCCATAGTGGCTTCACTCATTTCACCGCGAATTAACGCGCTAAAAATCTCAAAGGTTTGCTCGCGACTTAAACTCTTACCTTGGTATAAAACGTCGAGTAAAAGCTGAATATTTTTTGTACTCATGCATTTACTCCTGCTGTCATGTCTTGGGTCAGAAATGCCAAGGTTTGAATGAGCAGTGTGCTGCCCAACGTCGTCAGAATCGATTCTGGGTGGAACTGAAACCCAACGGCTCTATGCTGCGGGTGCAAAATTGCCATCGGCATAGCGTCTGTGGTTGCAATCACTTGCAAGCAATCCGGTACTTGAGTGGCAACGAGACTGTGATAGCGGGCAACGGGCAGGGGAGAGGGCAAACCGGCAAATACGCCAGTACCGTCATGGAAAGTGGGGCTTGCCTTGCCGTGTACCACAAAAGGCGCGCGCGCCACTGTGCCGCCGTAATATTCCACCATGGCTTGATGCCCAAGGCAGATCCCCAGCATTGGCACCTTACCCGCAACTTTGGCGATAAGTGCCATCATAGAACCTGCCTCATGGGGGGCACCAGGACCAGGTGATAACACGAGGGCTGCAGGCTCTTGTTCGTTAAGCAGTTTTTCAGCGATATAATCGGCGGTAACATCGTTGCGGTAAATCACCACTTCACAGCCAAGGCTGCGAAATTGATCCACTAGGTTATAGGTAAAGGAGTCAAAATTATCGAGTAGATAGAGTTTCATGTTTGGCTCCTATTTATATTGCACTGAAGAGAATTGTGCTGAAGTGGATTGAGTTGACGATTCATTCACTGGTGATTCAGTTACTAGCAGTCCAGCGCCCATTTTGATGGCCGAAATCACGGCTTGGGCTTTTTGACGGGTTTCATCTGCCTCGCTTTGTGGATCAGAATCAAATACCACGCCAGCGCCCGCTTGAATAAAGGCGGTACCATTTTTAACAAAGGCGGAGCGGATCACGATGCAAGTGTCCATGTCTCCAAGGGCATTGAGGTAACCCACAGCGCCGCCATAGCTGCCGCGACGGGCTTTTTCTGCTTGGCGTACCAGTTGTGATGCACGTACTTTTGGTGCGCCCACTAATGTGCCCATATTCATACAGGCCTGATAAGCATGCAGTGCATCTAAATCTTGGCGCAGTTGACCCGTTACGCGGCTGACGAGGTGCATCACGTGGGAATAACGGTCAACTTTTAATAATTCGGCGACTTTGCGGCTGCCGCTTTGGCTGATGCGTGCGATATCGTTGCGCGCTAAATCGACCAGCATTAAGTGTTCCGACAGTTCTTTTTTATCTAAGCGCAGTTCAAGTTCAATACGGCTGTCTAAGTCAAAATCAATCTCGCCCGTGGCGGTTTTACCGCGTTTGCGGGTGCCTGCAATCGGGTAGACTTCCACCTGATTACTGCTGGCATCAAATTTGAGCGCACTTTCTGGTGAGGCACCAAAAAGCGTGAAATCTTGGCTTCTGAAATAAAACATGTAAGGGCTTGGGTTAGTCAGACGCAGGGCACGATAAGCCCCTAAAGTATTCGGGCAAGGCAAACTAAAGCTACGGGATGGCACCACTTGGAAAATATCGCCCGCAATAATGTGTTCTTTCAAATCGATAATGGTTTGTTTAAACACCTCATCGGAAATATTGACTTGCTCAGTTGCGTCGATGGCGACCAGTGTCGGTATATCGGCAGGTGAATTACCCAGAGTTTTACATTGTGTGCTTAACTGCTGAACTCGCTCGCTTAGCGCTGCGGTAATGGCGGCATACTGGTCGGAATCGCCACTAAAATTATGGGTAATGATGTCAGCTTGTTTCAGTTTATGGTCAATAAGGATTAAGGTTTCAGCGAGGTAAAATAAGTAATCAGGGCAATCGTTATCGCGGTTCGGTACGGCTGGCAGCGGTTCGACGGTATCAATCAAGTCGTATGCCAGCACGCCACCTAAAAACAGATCCTCAAAGGCGGGTTTAGTCTGGCTGTCAGTATGGGCGCCACAATCAATCTGCTGGATAAACATCCGCAGACCATCGAGTGGCGAGGTCGATTTTAAGCGCGCATCTTCATCCTGCAGCTGAGTGTCTTTTTGCAGCGTCACCACTAAGGTCAAGTTATCTCCGGCCACATTGACAGCAGTACTGAAAAAGAGCGCGATGGGAGCAAGTAAGCTCGCGCCATTGTCGGTCAGTGCGGTGAAGGTCAGCTGATAACCGTCACAGCGGATCATCATGGCGGCATGGGTCATTACCATGCTTTTTAAGTGATCTTTACTGTCGATTTCGGCCGATTCGAGCAACATAGTATGGGGCGCATCTTGGGTGATGTGCTGATATAAGCGTAGTGGATCGCTGTGGTAGGTTAATGCCGCCTTGAGTGTGCTTGAGCGTGCGAATGTCTGTTTGGGCATGTTCATATTCCAGCTACCTTATAAAATGTCTTTAACATCATGAGTTATCTCGCTTTCTTAATTTTTTTACCCGAGTCTGCCGACATTTTTCGCACCTAACAAAAAAGCCCGCATTTCTGCGGGCTTCTTGTTGATTCTGGTCACTTTCAAATGAGCACAGAGCTTCACACCACCCGCTACGTTGGGAAGTGCCACCACCAAATGATGTTTAATGAAGCGTTAATGTGTGTCATTCAAAAGGGTCTCGCTAATTCAGTAATTGGTGTATAGAAAACCTTAGCTGGAGCTGAATGTCAATTGAATATTTTTCACTTCCTGCGATTTATTCGCTGCAATGATGCATAAAATTGATGTTACTCAGCCACAAAATACGAGATAGCAGCGCATTTGTTAACAAGTTCGCGTACAATAGCGCCATGAATACTCAAAGCATATTGGCTGATCTACATAGCCACACGACCGCGTCCGATGGTCAGTTAACGCCGTCTGAATTGGTGGCAAGAGCCCTTGAAAAGGGGGTGCAGTTATTTGCCATTACCGATCACGACACAGTGGCTGGTTTACCTGAAGCCCGTGCCTTTAATCAGGCACAAGCTACTCCATTGAAATTGATTTCTGGCGTGGAAATCTCTACTCGCTGGAACAGTTACGATATCCACATAGTGGCGCTTAACTTCGATGCTGATAATCCAGCGTTATTAGCATTTTTAGAAAACCAGCGTGAATTACGTGAATTACGTGCTCAAGAAATTGGTCATAGATTAGCTAAAGCTGGCATTGAAGGTGCCTACGAAGGTGCTAAGGCGTTGGCGGGTGATGCGGCATTGAGCCGTGGACATTACGCTCGCTGGATGGCTGAAAATGGTCATGCTGTGGATATGCCCAGCGTCTTTAAACGCTACCTTGCCCGCGGTAAAACCGGTTATGTGCCTAATAATTGGGGTGATATGGCCAGTGCCATTGATATCATCCATAACGCAGGTGGATTAGCCGTGTTGGCGCATCCCAGTGGTTATAAGTTATCGGCTAAGTGGCTTAAGCGCTTAGTGCGTGAATTTAAAGAAGCGGGTGGAGATGCCATGGAAGTGGTGCTTGGCCAGCAAACATTAGACGACAGGGCCAATCTTGTGGCGCTGAGTGTCCAAAACCAGTTGCTTGCATCGATAGGGAGTGATTTTCACTTTCCGAGCAATTGGATAGAATTAGGTAAAAATCTGTATCAGCCCCAAGGTATTGATTGGGTCTGGCAATCGGAATCTTGGATGGAACGACCATGAGTCAGTTTTTTTATGTACATGAAGTAAATCCGCAAACGCGGCTTATAAGTCAGGCGGTTGCCGTATTGAAAAGCGGCGGTGTAATTGTTTATCCCACCGATTCGGGCTATGCCTTAGGCTGCCTGATTGGTGAGAAAGACGCGATGACGCGGATGGCGAGAATTCGTCAAATTGAGAACGATCATAACTTTTCCTTGATGTGCCGTGATTTATCCGAGCTTGCGACCTACGCTAAAGTGGATAATCAGGCGTATCGCATCCTAAAAAGCTGCACGCCTGGGCCTTATACGTTCATTTTCAAAGCGACTAAAGAAGTACCGCGTCGCTTACAAAATGACAAGAAAAAGACCATAGGTATTCGTGTGCCCGACAATGTGATCGCACTGGCGTTACTTGAAGCCTTAGATGCGCCGCTGATGTCGACCAGTTTAGTGATGCCGAATGCAGAATTTGCCGAGTCTGATCCTGAACAAATTCGTGATTTGCTCGAGCATCAAGTGGATGTGATTATCCACGGTGGTTATTTAGGCGAAAAGCCAACGACTGTGATTGATATGTCTGAAGATGGCGCCGAGATTTTACGTGAAGGCGCGGGTGATATCACGCCGTTCCTCTAAATTTGCCGCATTAGATTTATCGCTAATGGATGCGGGTAAGTGATTCGGATAGTGGTAGTCAACATTTGGCAGTTTTATCGCCGTAGATTTACAGGTATAATCGCGCGTTTGGCGTTAGCCTAGGTTGGATAGCGCAGTGTTAACGGAGCAAGATAGCGGATGCAGGGCACGCAACAAAGTTTACCCTTAGCCGTTATTCGTGGTCAGGCAATGACCGAAATGCCGCTGGATTTGTTTATTCCGCCTGAGGCATTGGAAGTGTTCCTCGAGTCCTTTGAAGGGCCATTGGATTTACTTTTATATTTGATCCGTAAGCAAAAATTAGACGTTGTCGATTTACCCATTCAGCAAATCACCGCGCAGTATTTAGAATATATTACGTTGCTGACTCAGGCTCGAATCGAACTTGCCGCTGATTATTTAGTGATGGCGGCAACGCTTGCCGAGATTAAATCCCGTTTGCTGCTGCCGCGTATGGTGGCCGAAGATGAGGTTGAGGAAGATCCACGGGCACAGCTTATTCGGCAGCTTAAAGCCTATGAAGTGATTAAAGAAGCGTCGCAAAAACTCGATGATTTACCGCGGCTCGAGCGGGATGTATTTCAAGCCAAAGCAGTGGCAGCACCCGACATTAAGCCGTTAATGATCCCGCCAGAAGTTTCGTTGTTTGAAATTGCCCGCGCCTTTGGTGATGTACTCAAACGTATCGATGCCTATGAAGATCATCACGTTAAGCGTGAACAGTTATCGACCCGTGAGCGCATGAGCCAGATTTTAGCCATGCTGAACTCGGAAGATTTTACGGCATTTGAACGTTTATTTACCCTAGAAGAAGGCCGTGCCGGCGTGGTAGTCACCTTCTTAGCTTTGATGGAATTAGTCAAAGAATTATTGGTCGAATTGTACCAAACAGAGCCGTTTTCAACTATTTACGTTAAGGCCTATTAATTGATGCAGATAAATCCGACTCAATTAAAACAGCTTATTGAAGCGAGTTTGTTTGTATTGGGGAAACCCTTGTCGGCGAAAATGTTGAAAGACACTGTATTGGTGGATTTCACGGTTTCTAGAGACAAAATAAAAGCTGCATTGGATGAGCTGCAGCAGGATTATCAAGACAGAGGTGTGCAACTTGTGAAAGTCGCTGGGGGTTATCGCTTCCAGACCTTAGAAGTCTTGAGTCCATTTTTGCAGCCTCTGTGGCAAGAAAAGGCGCCTAAATATTCGCGTGCGACATTAGAAACCTTGGCGGTGATTGCTTATCGTCAACCTGTGACTCGTGGCGATATTGAACAGGTGCGCGGTGTGGCTATAAGTAGCCATATCATAAAAAGTTTGTCAGATAGACATTGGATTAAAGTAGTTGGCCATAAAGAAGTACCGGGGCGACCCGCGTTATATGCCACTACCTTAGAATTTTTAGCATATTTTGGCTTAGACACCTTAGCGGATTTACCGCCGCTGTCGGATACTGAGTCATTGCAGGCGGTTTTTTCAGGTTTGAAATCATCGCCAGAACAGTCAGAAGAGCATAATACTAATGAGTGAAAAGTTGCAGAAAGTCTTGGCCCGTGCAGGCCATGGCTCCCGTCGTGAGATGGAGGCATGGATTGCTGCAGGCCGAGTTAGTATTGATGGTGAAATTGCTAGCCTTGGGGATCGTATTGAAGCTGATGCTAAAGTACGTATCGATGGCAGAGCCATTTCGTTAAAGTCTGCCGAAGATGTGATTTGCCGTGTGCTGGCATATCATAAACCTGAAGGCGAAATTTGTAGTCGTAAAGATCCTGAAGGCCGTCCAACGGTATTCGATCGCTTACCTAAAGTGCGTGATTCACGCTGGGTAGCGGTTGGTCGTTTAGACATTAACACCTCAGGCTTATTGTTGTTTACGTCAGATGGTGAGTTGGCGAACCGTTTAATGCATCCATCGAACGAAGTCGACCGCGAATACGCAGTGCGTACCTTTGGTGAAATCCCTGAGGCGACAGTACAACGTTTACGTACTGGCGTCATGTTAGAAGACGGCCCTGCGCAGTTTGATAGCATCAAACCAGCGGGTGGCGAAGGCATGAACCAGTGGTGGCATGTGTGTTTACGCGAAGGTCGCAACCGTGAAGTGCGCCGTTTGTGGGAATCCCAAGAAGTGCAAGTGAGCCGTTTGATCCGTATTCGTTATGGTATGGTCGAACTGCCAAAATCACTGCCTCGTGGTGGCTGGGTTGAATTGCCCGTAGAGCAAGTTAACTACTTGCGTAAGCTGGCAGGTCTTGAGCCCGAAACTCGTACTATGCTCGCCGCTGATAAACACAGCGTAGCCCGTGCTCAGGTGAAGAGTGCTAAAATTCGCCGCGCCGTACGTAAGCATAAAGTAACCGGATCGGGAAAACCTAAGCCATCGCGTCAGCGCAGCTAAGTTGTTTTATCCCAATGAAAAAGGCCGCTAAGCGGCCTTTTTGCTTTCTGTTATTTGCAGCTATGTTATAACAAGTCTCAGTTGGATTGAGGAGTGAATGGATGAAGCTAATTTCAGTGAAACGGATTTGGGAACACGCTGCCCATAATGCGTTTACCGATTTAATCACGTTTCAGGGGGCACTGTTTTGCGTTTTCCGTGAAGGGACTGCCCATGTGTCACCCGATGGTGCGCTACGAATTCTACGCTCAGCGGATTTAGGCGACACTTGGCAGAGCGTGGCGCTGATCCGTTCGGATGAGGCGGATTTACGCGATGGCAAACTGATTGAGTATCAAGGGGAATTACTCTTACTCGGCGGCGGGACTTTACACGATAAGTCCGGCTTACAATCACATCTTTGGCGCTCAGCCAATGGGCTAGCGTGGTCGGATGCGTTAAAAGTCGCTGATAAAGGCTATTGGTTATGGCGCTTAACCGAGCATCAAAATGCACTCTATGGCGTGGGTTATCGCGCTGGGCCTGATGGCGATACTCGCTTGTATAAAAGTGATGATGGGGTGCAGTTTGAGACTTGGTTAAAGGTGTTTAATAATCAAGGTTATGTCAACGAAACTGCCATTGTTTTTCATCAAGAAAACGGCTTTTGTCTATTGAGGCGCGATCCCGTATGGGGCCCAGAATTTGTCGGTTTACTCGGCCGCAGTCAAATGCCATTCACTGATTGGCAATGGCAAGAACTCGATAAGCGCATTGGTGGGCCAGTGATGTTGATGTATCAATCCCGTTTGTTGGCTGTAGTGCGTTTATACGATGAGCAAGTTCGTACGGCTTTAGTTGAAATTCATCCAGATACTGGCGTGGTTCAAGAACTACTGACACTGCCATCGAAGGGCGATACCAGTTATGCGGGCGTTGTGATTGACGGAAATGAGTTGTGGGTAAGTTATTACTCCAGCCATGAGTTAGCTGACTCACAGCTGGATACACAAAATTCGCTTGATGAGTCAAACAGAGTCGCCAAAGCTAAAACGATGATTTATTTTGCAAAAATTCAGTTAAGCTAAGATTGGCGGTGCGGTATCTTTGTCGTACTTAATGTCATCGACAAGTTCGGGTTTCATTTTGAGAATATCTAAAATAATAAAGAGCCATAAATAGGCCCTTTAATATTGCTGAATCATACAGGCAGAAACTCAATAAGCGATTCGATTACTGTGCGTTAAACTGCTGTCCGTTGACGGCACTAGAATCTTGACCCATCAAATAGAGATAGGTCGGCATGATCTCTTCAGCGGTTTTGAGATCCAGTGGATTCTCTGCAGGGTAGGCTTTAGCGCGCATCTCAGTGCGGGTAGCTCCTGGATTGATGCTGTTAACTCGAACTGAGGTGCCATCGCATTCATGGGCGAGAACTTGCATCATGCCTTCGGTGGCAAACTTAGAGAAAGCATAAGGTCCCCAATAGGCGCGGCCTTGACGACCCACACTGCTCGACGTAAAGATAATAGATGCACTGGGTGCTTGGCGCATCACAGGTAGTAATGCTTTAGTTAGCATGACTTGGGCCGTGACGTTCACTTTGAGCACGTCTTCGAGTGATGGAATATCTATGTGTTCAAACGGGCCTAAGGCACCGAGCAAGCTAGCGTTATGTAATAAGCCGTCTAAATGATCGAATTGCTCGGCTATGGTATCGGCCATATCGCGATAATTTTGTTCCGTTGCGCCCTTAAGATCCAATGGCACTATGGCTGGTTTGGGATAACCGGCTTGTTCTATTACGTCGTAAACTGCTTCCAATTTTTTCACTGTTTTACCAAGTAAAATCACAGTGGCGCCGTGTTTTGCAAACTCAATGGCGGCGGTTCGGCCTATGCCAGCACCAGCGCCTGTGACTAAAATCGTCTTGCCCTTGAGTAAATCTTTTGTTGCTTGATATTCCAACATGAGTTTCTTTTTCCTCTTGGCGAGAATGCCCGCCACTTCTAGAGTCGCCGAAGTGATAAACGCATGTTTCAAACAAATGAATGAAACTTTGTTATCAATAGCTAAAATCTTTGTGACAAACTTGTGGCTAACTCAATATTTTTACGTTAACTTGAAATGAGTTAGGGGCTAACATAAGCCCTATTGGTCACAGATCTAAAAGCTATTGTGACTAATTTCTTGGGGAAAACAAAACTATTACAACAAGATTTGGGGAAAAAAGATGAAAAGACTCATTTTGGGTGTTGCGATTGCATCTGCACTGGGCCTCACAGGATGTGGTGAGGACAGTTTTAATGAACTCAAGGATAAGACAGAAGTGCTCATCCCTGAATCGCACATGGTGTTCGACCCTGCTAATTCAAAAGTTCCATTACCGAATGATTTGCTGTTCAGTGGCACCAAAGATGGCACATTATCAATTCCGGGTGAAAGCTCGGGCAATTATGTTGACCCACAAATAGCGCTTGGGGCGTTAGATGGGTGGTCGACAACATCACCGATTTCTATTGATATCGATTTGGCGAAAAAACATGACGGTACACCGCTGACCTTAATGGCGGCATCGGTTGCGCAACCGAGTGCTGTCAGAATGTTTGAAGCTACAGTAGGCGGCGCATTATCGTCTGATCCCGAATGTAAGGCTAAACCGTCAGTTTCAGCCTGTAAAGTGGGCGCTGAGTTGCAGTTTGGCGTTGACTTTATATCAACCGCTTCGGGCAAAAAAGTGGTAATAATTCCGCTTAAGCCACTCAAAGCTGGGCAATCTTATATTTATGCGACAACGAATCTTATTCAAGATTCTGAAGGTCGTAGTATCGCTCCTTCAACGACCTATGGTTTGTTGAAGCTGGATATCAATACGTTACCTTTAGAAACGCCAGACCAATTGATGCTGCAAACCTTAGTGAACAGTTATGAGAAAGGGATTGCTGCGGCCCATAAGGTCGATCCTTTAACCATCAGTTACTCTGGCTTATTTACAACTCAGTCTGTTGCTAACGTCTATGAAACCACCAAATTGCTGATGGCGAAGGGAGTTCCCTATGCACCAAGCTTTGCCCAGATGCCAACACCGACTGGATTGACTGTGGCTCAAGTGGCGGGCTTAACACCAGCTGCTGGAGCTGCCTATGTTGCCGCAAACTTGGCTGATGTGTATACGGCAAAAATTAAACTGCCTATTTACGGTGATTGTTCTTCAGTTGGTTGTTTATCCGCTGAAGGTAAACCATTAATTAATGGTCATTGGAAAGCACAAGGTGATAGCCCTGTATCTGTGCTACTAGCACTGCAAGCGGGCACACTCAGCCAGAATAATTTTGGTATGCAAGCGGTGGCTAATGGTATTGCTAACCCTGCTGATGCTTTAGCCAATCCCTCGTTAATGGCGGGTAAAACATGGGTTTTAGACGATGGTACGGCAGTTGATAAAACCAAACATCTGACTAAATTCAATCCTATTCCAGCAATCAAAGGTTATGAAACAGTATCTGTACTGATTTCTATGCCCAATGCAACGAAATTGGCCGCTTTTTATCAACAGCAAGGTCGTGAGTTTATTCCTCCTACATCTGGTTGGCCAACAACAATTGCCCTTCACGGTTTAGGTGGCGGTAAAGAAATGTCATTGGCCTATGCCGGCACGTATGCGGCAATGGGGGTTGCAACTGTTGCTATTGATATGCCACTTCACGGTGCGCGTTCATTCGATGCTAACGGTGATGGGATTTATGAAGTCTCTGCGACAGATCCTGCCTTCGGTGCAGTTGTCGGTAAACCGGATGCCTTTAAAAATGGTAACCCGTTGGTGTTTGTGAATATTTCTAGCACTTTGTCGGTGCGAGATAACTTCCGTCAAGCGACGATGGACCATTTAGGGGTGCGTCTTGCTCTTACGGGCTTAGCACAGGGCTTAGCACAAGCAGGTCAGCCGCAAGTATTTGATGTGACTAAAATCAGTGCTCAAGGTCTGAGTTTAGGCGCCATTGTGGGCACTGATTTTGCGACCTATGCCAGCACAGGTATGAAGAATCCAGCAACCGGCGATGCCTTGCCAAATGCTTATGCTATCAATGCTGTATCCTTAGTTGCGCCAGCAGGTGGATTAGCAGGATCATTCGCAGGTTCTGCAACCTTTGGCCCAGTGCTGTTTAGTAATATTACGGCATCTGCAACTTTCCAAGCACAGGTCGATGCGGCTAATACAGCAGGTTATGAGCCTGGTAGCCCTGAATATGCGGCACTGGTGCAGGGGGTGTATGCCCAATTTATTCCGACGTTTGCCTTTGCGGTTCAAACAGCGGTAGATTCTGCAGATCCTGTTAACCATGCTGCTATGTTAAAAGCGACTGGCTTACCTGTGCACTTAATTGAAGTGGCGGGTGATGGTAACGGTAACTTAGCAGACCAAGTGCTGCCTAATCGCGTCGATAACTTCCCATTATCGGGCACTGAGCCGCTGATCGCTGCCATCGGGCTACCTTGTGCCGATAGCACGAGCAAAGGTCATGGCGTTGTACGCTTCGCTAAAGGTCACCACAGTTCGATTGTTGATCCTAAAGAAAAGGAATCAACGGATGGTATGGCCGCGGCTGCCACGGTTGAAATGCAGACTCAAGTGGCAACCTATGCAGCTACTGCAGGTAAGGGCGATGCGACGATTTTAGTGACAAACAGTGAGGTCATTGCGACTTGTCCTAACTAATCTTGCCTTAATCGGAAAAACCCAGCCTTTGCTGGGTTTTTTTATGGGCCTTTAGGCTGTTAGAATAGCGCGCAATTGACTGAATGATGTAACGCCCTAACGGAGAACACTTTGGAATTTTTATACGAGTATGGAATGTTTTTGGCGAAAGCCGTCACAATAGTGGTCGCAATCGTTGCCGTTATTATTGTGGTGTTGGCTTCTACTGTAAAACACAAGTCAGATAAGGGCGAGCTGAGGATCACTAACTTGTCTGAAGAGTTAGAAGAACTTAAGCATGGCTTAAAAGAAGAACTTCTGTCAAAGAAACAATTCAAAGCCTATGAAAAGCAATTAAAAGCTGACGAAAAGGCAAAAGACAAAGCCGCAGATGAAGCCTGCACGGGCAAAGTGTTCGTGATTGATTTTAAGGGCAGTATCGATGCCGCTGAGGTTGCATCACTGCGTGAAGAAATCAGTGCAATTATCGCTATCGCAGAAAAAGGCGATGAAGTGGTTGTCAATGTAGAGAGTGGCGGTGGTATGGTGCATGGTTATGGTTTAGCCTCCAGCCAGTTAGATCGCTTACGTCAATCAGATATTCCATTGACTGTCTGTGTTGATAAAGTCGCCGCCAGTGGTGGCTATATGATGGCTTGTGTAGCGAATAAAATTTATGCTGCACCTTTTGCCATTGTCGGTTCTATTGGTGTTGTTGCTCAACTGCCTAACTTTAATCGCCTGCTGAAAAAGCATGAAATTGATTATGAGCAACATACGGCCGGTAATTTTAAGCGCACCTTGACAGTATTTGGTGAAAACTCCGATGAGGGAAGACAGAAGTTTCAAGAAGAACTCGAAGAAACCCACGTCTTATTTAAAGCGTTTGTTGGTAAGTATCGCCCTGAGTTGGATTTAGTGAAAGTCGCTACTGGCGAGCATTGGTACGGTCAGCAAGCTATTGAATTAGGTTTAGTTGATGCGATTTCGACCAGCGATGATGTGATAATGTCACTCGCCACAGAGCGTACTGTGTACAAGATACGTTATCAGGTGAGAAAGAAACTTGCCGATAAAATTGCCCACGGTGCTTCTTTGTCTGTGAACGCTATTTTCAATCGCCTCATAGAAAAAAATCGTCCTATGTAATTCTGTCTATTGGTGAATAAAAGTAAAAACGCCTGCATTTGCAGGCGTTTTCATTTGCTTAGCTTTCGCGGCTAATACCGAAGTGGGTTAGATTTGATAGCTGATATGTTGATGGAAGCGTACGATGAGATCTTCACGCTCCGGATCGACACCTATGTCCGCAGCAAAGGCCTTCAGGGCTGTTTCAACATTGTTCATAAAGCGACCGAAACCCGAATCGTCACAGTCCTTAGTACCTGCCACTATGGTAAAGTGCGCGGCTTCGACCAAGTTATCGGCATCCCAACGACGGATCACTTGTTGCTCAGTCGCATTAGGATCAAACCCTATCATTTGTACTTCGGCTTTGCTGTCGAGCTTTTCAAACTTACTGTTACGCACAAGTGGTGTTAAGCCGTTCGCTATCATAGCAAGGCGTGTCAGCTGTCTATTAGCTGCCGCTTTGAGGAAGCAGTCTTCAAGATGCTGATATAAAGGCGTAAAGTCAGTGGCTGAGTCAGGTAATAAACCCTGTTTGAGTTTGCGGCTCAGCGGCAAGCTCACCGTCACATAGGTAAGAGAGCTAACGTTTTCTGGTAACTCACATTTTCTGGCTTTATACCTTGGGCCGATGGCGCGCAGTTTATAACCATAGGTTTCTTTATAGCCCTTAGCTTTTGCGAACAGATCATAGGATAAATGCTGATGGTCGCGGACCTTAACCTTAAGATCGCTTATTGGCATTAAGGGCATTAATTCAGTGAGTAACTCACGCACCTTGATATGGAAACTGGCGGAATTACTGCGAATATCGTCACCTGTGGCGAGAAACACAATGCGCAGTTTACGGGCGCGATAGTTTTCTTGCGAGAATAAGTTTTGGGCTTCGTGGTAGGCTGGGTTATAAAAAAATAGAATTTGTTCAGTGGTTTGGAAGCAATATGCTTCGGTATGGTAACGCACTACTGGCAGTTTATCGTTAGTGATCACGTGAACATTACGGAGATCGTGTTGTTCTGCCAAATTAAATATCAAACGGCTTAACGTTTGATAGCAGCTTTGATAATCGGGATATTGATTGAGTAGCTCATCCGTCACCTTGATTTCGGCTGTGATGTATTGATTTGTACGGGCTTCCTTGGGTATGTACACTTTTTGCTGATGGCTAAGGGACATATTGACTCCTTGTTTGAGTTAACCATTTGCTAACACGAATTTTACTGTTTATCTATAGGGTGAATCTTGCGTTAGAACACGTTTTTATCCGTTGAACATGAGTTTAGCTAAGTAAGCGGTTCGTTAGCTTAAAATAGCAGCTATTTTATTGGGTTAACGCATTTTCTATCCATGGTTGCATCCAAGCCGCAATCTGAGCTTGCGCCTTTTCGTTGGGATGAATGCCATCCCTTTGCATTAATTCTGGATGGGGAGCGATATCCTGCATAAAGAAGGGGATCAACACTATATCCTGGGTTTTAGATATGTCTTGATACACTTGGGTGAACTTTTGGGTATAGCGAGGGCCATAGTTAGGCGGTACCATGATCTCGGTCAGCAGCACTTTTGCGCCGCTATCTTTGGCTAGGGTAATGATTTGGATTAGATTATTTTCGAGTTGCGTTGGGGGGAATCCACGTAAACCATCATTACCTCCCAGTTCAACGACCACAAGGTCGGGAGCAACAGAATCGAGCAAGGCGGGTAATCGGCGTAGGCCGCCCGCTGTGGTTTCGCCGCTCACTGAGCCATTGGTAAACTGATGTTCGGGCAGATTTTTTTGCAGTAGTGCTACCCAGCCTGACTGTTCTGCCATGCCGTAGCTAGCGCCTAAGCTATCGCCGAGGATCAGTATCTTTGCCGCGTGAGCGGGCGTGACCATGAGTACACTCAGTAGGATGAATGCCCCTAGGGTCTTCGCCATTGATTTTAATCTTAGCGATTGATACCAGAACGATTTATATAAGAAGGATCCTATGTCTAACGTCATCTTAAAAAACAGTGCCATTAATGTTGTTAACCTCGAAAAATCAGTGATTACTCAGGAAGGAACGCTCACTATCCTCAAGGGCATTAACTTAGATGTCAAGCAAGGTGAGAGTGTGGCCATTCTCGGCCCATCAGGTTCGGGCAAATCCACCTTATTGGGATTGCTTGCGGCGCTTGATACGCCTACGTCGGGGGAGATTTGGCTCGATGGTGTGGCATTATCACCACTGAATGAAGAGCAAAAAGCGGCACTGCGTAAACAGAAGGTCAGCTTTATTTTTCAATCCTTTATGTTAGTAGATACCTTAACTGCGCTTGAGAACGTCATGTTACCCGCCGAGCTTGCGGGCGTGAGCAATGCCAAGGAAAAAGCG
Organism: Shewanella sp. SW24; assembly: GCF_025653395.1. NCBI lineage: Bacteria > Pseudomonadati > Pseudomonadota > Gammaproteobacteria > Alteromonadales > Shewanellaceae > Shewanella > Shewanella sp. SW24. The sequence continues at coordinate 137,499 of NZ_JAKKSH010000006.1, forward strand.
CAGGCCATGTTGGTGCGGGTTGGTTTATCCCATCGCTTGACCCATTTACCCAAACAGCTTTCGGGTGGTGAACAGCAAAGGGTGGCGATTGCCCGCGCTTTTATCTGTGAGCCTACAGTTTTGTTTGCCGATGAACCAACTGGCAATTTAGACAGCGTCAACGGCCATAAGATTGCCGATATGTTGTTTGAGCTTAATCAAGAAAGCCATACAACCTTAGTCCTTGTTACCCATGATCTGCTGCTGGCCAAACGGTGTGAGCGTCAATTGGTGATGGATAACGGCCATTTACAGGAAGATATTACTCAAACAGAACCGCTAGCCGATGTTAAGGAGGCTTAATAATGGAGCTAAGTCTGGCATGGCGCCTGTTTAAACGCGAGTTACAGCAGGGACAATTGTTATTGATTATCCTCGCTATTACGCTCGCGGTTTTGTCTGTGAGTGGCTTAGCGCGGGTGAGTGAACGTCTGCAAGTGGCAATTAGTGGTCAAGCTTCACAGTTTATTGCTGCCGACCGTATTATCGATTCGCCGGTTAAAATTGATGCGGCGATTTTATCCAAAGCCGAAGCGCTTGGGCTTAAGCATGTGACTAACATGCAATTTAATTCCATGGTCTATTCGGGAGATAAGTTTCAGTTAGTCACAGTACGCGCCGTAGAGTCGGGTTACCCGCTTAAGGGTGATATTGAACTCACCAGCGGTAAAACCAAGGCGTTACCTCAAGCGGATCAAATTTGGTTTGAGACTCGCTTAGGCGGACTTTTGGGTTATCCCAAATCCATCGAACTAGGTAACAGTGAATTTGTGCTCAGCAATGAGATAAGCCGCTTACCCGACGCAGGTTTTAATCCTTTTGCTTCATCGCCTGTGGTATTGATGCGGATGGAAGATGTCGCCAAAACAGGTGTTATTCAACCAGGCAGCCGCGTGACTTATCTGTATCAATTTGCTGGAGATGAAGCCTCGCTTACGGCCTTTGAACAAAGTGTTAAACCACTTTTGAATAGCACTCAGCGTTGGGTCGATGTGCAATCCGGTGACTCGCCGATTGCGGGAGCCGTTAAGCGAGCGGAGCGCTTCTTACTGCTGGCAAGTTTGATGGGCATTGCATTGGCCTGCGCGGCGATAGGTATTGCCGCCCAGCGTTATTGTCAGCGTCATTACGATGTGGTGGCCATGCTGAAAACCTTTGGCGCCTCGGCAAAGCAAATTCGCCTGTTGTTTGGTACTCATTTATTGTTGGTAACGCTACTGGGAATTGGTCTAGGCCTTATTGGGGGAGGGTTACTCGATTTTGGGATCAGTTATCTCTTGCCACCCGAAATTGCGGCCTATTCACCGCCACTCACACGGCCATTATTACTCGGTATCAGCACTGGGCTCATCAGCGCCTTTATGTTTTCGGCTTATCCATTGATGCGTTTACTGGCTATTCCGCCACTGCGGGTGTTGCAGCGTCAGTTAGAAGGCTTACAGCTTGGTATGTGGCTGCATTTGCTACTGAGTCTAGGGGCTATGGCGCTACTGGGCTATTTGTATTCCCAAAGTTGGACTTTGACTCTGACTGTGGTCGCGGCTGTGCTATTGCTGGCTATGCTATTAAGTCTGCTTGGATTTGTGATGATACGAGCAGGACACAGTGTTGGTATGAAGACTACCAATCCTTTGCAATTAGCGCTGGCGGGGCTAAGGCGTCGTGCGCGGCAAAATGCGGTGCAATTGGTTGGTTTTAGCGCCGCACTGGTACTGTTATTGACGATTTTAGCGCTAAGACAAGATTTACTTAACGAATGGCAAAAACAGTTGCCCGAAAATGCGCCTAATTATTTCCTTGTCAATATTGCGCCTGATGATGCAAAGCCCTTGAATGATTTCATGACGGCTAAGGGAATAGTGGCGACGGACATTTATCCGGTGATCCGTGGCCGGTTAACCCAAATTAACGGTGAACCGCTGATTTCGAATGAACAGTCCGAAGCGGGTGAAAAGGGAAGAGTGGGCATTTCGCGCGAGTTAAACCTAACGTGGCGCAATACACTGCCTGCTAACAACGAACTGTTAGAGGGGCATTTTAATCAAGCCGCTGATGAAGTATCGGTGGAGTCCGGCGTGGCGGAGCGTCTAGGTATTGGTATTGGCGATAAGCTGACTTACGTGATTGATAATCAAGAGCTCACAGTTAAAGTTGCCAGTATTCGTGCCGTACACTGGGAAACGCTGCAACCGAACTTCTTTATGATTTTCACTCAAGAAGCGCTCGCGCCTTTTGCTTATACTTCGATGGCGAGTTTTTATTTAAATGACCAGTCAACAAATGACCCCGCAACAAACGGCCAAGCGCTGAGTGCCGATGGTACGCCTAAGGATGCAGTGATCCTTGCGCTTATTCAGCAATTTCCGACGATATCTATCATAGATGTTGGCGCTATGGTGGGGCAGTTGCGGCAGATAATTGAGCAAGTGTCGCTGTCGTTGTCTTTAGTGCTGGCCTTAGTGTTATTAGCCAGTGCCTTAGTCTTGATTGCACAGACTGAGGCTGGCATGGCAACTCGGCAACGTGAACTGGCGGTGTTACGTACCTTTGGTGCTTCAGGATGGTTATTGCGCAGTGCAACGGGTTTAGAGTTCGCCTTACTTGGCGGTATTGCGGGTGTGTTAGCCGTAATTGTGGCCGAATTTGCGTTATATCTACTTAAGACGCAAGTATTTGAACTTAATGTATACATGCACTGGCCTTGGTGGGGTATTGCCCCTGTTTCTGGAGCCTTAATCGTCGCCTTACTAGGGGTTTGGCGTTGTCGACAATTGCTCAGCCAATCTTGCTCTGAGCTATTAAAGGCTGGAAGCTAGGGCGGTTTGTGAACTCTGTTGATGGGCTAAAACATAAAGCTTATTAAGACAACAAGCTGAGCTAACATTAAAAGCACTGATGCGACATAAGCTCAGTGCTTTTTTGTTATGGGGTTGATTCTGCTGCACTTGAATTGAATATGCTTTTTACATCGGCTTACAAATTGATCTGTGCTTAAGCAGGTAGCAACAGAACTTAGTGCAACGCAATGGGTCTATCTAACTGAGAACAGCGACTAGCTTATATATGCCATAGAGGGAATATTATGTTCAAAGGAATAACAAAACTGCTTAAGGATAATCGCTCCTTTTTTCTGTTTATCAGCTTAATGTTAGTGTTCAGGAGCGCTGTGGCAGATTGGAATACTGTGCCATCGGGTTCTATGCTGCCGACTATCGTCGAGGGGGATCGCATTCTTGTTAATAAGATGGCTTATGATCTTAGGGTGCCATTTACGCATATCGCATTAGTTAAACTGGCAGATCCTGTTCGCGGCGATATCGTGGTATTTGACTCGAAAAAGGCCGATAAAAAGCTGATTAAGCGGGTAATAGCTGTGCCAGGCGATACTGTGATGATGCAGGATAATCGCTTGTATTTAAACGGCGAACTGCTCAGCTACACATCCCAAGCATTGAGTGCTTATGCTCCCGCTGATGTGACAGAAATGCAGGAAAATTTACTTGGTATGGTCCACAGTATTCGCCTTAACCCTGTACCCTCAAGGCTTGCCAATTTTGGACCTGTCACAGTGCCAGATGCGCATTATTTAGCCCTGGGTGATAATCGTGATAACAGCGCTGACTCTCGGGTTATTGGCTTCGTGCCCCGTGATGAGATTGTTGGCCGTTCAAGTTCAGTCGTTTTCTCCCTTGATTATGATGATTATTACCTGCCTCGGCCTGAACGCTTAATGCGTGAATTCTAGTCTTAACTATTTTGAACCATGAAATAGGGCGCCAAAGTCGGCGCCCTATTTTTTAAGTGATTGAGTTATAAACAACTACTTCATAAAGCTCAGATAGCCCTGTAAGACAATTAAGTTAACTATGTCGATGAAGAAGGCACCGACGATAGGTACTACCATAAAGGCTTGGGGTGATGGTCCTGTGCGTGAGACTAGCGCGCCCATATTCATTACCGCTGTTGGGGTTGCCCCCATACCAAAGCCGCAGTGGCCACCGGTGATCACCGCAGCATCGTAATTACTGCCCATGACTTTGAACGTCACGAAATAGGCAAAAATGGCCAACACTGCGGTTTGTACCAGTAATATCACCAGTAGCGGGATCGCTAAATCAAAAATTTCCCATAACTTTAAAGTCATTAAGGCCATTGAGAGGAAGAGAGACAGCGCGACAGTCCCTATCACATCGATGCTTTCGGTATGGGGTTTGTAACCGCGGGTGAGTTCTGTGAGATTAGCGATGAGCACGCCAAGAAAAAGAGCATATACAAAGTCGGGCATCTTTAGCCATGCAATACCCGATTGGCTGATCCACAGCGTGAGCCATTTTGATCCTGCAACACACAACAACAGCACAAACAGAGTTTCTAATATGGTTTTGGCGGTGACTTGGTCTTCTTCTAAGTGATCATAAGTGACTAAATGTGGATGTTCACTGTGATGCTTGCGGCCAACCCCATAGCGAGAAACAAGATTATGCTTACCGATTAATCGCTGCGCGACGGGGCCACCGATGATCCCACCCATGATCAAACCAAAGGTTGCCGCAGCCATAGCAAACTCTAAGGTGTTGATACCGTAGCGCTCAGCAAAGGTTTGTGACCAAGCGACGCCGGTACCATGCCCGCCCGACAGGGTAATTGATCCTGCGATAAGTCCCATGATGGGATCGAGCCCCAATAGACTGGCTAAACTGACGCCGACGGCATTTTGAATCACAATATACACTGAGGCCACACCTAAAAAGATGAAGACTTTTTTACCACCGCTGAGCAATAGTTTGTAGTTTGCCGAGAGGCCGATTGTGCTAAAAAACATCAGCATTAAGGTATTTTGCAGTGATAGGCTGAAGTCGAGACTGATATTTTGAAAGTGAAGAAATGTGACTCCCGCGGCGACAACAAGGCCACCCACTATGGGTTCGGGGATATTATATTGCCTGAAAACACGTACATGGCGATTGATAGAGTGGCCGATAAACAGCACGAAAATGGCAATTAAAAATGATTCTAGCTCGCCAATCATATAGGTCATGTGCATGAAAATTCCTTACAAACTGTCTTAGTGCGGGCGTTTCATTGGGCACAATGTCCAATGAGAAGTAACCCATCTTGTTATTAAGTACCTGCTAATGCTGGATGTTAAGCGCTTGATGTCGAGGACAGATCAGTGTCAATCCGATAAAAAATTTAAAGGACGAGTAGGCGCGAGTGTGTATCGTTTTATGGTCTACAGACCAAGAACAGCAGATTAAATAGCCTGTTCCTGAGCATAAATAACTGTCTATTTATGAGGTGTTGCTGAGTCTATCTGTGGTCAAGGCTGAGGCGATTAATGCGTGCCTCCTATGACCGAATGAAGGCGAGTTTAGCAGAAAATGGACGGATTGTCGCTAAATCATAATATAAATCATGATGTTACATTCTTGTTTTTCTAGTGTTGCTAAAATAATGGCAAGATTGACGTTACAATATACCTGGCTGTTGAGCGGATTTGAGTACTAAGATCCGCCTGCATTAGCGACTGATTTTATCAGCATATTTAAGCTGAGTTTAGGCTCTAGCGTGCTAGCCTATTTGGCTAACACGTTTGTTAAGGCGTTATCAAGATCACTGAATTGAAACTGAAAACCCGCTTCGAGGGCACGTTTGGGGTAAACAAATTGCCCTTCCGTCAGCAGCTCCGACATTTCGCCCATCGCTAAGCGTAATGCAAGCGGTGGGGTCGTGATTAACGCTGGGCGATTAAGTGCTTTTCCGAGCGCTTTGGTAAACACAGCGTTACTCACTGGATTGGGTGCAGTGGCATTAAATATGCCTTTACAGTGTTGTTGAGTGAGTAAAAAATCAATAAGGGAAATGAGATCCTGCACATGGATCCAGCTCATACCTTGGCGTCCATGGCCAATTGGGCCACCGAGTCCGAGTTTAAATGGCGGTAACATTTTCTCTAAGGCACCACCTTTGCCTAGCACGATACCAATACGGATAATACAGACGCGTGTGTGCTCTGAGGTTGCATTTAGCGCCTCTTGTTCCCATTTTCGACAGATGTCATGGCTAAACTCAACATGGGCGCCACTAGACTCATCGAGTAATTTATCATCGTGCCGCCCGTAATAACCTACTGCCGAACCACTCACCATGATCTGAGGAGGAGTGCTACTCTGTTGTATTAACTGAGTTAATCTTGCCGTAATATTCCAGCGACTATCACAAATGCGCTGCTTCTGGTTTTTACTCCAACGTTTAGCGACTATGGGTTCACCCGCAAGATTTACAATGGCATCAATGTGATTTAAGTCGCTTAGCGCATCGAGACTCTCGAGGTAATGGTGCTGACTACCGAGCACTTTTTGTGTTTGTTGCACTGAGCGAGTTAATAACGTCAGTTGATGATATGGCGCCAGTCGTTCGACTAATTGGCGACCAATAAAGCCGCTTGCGCCGGTGATCAGTATATTCATGGAACCTCTCTTAATTGGTTAAGCTCTGCGGATATATACCAAAATGCGGTGTGCAACGATCACTTAGTCGGAGTATTTTTAGCCAGATTATTTTTGATAACATAACTCCATCGAGACTGAATCGGCAAAGCGTAGTGCATGGGGCTTGTCGATTTCGACACTGGCAAATTCAACCCAAGGATGCTCACTGGCGATGGCCAGCGTTTGGCTGGTGAGATTTTCGAGTAATGAGAAACGGTTATTCTCAATCAGTTCAATGATCTTTTTGGTGATTGTGCGGTAATTGAGCGCATCCTCGACATTGTCACTGTTGCGGGCACGTTCGGCACAATAATGGATCACGACATTAATGATCACGTCTTGGCGATTTTGGATTTCATCTTCTTTAATGCCAATAAAAGTACGAAGTCTTAAGTTTTTAATGCGTATAATCGCGGTTTCTGGTTTCATAATGACAAATGGCTATCTTAAGCTAAAGTTTCTGAGGTTAAGTGGTTTCAAGGGTTAGCCTAACAATTTTATCTAAGATCAAGAAGGATTTTTAATAAATGACTCGACCTAATGCGCCCTCTGCTGCTTATCGTGGCTTTGCGGTTATGGCCTTTGTAGTGATTATTTTGGCAGGGATTAAGGCGGCGAGCCCGATTGTGGTGCCGTTTGTGCTGTCCAGTTTTCTTGCGGTGATTTGTAATCCTGCAATCGGTTTGATGACAAAGTTCCGTGTGCCTAAATGGCTGGCAGTAATTCTCTTGATGGGTTTTATTGTGTTGATGGGCCTATGGTTAGCCTCAGTCGTCGGCAGTTCTGTCAATGAGTTTTCTAAACAATTGCCCCAATATCGCGATCAGCTGGTGGAGCAGTTTTCGTGGATTATCCATAAATTACAGGCATTAAATATTCAGATTTCGAAGGATCAGGTATTAGCCTATTTTGACCCAGGTATGGCCTTGTCTATGACCACGAATATGCTATCGGGTGTCGGCAATGTGATGGCGAATTTATTTCTGATCATCCTCACTATCGTCTTTATGCTGTTTGAAGCTCAGTCGCTGCCAAAGAAATTGCATCTGGCATTGGACGATCCTGATATGCGCTTAAAGCAGATTGACCGTTTTTTACAATCTGTGAATCAGTACATGGTGATCAAGACTTTAGTGAGTTTGGCTACTGGGATCATTGTTGGTGTGGGGTTGACCTTCATCGGCGTGGATTACGCCATGTTATGGGCGGTGATTGCTTTCCTGTTTAATTACATTCCCAATATTGGTTCTATCATTGCCGCCATTCCAGCGGTGTTGTTGGCCTTTATTCAGCTTGGCCCTGCGGCTGCGGGGGGGACTGCACTTTTGTACGTGGGTGCCAACATGGTGATGGGCAATATCATTGAGCCTAAATTTATGGGGCGCGGCCTGGGGTTATCGACCTTAGTGGTATTTTTATCATTAATTTTCTGGGGCTGGTTATTAGGTTCTGTGGGCATGTTGCTGTCAGTGCCATTGACTATGGTGGTTAAAATTGCCCTCGAATCGAGTAAGAGTGGTAATTGGTTAGCCATTTTATTATCGGACGATATCGAAGATAAGTTCTTGGCCAGTAACACGGAAAATTCAATTCCCAATGGCGATGAAGCCAATACAAGTGCAACTGAGAGTAAGTAGTAGAAGATGCAAAGTTTTATACAAGCGCTAGCGACAATTGAGTTAGGTGATGATGCGGTGCGGTTATTCCACGGCCGCGGTGGGCATTACGTGGGTTGTGAGCACCTATGTTTAGATTGGTTTGCACCCGTACTATTGCTGACCAGCTTTACTCCCTTGGAGGATACGGATTTAACCCTCTGCAAACAGGCGATTGCAGCGCGCTGGCAAGCTATTAGGCCAGATAGCCAATTGAATTTAGTCTACCAATACCGTAGTGCGGGGGAGACGTTTACCCAATTATTGCAAGGTGAAGTGCCTGAGCCGCATATCGTTAGCGAAAATGGTGCACGGTTTCAGGTGCACCTAATGCGCGGACAAAACCACGGACTCTTCCTCGATATGGCTAATGGTCGTGAGTGGGTTAGAGCAAACGCCCGTTATAAAAAGGTGCTTAATTTGTTCGCTTATACCTGTGGTTTCTCGGTCGCGGCATTACAAGGGGGCGCCGATGAAGTTGTGAATATGGACATGAGCAAAGGCGCATTAGGCATAGGTAAGCAGAACCATTTGCTGAATGGCTTTAGCGCGGGAGCCCGTTTTTTAGGCCATGATATTTTTAAATCTTGGGGCAAACTGAAAAAGCTCGGTCCCTACGACATTGTTGTTGCCGATCCACCGAGCAATCAGAAGGGCAGTTTTGTCGCGACTAAGGATTATGTGCGTTTAATTAGGCGTTTACCTGAGTTGCTTGCCGAGAATGGCGAAGTATTACTGTGTCTAAATGCACCTGAACTCGATACCGCTTTCCTGCGTCAACAGGTAGCGGAAGCTGCACCTGCACTCGAATACATAGAGCGCTTAGCCAATCCGCTAGCCTTTATGGATGTGTCGGAAGAGAAGTCACTTAAGGTGCTTCGCTACCGCTTATCGACTCAAGCCTAGGCCTGATTTAACTTAACTGGCCAGTATTAACTGGCCTTTTTTGTCGGCTTAGGTTGAGTGTTTAGCTTTCTACACTGTCGCTTATTACACAGCACTTATTCTTCAGTAGCTTAATCGCTCAGATAGCTGCGATCGCCCATAGGTTTCAATCACTTTACTGACTTGATGTTGGTCTAAGTGTTTGAGGGTAGAAATTTCACCATAAAGCCTGCCCTGAACATCTAATGGCATTCCCTAGATTCATTTTATGTAAGCGATTTCTGTTAATCGCTTTTGTGTATAAAGCGAATGATGAAATGGCGTCAGCATGGCCTCAATATCCTCGTAGAAAGTGAAAGTCTTTCATGTTTAATCACTGATTTTGAGCTATTTAAATGACAATCAGCCTTAAATGCCATGCTTTGTGGTACAAAACTGAAAGTTTTCTGTAATTATAACTTTTGCTTTGTTATACTCCCGCCCACGGAATGTATCCCTTTCCTCATAGGCAAAATGTCAGCATAGAATGGCAAGCCTCTGCGACCTTACCCAATCAAGCAGGAGTTGTTATGGAAGTTCATGAATACGAAAATGCTTATTATCAAGTGAAAGACGATGTACTAACGTCTTTACCTGTTGAAAGCGAAGAAGAAGTGATCCAAGCTTAATCGATAACGATTAAACTGACGGTACTTATGAGTCGGAAATAACAGAACAAGCACAAAAAATAGCAACCTTAGGGTTGCTATTTTTTTGGTTGAAAGTAAGCAGAATGATTGTATGACAAGGTATGCGCGGTGAAAGCAGGCAAGAAAGGGGGTTAACCGTTAACTTTGCGCTTTTCAGGCAGAAGTTCGACGATAATCCATTGGCTACCAATTTTGTGTAGGCGTATGGTCCTGTCATCAATCCATGGTTGACCACCTTTAAGACCTTTCATTTTGACCACAACAATGACGTCTTTGGTAAATTTGCGGAAGAAGTCGATATCGATATCATCAATTTCCATTTCAACATTGGTCATAGATAGGCCTAGCATATTACGCTGTACGGCTGCGGCAATGTGGTAATGGGTGAGCACTTGTTTAATGGGATCGTCGACGTATTGCTTGGCTTGTTCAACATTACGATCAACATAAATCGCTTGAAAAAAGCCTAAGCTCACTTCTTCCGGTGATAACTGGCGCTGCTCTTGCGTTGAGGGATCGCCACAACCGAAGAGGAACAGGAGGGAGAAAAATAATAGAGTTCGCATAAGTTTTAGTTATTGGAATTTGTTCCGAGTATCGCGATTTTAGCTGTAATGTACAAGTCTTGTCGTGATTCGCAGTCTATTGTGAAAAGCATTGACTCAAACCTCATGTGTGTGGCATATAGTTAGGAGCCATATAAAAAGGTTATCCACAGAAACTGTGGAAAACTATGTTGAAGACTTCAGTGATACTTTGTAAGTCACTGATATTGTCTTGCTTTATTTGCTGGTTAAAAAGTGACGCTTTTCTGCTTTCCATTATGTTCCACTTCTACTTGTGGATATTTTTCGCAATTTGCCGAGCTTATTCACACTGCATAATTCGATATTTCTCGTTTTTCTCTTTATCTTTTGCAATTTCGACTCATCCATTAAGCGATTCTTGCGATCAACGGTATGGTTTACGCTAAATTTGAGCATAAAAAAAGCACCGGTAATAACCAGTGCTTTTTTGTACGTAACGCTATGCAGATTTAATGCTGTTAGCCTTTAGCTGCGTCGTTCTGTGCGGCTTGAATTGCCGTTAGGGCGATAGTGTAGACGATGTCATCGACTAACGCGCCGCGAGACAAGTCGTTCACAGGTTTGCGCATACCTTGCAGCATAGGACCAATACTGATCAGATCGGCGCTTCGCTGTACGGCCTTGTAAGTCGTGTTGCCTGTATTAAGGTCTGGGAACACGAAAACGGTAGCTTGACCAGCGACAGGGCTATTAGGTGCCTTAGAGCGTGCAACGTTTGGCATAACCGCCGCATCGTATTGCAATGGACCATCAATAATCAGATCTGGGCGTTTTTCTTTGGCAATACGGGTTGCTTCACGCACTTTATCCACATCAGAACCTGTACCTGAGTTGCCGGTTGAGTAGCTGATCATCGCCACTCTTGGCTCGATACCAAAGGCTTTTGCTGATTCTGCCGATTGGATGGCGATATCAGCTAACTGCTCAGCATTGGGATCTGGGTTAATCGCACAGTCACCGTAAACAAGCACTTGATCCGGCATCAGCATAAAGAAGATGGATGAAACTAAGCTTGAGCCCGGTGCTGTTTTGATCAATTGCAGTGGTGGGCGAATGGTATTGGCTGTGGTGTTAACCGCACCAGAAACGATACCGTCGACTTCGTTTTGCGCCAACATCATAGTGCCGAGCACCATGTTGTCTTCTAACTGTTCACGGGCAACGACTTCAGTTAAGCCTTTGCTGCGACGCAGTTCCAACATAGGTTCTACGTAACGGTCGCGCACCTCTTCAGGATCGATAATGATCACGCCTTCGCCAAGCACCACATCTTGCTGGGCGGCGATACGCAGAATTTCCTCTTTTTTACCTAAGAGTACACAGCGAGCGATACCGCGTTCGGCACAAATGGCCGCCGCTTTAATGGTACGCGGCTCATCACCTTCAGGCAGCACCACAGTCTTGTGGGCGGCGCGCGCCAATTCCGTGAGTTTGTAACGGAAAGCCGGTGGTGACAGGCGATGCTCACGGGGTGAGTTTTTAGTCACGCTTTCAATCCACGTTTGGTCGATGTGGCTGGCCACATAATCCTGCACCAGATCGATACGAACCGCGTCATCGACGGGTACTTCATGGTCGAAACGTTGAATGTTGAGCGAGGTTTGCCAAGTGTTACTGTCGATCAAGAACACAGGTAAACCAGTTTCAAAGGCCTGTTCACACAGCTTAAGAATTTCTGGCTCCGGCTCGTAGCTACCAGTTAATAACAGGGCACCAATTTTTACGCCGTTCATGGCCGCAAGACAGGCTGATACGATCACATCTGAGCGATCGCCAGAGGTTACAAGCAAGGAGTCAGTCTTAATATGAGTGACCATATTCGGAATACTGCGGGCACAAAACGTTACTTTACGCAGGCGGCGAGTATGCATTTCACCAGCATTCAGAATGCGTGCACTTAAATGTTTCGCTAAATCCGACGCACGAGGAGCGACAAGATCAAGGTTGTAGGGCACGCTGCCTAAGATACGCAGTGGGCTTTTACCCGGCAGTTGGAACATGCTGGCCGCATCTGAGCGTTGAACACCTTGGTGATCAAAGACTTCAGATAGATCAGGGCGCGCGCGACCTTCGTCGTCAACGGGGGCACCAATCTTGTTGATCACAGCACCAATTAAGCGTTTATTCTTTTTTCCGCCCCAAGAGTTATAGGCGATTTCGAGGCGATTCATTAGCCCTGTGGCCGTATCACTGCCTGGTGTGGCAATAAAAATCACGTCGGCATCCATGGCTTTAGCGATGGCATAGTTCACATCATCGGCGAAGGGATGATTACGCGTTGGCACTAAACCTTCGACAATTAAGGTCTCTGTGTTGCTAGCGCAATCGGCCGCACGGGCAATGATTTGCTCCATTAAGACGTCGATTTGGTCGGCGCGGATTAAGGCTTCGGCATGGGCCATGTCGAAGGGCTCTAAGGGATTTACTGTTGGCGATTTGCTCAGAATAGTGGTCGAGCGTTCTGGGCCATTATCGTTTGGACGAAGCTGAGAAATAGGCTTAAAGAACTGAACCTTAACCCCGTGGCGCTCCAGTGCGCGCACCATCCCAAGGCTTAAGGAGGTCAGGCCGACTCCGGTACCTATGGGGATTAACATAATATTACGAGACATAAAAACCTCTAGTTTCGATGGTTTTTGGCAGAAGAGTTTCTGCAAATTTGCTTGTGAGTACGGCTACGTAAGGTATAAAGCCGTTTGGGTGAGCAAACGGCTTAGGTCTTTTTATTTGTTGATAAGTTTAATGGAATCTTCGGCGATAACCCATTCTTCGTTCGTTGGGATCACCATGGCAATCGTGCCTTTATCTTGGGTGATGATACCTTTCTTACCGAAACGCGCCGCTTTGTTGCGCTCACTATCGACATGGAAATTGAATATTTCCAGCATGTTGAGCACTTTTTCACGGATTAAATCTGAGTTTTCACCAATACCACCGGTGAAGACGACTGCATCTAAACGGCCCAGTGGCACAGTGTAAGAGGCGATGTACTTGGCTAAGCGGTAGCAGAAGATTTCTAAGGCTAAGGTCGCGCCTTTATGACCGTCTGCGTAACCTTCTTCGATGCCACGGCAATCGTTGGTCAGCTCGGAAATACCCAGCAGACCACTTTGCTTGTTCATCAGGTTATTCACTTCTTCTAAGGTGTAACCCAGTTGATGAACTAAGTGATAGATGATTGAAGGGTCAATATCACCACAACGTGTGCCCATGACCAAACCTTCTAATGGGGTTAAGCCCATAGAGGTGTCGACACTTTTGCCGCCTTTGATGGCAGTCACTGACGCGCCGTTGCCCAAGTGAGCACAGATAACATTCGTTTCTTCAATTGGCTTGTTGAGCATTTTTGCCGCTTCACGGCTAACGAATAAATGACTCGTGCCATGCATGCCATAACGACGGATACCGTGTTCACGGTATAACTTGTAAGGCAGGGCGTAGACATAAGCTCTGTCTGGCATGCTTTGGTGGAAAGCGGTATCAAATACAGCAACCTGTGGCAATTTAGGGAAAGAGGCCATTGCCGCGCGGATGCCGATAAGGTGAGCAGGATTGTGCAGTGGTGCTAATGAAGCACAGTCTTCGATACCTTTGATCACGCTCTCATCGATGATCACTGAGCGAGTGAATTTCTCACCACCGTGAACGATACGATGGCCAACGGCTTGAATTTTTGCTGCTAATTCAGGTTGTTCCGCAAGAATTTTATTAACAATGTATTCAACTGCTTCACGGTGAGCCGTAAATGCACCTAAGGCTGCTTCATGTTTTTCGCCGTTGATTTTCCATTTAATGCGAGAGTCTTCTAAACCAAAACATTCAGCTAAGCCAGAAATTTGGTCGTCACCTGTTTGCGCGTCAATGACGGCAAATTTGAGAGAAGAGCTACCGCAATTGAGAACTAAAACCAGTTTATTTGACATGTGTAAACCCTTTGCCATTGTGTTTAATATAACGATTCAAAATAATGAGGAACTGCGGTGTTTTTACCATATCAGTCTTGGGGCGATTCGCCAGATTGTGCTATGGTAAGAGCAGTATTCCATTGTAGTTGGTGTCTAAGATTGAGCATTAAGATCCTCAAAACCTTAGGTGATGGTCATCAGTATATGAAGACTTGGCCTATGGTTAGACAACTGGGTTTTTATTTTCCTGAGTATCGGGTCGTCCGAGCGACTCAGCTTGCCATACTGGTGATGCCAGTGCTGGCGATTTTTGTGAGCATGAGCCAGCTGTATATTCACGGTTGGGCATTTCTGCCCCAAGCTGTCACTCTCGGTTTATTTTTCATCAGCTTACCGTTACAGGGGCTGCTGTGGTTAGGCTGGCGAGCTCGCCATCCATTACCGTTAACGCTGTTCGACTGGATTAACCAGTTGAGTGCGAAGTTGTCATCCATGGGTATCAATTGCCACACGTTAGGCGCTAAGGCCTGTTACCTCGATATGGCACTGATTTTAAAAATAGCCTTTGAGCGTTTAGATGCCAGTTATTGGGAAGAACTTTAGGCCGTTGCCGCGGTTATCCGTTTTGGCTTTCTATTACTGTGGATTAATAAATCGCGTTAATCCCTTGTTGGACAAATACCGCTTTGATCTTTTCCATGGTTTCTCGACTCGGGGGGGATATCCCATCGAGTTGATAGCTTTCGCCCATGGCTTCCCACTTATGTTTACCTAATTCGTGATAGGGTAGTAACTCTACCTTTTCAATGTTTTTCATGGGCTTGATAAACTCGGCCAGTTGTAATGCCGATGCTTCATCGTCGGTAAATCCGCCCACTACGACATAACGTATCCACGTCGCTTGATTACGCTCTGCCAAATACTGCGCAAACTGTAATGTTCTATGGTTGCTGACTTTGGTTAACTCAATATGTTTTTCATCGTCCATGTGCTTGATGTCGAGCAGGACCAAGTCAGTATGGTCGAGTAACTCATCAATCACTGGCGTGTACTTACGTACAAAACCATTGGTATCTAAACAGGTATGAATACCTTCTTGCTGACAAGCCGTGAATAATTCGGCGACAAATTCGGCCTGTAAAATGGCTTCACCACCACTGGCCGTAACACCACCATTGCTGGCATCGAGAAAAGGCCGATAGCTGATGATTTGGCTCATTAACTCATCGACCAGAACTTCTTTTCCACCATCAAGATCCCAAGTGTCACGGTTGTGGCAATATTGGCAGCGCATTAAACAGCCCTGCATAAAGGTGATAAACCGTATGCCGGGACCATCTACTGTGCCAAAGGATTCCACCGAGTGGATCCGACCGATAACTGCCATTGTGACTCCTGTTAAAATAAGTGAGGCTGTAGCACAGTGTACTACAGCCTTGACTAATTTAGCTTACAGACCTTTTGTGAACGTACGCGTGATCACATCTTGTTGTTGTTCTGGCGTCAGTGAGTTGAAGCGCACTGCATAGCCAGAAACACGGATGGTCAGCTGTGGATACTTGTCTGGATGCTTAACGGCATCTTCGAGCATCTCGCGGTTCATCACGTTGACGTTCAAGTGTTGGCCACCTTCTTTTTTGTCATTGTGGTCGAAGTATCCGTCCATCAATGCCGCTAAGTTGGTACGGCGAGCATCATCATCTTTACCCAGCGCATTTGGCACGATTGAGAAGGTATAAGAGATACCGTCTTGAGCGTGGGCAAATGGGAGTTTTGCCACTGAGGTTAATGAAGCGATTGCGCCTTTTTCATCACGGCCATGCATAGGGTTTGCACCCGGTGCAAATGGCGCACCTGAACGACGACCATCTGGTGTGTTACCGGTTTTCTTAC
Source organism: Shewanella sp. SW24 (assembly GCF_025653395.1). NCBI lineage: Bacteria > Pseudomonadati > Pseudomonadota > Gammaproteobacteria > Alteromonadales > Shewanellaceae > Shewanella > Shewanella sp. SW24. The sequence goes on from NZ_JAKKSH010000006.1 coordinate 153,643, forward strand.
CATAAACCACGTTTGAGGTGATGGTCAGAATTGACTGCGTTGGGATCGCATTGCGATACATTTTACGGTCACGAATTTTCGCCATAAAACGTTCAACTAAGTCACAGGCGATATCATCTACACGTGGGTCGTTGTTACCAAATTTTGGATAATCACCGCTGATATCGAAATCAACTGCTATGCCGTTTTCATCACGAACCGGTTTTACGGTGGCGTATTTGATGGCAGACAGTGAGTCGGCTGCGATAGATAAACCCGCAATACCACAAGCCATAGTGCGACGTACGTCTCTGTCGTGCAGCGCCATAAGCGCGGCTTCGTAAGAGTACTTATCGTGCATGTAGTGGATTGAGTTCAGTGCAGTGACATATTGAGTCGCTAACCAATCCATTAAACCGTCTAAGCGATTCATCACATCATCAAAGTTGAGCACTTCGTCTGTGATCATGTCTGCTTTAGGGGCAATTTGGATTTTCAGTTTTTCGTCTACGCCGCCGTTAATCGCATACAGCATGGTTTTCGCTAAGTTAGCGCGAGCACCGAAGAACTGCATGTGTTTACCCACAACCATAGGGCTCACGCAACAGGCGATTGCATAGTCGTCTGATTGGAAATCTGGACGCATTAAGTCATCGTTTTCGTATTGGATTGAGCTAGTGTCGATAGACACTTTGGCGCAATATTTTTTGAAACCGATTGGCAGTTTATCTGACCATAATACTGTGATGTTTGGCTCTGGACTTGGACCCATAGTGTAAAGGGTGTTCAAGAAACGGAAGCTTGATTTCGTCACTAACGTACGGCCATCTAAGCCCATACCGCCGATTGACTCCGTCGCCCAAATTGGGTCGCCTGAGAACAATTCGTCGTATTCAGGGGTACGTAGGAAACGCACCATACGCAATTTCATCACGAAATGGTCAACCATTTCCTGAGCTTGTTGCTCAGTTAAGGTGCCATTTTTCAGATCACGTTCAATATAGATGTCGAGGAATGAAGAGGTACGACCTAATGACATGGCAGCGCCATTTTGGCTCTTCACTGCAGCTAAATAGCCGAAGTAAGTCCATTGGATCGCTTCTTGTGCATTGGTCGCTGGACGAGAAATATCGAAGCCATACTTGGCAGCCATTTTCTTCATTTGGCCTAATGCACGGTGTTGCTCGGCAATTTCTTCACGTAATTGGATAACGTTAGATAACTCTTCACCCGCTTCGAACTGCGCTTGCAGTGAGCTAAATTGGGCAAACTTATCTTTCATCAGGTAATCGATACCGTAAAGTGCCACACGGCGATAGTCACCAATGATACGGCCACGGCCATAAGCATCGGGTAAGCCCGTTAAAATACCTGATTTACGACAGGCCATAATTTCGGGGGTGTAAACATCGAACACACCTTGGTTATGGGTTTTACGCAGTTCTGAATAAACGTATTTAACATCTTCATCCAGTACACGATCGTAGGCGGCGCATGAGCTTTCCACCATACGAATACCACCGTTAGGCAACATAGCGCGTTTTAGCGGCGCGTCTGTTTGTAAGCCAACGATAGTTTCTAATTCTTTGTTGATATAGCCAGCGTCGTGGGAAGTGATGGTTGAAACCATCTTAGTGTCGAAATCAACAGGCGCGTGGGTACGGTTTTCCTGTTTGATGCCTTCCATGACTTTATCCCACAATTTTGTGGTCGCTTCGGTGGCACCGGCGAGGAAGGACTCGTCGCCTTCAAAAGGCGCGTAGTTTTGTTGGATAAAGTCACGTACATTGACTTCAGATTTCCAATCGCCAGGAGTAAAGCCTTCCCATGCGTTGGCAAACAGTTCAGTTTTGTCGGTCATCGTACTAATACCTTCTGGTTGAGATAAAAGGTTATTGGCGATCAGCGTTAAGCAATGCTGAGTATAAGCCAATAGCTAATTCCTGAAATAAAGCTCCCTTCATGATGACGCCCTATGATGGGAACTGGATTTTGAAGCGCTCGTCACTCCAAAAGTCTGTCTATTGATACCCGATAAGATGACAAATATTCGCTTACTTTGATTATCGGCTACTGATAAATCTTTATAATTGGTAAGACCAATTGTCCATAAGCATATTAACATAGGTCTGTCGCTATCGCATCTTAAACGGCTTGGTTTATGCTCTGTTAATCCCAAATTTGCTAGCTAGGTAGCATTTTTTTACCACAATAGGGAATACGGCACGCTTTTTAAGTTGGTGTGACATCTGAACCCCATATCTCTTAAATCAGCCTGCCTATATTGTTCCCATTTACTGTCCACCTTTAGCGAGGATAAATCTATCCTCGTATAGGCTGATTTTGATTGGTGGGAGTCACGGCTCGATAATGGGAGCTGTCACAGTAGGCGCAGTGGTTATGATATTAAAAATAAGTTTGATGTTAGCTATTTGTATTAATTTATTTTTATTTGCTAACTTAGTGTCGATTTAGGAGACGCCATGTCATAACGCCATCAAATAAAGCATGCAATGCTTAAATCATTCAGGAAGGGTTAAAGAGTGGCTAAATACAGTAGTTTGCTATGATGCAGGCAACTTGTTACTTGCTGTTGGACTAAACTGTAAATGCTAAAGTATGGGTTATAGTGGGTTCAATTTAATGAATACCGAGATACATGCATCAAGCTATTGGTCATTTAATGTGTCATTGCTGAGGTTTGCTTGAATCTATAGCGCATTAATTTAAGCGTTAGTTCGCTAAATATGAGATGGAAACGTGCAGGATATGCATTGTATACCATCTTAATTAAGCCACATTCTCGCGATGAAAATCGGGCTGTCATGGTAAGACCAATTAACCTTTTGTGTTTTTGGCTTCAAAGTTTTCACATTTTGGGTGTGAATAGCATCACGCTTTAGCAATATCTGCTTCACAGCATAAGCGCGTTGTATGATACAAAGCGAGACTTTAGTGAATCATCATTTAAGCAAATCATTATCTCGGTTTTGATTCGTGTTATCTGCGCAATGGCGCTGCTGGAGATACCTATGCTACGCGTTCAAGTTTGTTTATCTGAAGTTGGAGTTATGCAATGAAAAGCCCAAATCCATCGTCATCAGTTCCAACTGTGACAAACAGCGCACATGAAGCGCCACAGGTTTCAGCTCATTTTAGTTGTTACAATCAGGCTGAAATTTACGGGACAAGCAAAGTGGTTAAAGCACCTTGGCAGTCCTTTGGCTTAGCCGTGTTTGCTGGCGCATTTATCGCTTTAGCCTTTGTTTTTTATTTAACCGTAACCACTGGCGCAGGCGATGCGTCTTGGGGTTTAGTTCGTTTCGTTGGCGGAATAGCCTTTAGTTTAGGTTTAATTTTAGTGGTTGTTTGCGGTGGAGAACTGTTCACCAGTTCTGTGCTCAGTACCGTCGCCTGGGCACAAAAACAGGTCACTGGCGCTGAATTACTCAAATGTTGGTGCCGCGTGTATGCCGGCAATTTTGTCGGCGCTCTGTTGATGGTTTGCTTGATCACTGCCGCAGGTATGTATGATCTCGATGGTGGTAACTGGGGATTAAATGCCCTTAAAGTGGCACAGCACAAACTGCACCATACTTGGGTCCAAGCCTTTAGTTTAGGCATTTTATGTAACATGTTGGTGTGTTTAGGTGTGTGGATGACCTTTGCCAGCCGTGATGTGCTGACTAAATCGTTACTGTTAATTTTACCTGTGGCTATGTTCGTCAGTAGTGGCTTTGAACACAGTATCGCTAACCTGTTTATGGTGCCTATGGGCATGATGATCCAATCAATCGCCAGCCCAGAGTTCTTCGTGTCTTTAGGGGTTACTCAAGCACAATTTGCCGATTTAACCGTGGCAAACTTTATATTCAATAATTTAATACCTGTAACCTTAGGCAATATTGTCGGTGGCGGTGTGATTGTTGGTTTAGGTTATTGGTGGATAGAGCAGGGTAAAGTCACCTTGGCTGAATCACACAAAGCTCATCATGAACACTTTTCTACACCACATTCACATACTGAAAAACCTCAGCACCAGAGTGAGATTAAGCTGACTAAACATTCCTAAAACGTCTTTAATTATCAGTCTGAAGTGAAAGTGCCCAGCAGGTAGCTGGGCATTTTTATGTCGGTTTACTATGATGTGTAAATAATGAAGTAAATAAAAACGGCATCCGAAGATGCCGTTTTTTGATTAGGTTCTAACTCATAAACACCATATTAGAATTTAACTTCGCCTTCGATAAACCATTCACGACCACGCGCATCATATGATGAGCGGTTATAGTGTGGCCAGGCTGTATCTGTTGGATCAAAGTTTGGTCCAACATTAAATAAGTTCATTACACCGCCAGTCACTTTAATTGCGTCTGTGATGTTATAAGCCGATGTTAAGTTCCACTTCGTTTGTGATGCAATTTCGTTTGCACTTTCATCGAATGCCAAACCTTTATCTAATGCAGCTTTTTTAAACGATTTATATCCAACACCATGCATTCTTGCTGTGTGGTAAGCGCCTAAAGTTGTTTCAAAATCGTTTATATACCAACCTAAAATGATATTGGCTTTATATTGCGGTAAACCACCATCATCGATGTCATCATCAATTGCAGCTGTAGGATCTGTTTGTCCTTCAGAAAGAAGAATATAAGTACCATTAAAGTTTAGTTTTAACTCACCAAAGTCAGCGACATCCCATCCGTAACCAGTGGTTAAGTCAATACCACGAACTTTCTGATAAGCAAGGTTTTGTGCGACGGTATTAATGTGAGTAATAGTACCTAATGCGTCACGGGTGATCATGTTTGCATAAGTTTCATATTCACGAGCAGCTTTGCTTGCAGAGATGTCACTTACCATGTCATCCAGTTTCCACTCCCAAATATCGAGTGAAGCATTTAAGCTATCGCCACCATATACAGCACCTATGTTGGCTGTATAGCCTGTTTCAGCGCTAAGATCTTTGTTAGCACCAGTAGTGATATCAATATTGAGTTCATTACAGATTTTGTTCAGTGTTGGATCTGGATTTTTCTGAGATGGAGTTCCACCTAGAGCTTGGCACTGTTTAAAATCAATGATATTGCTATATGCTTTAGTTGCATCTCCATATACGCGATGCATATCTGGTGCACGGAACACTTTACTGATAGAGCCACGAACTAATAATTCATCAAGTGGACGATACTCTACGGTTAATTGCGGCGACAAATTTCCACCGAAATCATCATATCGGTCATAACGTAAGGCCGCATCAAGTGTTAAGTCCTCAAGAACTGGAAGCTTTAATTCCATATAGGTTGCCCAGTATGAACGCTCACCAGCACCTGATGAACCACCACGGCTTAGAATATTGCCTTTAACAGATTCTGAGTCAGATTCTGATGAGTAGTCTTGAGTGGTATATTCCGCCCCAAAAGCAAAGTCTGCTGAACCTGCTGGCAGTTCAAATGCTGGACCTGTGATATTTGCCTGAATATTTTTTTGAGTTGATTGAGCTTTTTCAAACGGAGTGTACGCTATACCGCTGACATCATTTGTGCTGATAGGCGCAAGCAGTGATTTACCGTCAGTACCTTGAGCTAGATAATTAAATAATCCACCCACAGTCGCAAAGCCACTATTGAATACATCCACATTAGTACGGCCGTAATTTACGGATGTATCCCAACTATAATCATCAGCGATCACGCCTTCCAAGCCCGCGGTGAAGAAATAGTTACGGGTACTTGTTTCTCCTGCGCGGTTGCCGAATTCGTGCAAACGACGAATATAGTTGTAGTCACCATTTTCGGCATTTTTAAAATCTCCACCAAGACCTGTATTCTTGTCGAATGTTTTTGTCAGTGAATCATCTAAATCAACACCTAAAGTTACTTTGTCTCCTGCAACATTGACTGTGTAGTTATCGATACCCATAGGTTCGATACGTGTTGTTGATTTTGCTTCTGCAAAATCAAGACGTCCTACAAAGTTCAAATTATCTGCAAGTTCATAGTTAAAGTTCGTTGAACTGATAAAACGAGTGCTTTCTGGTGATAGATCGCGCCACTTTGAGCGATCAAAGCCACATGCGCTACCTGTCCAAAGAAAACCGCCCGCTTCGCATTCACTCGCAGTTAGGACACGTTGGCCTTTTGGTGTCGTTCCACCAGCAGGTTTTTTACCTGTAATGCCAGCCCCATATGAGCTGTATTGTGAATATTTACTATAAGGTACTTTGTCTGTATCTAATCCAAAAACAGCTCTATCAGTTGCATTCAAACGCTCAGTATCAGTAAATTCGATGAAGGTTGAGACGTTACCACGTTCGGAAGATGAACCCAGAGATAGCGCAATTCGATCGCTTCCACCACCGCCTTCAGTAGTATCACCATGTCGATATTTTAATGCGACGCCATCAAAATCTCTTTTTAAAATAATGTTTACTACGCCACCAACAGCATCTGCACCATAAATTGCTGAACCACCAGATTGTAATATCTCAATACGAGCAACAGCTTCCATTGGTAAGTTTGCGGTATCAACAAAGTTGTCTGTACCACCTGCTGGTTTAGGATATTGGTTGAGACGTTTACCGTTAATCAATGTTAGCGTTCTGCTTGCACCCGCATTACGTAAACTGATTGATGACGCAGCTGGTGTAAAACCATGTACTGATTGAGTTGTCATTGCTCCTGTTGTTGAAGTCAGGCTCTGCAATGCATCTTGTACATTAGTAAAACCTTGTTTTGCCATATCATCAGCACTTAGTACTGTAACTGGGGTTGCGGTTTCCATATCGGTACGCTTAATACGTGAACCTGTTACTTCAATACGTTCAACTTTGGCACCATCTTCAGCTGCATATACTATCGAAGTGGTTAACGCGGCAGTAGCTGCTCCGCTGATTAATGCAAAGCGAACGGCTTTGGCTAATGTAGAATTTGCACGCATTTTATTCTCCCTTAACACATGTTGTATGTTTATTTTTTATTTTTCTTAAATGGTTACTTATGTAAAGAATTAAGCTCTCATTTAATTGAGTTCAGGATATAACCACAAGAAAATAACAAGTGCAACATTGGCCATGCTGGAGTTTTGTTTAAAATTTGTTATTTACTCTCTTTTTAAAATGCAGATATAAGTAGGGTGTGTGTGTAATTGGTGGCAGATAAGGTTTTAATCTGAGGGTTTTGTTTTTTATTTGGCTTTTTGTTTTTATTATTGGTTTTTTGTGTTTTTTTATTGTTGCTAATGTTTTATTTTATTGTGTTTTAATTTTGTTGTTTTCAATAATAGTTTGAAACTATTTTATGTGAAAAAGTAAAAATTAATAACGATATGGTTTGTCATTCCATATATTTTAGATTGGATGATTGAGGAGTGTTATCAATAAGGGTTTTCATGCGGTTTAATTTTGTATGGTGATATTTTTACACCGCGTCAGTAAGCTAGAAGTAAAATTATGGAATGAAATGTTGTAAAGAATAAAAACTAATCAAATGCTATTTCTGATTATTTAATTTTGACTGTTTAAATATAAAAGCGAAGTGAATATCTATTCACTTCGCTTTCGGTTTATTGTTTAGTTTTTTGAGTGAACAATTCATTTGTATGGTTAATTATTTTTACAAAAAGCTGTTCTGTTTATTTGCTATTTAGAACTGATTTGTGCTCTACCACGTTAAATTGCAGTGGAAAGTAGTGTCCTAAATAACGTAGGGCGACATAGGCAACCACTAAGGTGGCGATTACCAGTTCGAATTCTGCTAAGTATTTTATCCATATCGCTAACTCACCCATGTTATTGAACTGCGTTAACCAAGCAGCGGTTTTAAAGAGGGCGGTTGCACCGATCACCATAGGGAAGGTAAAGGCTGCGTAGCCTGGGCTAAAGGGCAGTTTTAGTAGGTGAAAGAAGGCCAAGTAGATGATGCTGGTCATCAGAATGGCGATGCTCAGTAGTAAGGCGACTAAGGGAATCGACGCCTGCTCGCAAACGGTCAGATAACCTGCAAGTGATAAACTGGCGGGCGCCGCGAGAATGGCAATGGTTGGTTTAGCGGCATCGGGTATCGCCTGACAGAAAATGAGGCGATAGAGCATCAAAGGCAGCATGATTAAGTAAGCCAACATCCCAAAAACCAAAATGGCATTTGCTAACCATTGGTAGTCAGACACAGGGAAAGACACCGCCGCGACGATAATGCCAATCGGTGGTACAAACCAGCTTGGAACCATGTGCTCGAGTTTAAAATCAATGGCGCGATAATAGATAAACGCGCTTAGGAAGATCACATGGATACCAATGGCGACTAGCCACAGAGTTAAGCCTGCATGGGGGAAATAATCGCCGAGTGATTTAGACACCACCATCAAGCCCATGGCGAAGGTGGGGATCACACTACCAATCACAGGGTGACTCAGCTCGTCCTTTAAAATATTAGGATGAAGCATGAATTTACCCATGAGCAATAACAGTAACACAGAGGCTATGATGGCACCTGTGAGTTGTCCTGCGCCATTAAGTGAAGGTGTCATGTTCTCCCATGTCCAACCTAAGCTGGCAATTGCCAGTGCCAACCCAGCCATAGGGCTGGGAAGTTTAGCTGCGTGGGATGTCCAGCGTTTGCGTTTTGAAGTCATTTTGAATACCTCTCAATACTGACAATGCTTAACATCGCTTTTTTGGGGCGCTGTTTTGATGTATTTAGTGTACTGCGGGTATCTATGATAAATAAATTTGATTAATTTTATTCATTACATAAGTTTTGCTTACTTTAATGTTGCTATTAAACTTAAGGTTTGAGTTTACAACGCAGTAGCGTGTGCCCTAGGCCAAGATTGTCTGTATCTTCATCCACATACAGTCCCGCTTGGTGAAGCAGGGCCAATAAATCCTTAGAGTGATACATGCGGCTATTGCCATTGGCCATGGCGCTGAAATAGAGGCTAGTGGCATTTACGCAATAGGCGGAGGCGGCCGATGGCTGTCTATCCCAAAAGGTTTCGACGATAAAGAGTTGGCTGTTTGATGTCATTGCCTTTGCCGTGCGTTGTAAAATGCTCAGGATTTGGCTTTTTGAGAAGCAATCCAGAAATTGACTCATCCAGTAAGTATCGGCGCCTTCGACAAAGGGTAGGGAGTCGTCCAGCAGATCGGTGGCAAAGGTATGCACGCGCGCTGCAAAACCTCGTGCGAGTGCATTTTGTGTGGCTACCTCTAGTTGCCCCGGGAAATCCATAATCGTGACTTCAACGTTCGCGTCATAATCACAGCAGCTCAGTGCCCATTTGCCCGTATTGCCGCCTATATCCACTAAATGGATTGGCTTATGGGCAAACACTAATGGCAGAAGCTGTGGAAAGGCATGATCCGAATAGTAATGATCGAAGGCAAACCAGCTCTGTTTCGCTTTGGGTGGTAGATCTTTTAAGGCGGGGTAGATGGTATTCCAGTCACCGAACACCTTAAGTCCTGTGGCCTTGCCTTCTAGTAGCGCGGTATCAAGGTTAAAAAGGCCTTGATAGCAAACATCCTGCACAAAGTTAAGATTGATGGCTGCCATGTCGTCATGGAGTAAAAAGTGCCCAGTTTTGTCGAGCACATAGCCATTTTCATTTTGCCAAACGAGACCCATACTGAGCCCCATATCCAACAATACCCCCAAGGCATATTCACTCAGTGGGGTGGATTGGCTTAACTCGGCCGCAGTGATCCCATGCTCGGCCGCGTTATCTATTTGGGCTAGCACATCGAATTTGAGTAGGCAGTGGGCGACTTGGAAACTAATGGGGCCAAAGGCAATTTTTTGAGCTTCAAACTTTGCATTGAAGGCGCTGATATTACTTGGTGTTCGGTAAAAAGACATAAAAAGGAATGAATTGGCGAGCGGGTCCGTTCTTTATAACCAAGTTAGCCGTGAAAGCCAGTTGAGATACAAAGAACTATGAGCTGTATCCAAACTTGAGCAGTAACTTGTTTATGCTCTGTAATCGAGATCTAAATAATGGAATGCCATAAATAAAAATACCCAGCCAAAGCTGGGTATTTTAAGGACGATAAAACGTCGTTTATTGAACGTTTTCTTCGTCGCCGAATTGGCCTTGGAACAAGACTGAAGATAGGTAACGCTCGGCAGCCGATGGCAAAATCACCACAATGGTTTTGCCTGCAAACTCTGGCAACTCAGCGATGCGGTTGGCGGCGACAACGGCGGCACCCGATGAAATACCCACTAAAATGCCTTCTTCTTGCATTAAGCGGCGGGCCATGTCGATGGCTTCATCGTTAGTTACAGCTTCAACACGGTCAATCAATTCTAAATCTAAGTTACCTGGGATAAAGCCAGCACCAATACCTTGGATTTTATGCGGCCCTGGTTGCACAGGTAAACCCGCTAAGGTTTGAGCTATAACAGGGGAATCTGCTGGCTCAACCGCAACTGAGGTGATGGTTTTACCGGCCACTTTTTTCAAGTAACGGCTTACGCCAGTAATTGTACCGCCAGTACCTACACCGGCAACAAACACATCAACTTCACCATCGGTATCATTCCAGATTTCTGGACCTGTGGTTTTTTCATGGATTTCTGGGTTAGCAGGGTTATTAAACTGCTGCAATAAAATGTATTTTTCAGGAGCCGATTGGCGAATTTCTTCCGCTTTATCAATCGCACCTTTCATGCCTTTCGCGCCTTCAGTCAGCACGAGAGTTGCGCCTAAGGCTTTGAGTAGCTTACGACGCTCTAAACTCATGGTATTTGGCATGGTAAGGGTCAGTTTATAGCCACGGGCCGCGGCAACATACGCTAATGCAATACCTGTGTTGCCTGATGTTGGCTCAATCAGCTCGTGATTTTTTGTTAATAGACCTTTCTTCTCGGCATCCCAAATCATATTGGCACCGATACGGCATTTAACACTGAAACTTGGGTTACGGGCTTCGACTTTGGCCAGCACTTTACCTTGGCTAACACGGTTTAAACGTACTAGTGGTGTATTACCAATAGTATATGAATTATCTTCGAAAATTTTGCTCATGGATTGCTTGCTCCTATGTTGGCACTACTGAATCATAATCTGCTGTGGCGCTTTTAGAAGTGATTGTTTGTTCTTCTTTATTCGATTTGGTTATTAAAGGGTGTGCTGTTATTCGCAAACCCTGATTGGCAGCCAGTTTAACTGTGTTAACCTCTTGCTAACATAAAAAAGATTGTGGCATTAACAGGGATAACTTCTTGATGTCTCAATCGTAAAACTAGCCTATCACTCGTATCGGACAAGCGCAAAGATGAAGCAGCAACAAATGGATCTGGGTAAAGATCCAAAAACGATGGTAACACCAAAGGCATTTACCATTGCAGCATCCGTGTTATACACCCCATTGGCGACACCGTTGAAGCGGATGTTAGCCATACTGATTGATGGTTTGCTGATCACTGTGTTAGCTGAGCAGATGGATTGGATGTTTGTCTTGCTGGTGGTCAGTATTATCTGGATTGAAAAGCGCAGTCGTAAGTTTGGTCGTTTACTCAAGTGGGGACTTTATGCCCTGATGTTGGTTTTTATGTTGCTGACAACCGCTAATAATCTGTTTGATTTTAATGGAACAGACGTTAAAAGCAGTGAGGGAGTAGAGCAACAATTGGCATTAGGTGAACAAATCATTACGTCACTACCAGCATTGATGTCGTTGAGCCAGTGCAATAATTATGCTTGTGGTAAAACTCAAGTTCAATCCCTACATGAAGCGATAAAAAGCGCTTCAGGATCAAAGGGCATGACAGAAAATGATCAACGTGAAATAGTGCTAGCAACCATAGCCAACAGTAGTTTGCCTGCCATAGACAGTGAAAAGTTACAGGCGGAAGTGCTTAATGGCAGCCTATGGCCTGTTATTACGCTTCCTGTTGAGTTGGCGACAACAGATTCTTCGCCTGAGCCACTTCAGCCTATTCAAGCTATTTCGCCGGATGTACAGCTGCAAAGTGCGGCTGATGCAGTGAATGTGAGCTCTTCGCAATATTCTCGCCTCAGAACCGTTGATGAAGCTACAAGCCATAGTGTTGTCGCTTGGGTGAAAGGCTTTCTGAGTGATATGGGGCTGGGTTTTGGTTGGGCAGCGTTTTACTTTACCGTCTTTACTGCACGATTTGATGGTCAAACCTTAGGTAAGAAGATGTTGGGCATTCGGGTGATCCAGCTCGATGGTGCCAACATCAGTTTATGGGCCGCGTTTGGCCGTTATGGTGGCTATGCCGCAGGCTTTACCACAGGCTTACTTGGTTTTATGCAAATATTTTGGGATGCCAATCGGCAGGGGATCCAAGATAAAATATCTTCAACAGTCGTGATAGACTTAGTGCAAATGCATAAAAAGCAACGATTAGAGCAACAAGCGCAGGGGCAAAATGAGTTAGCACCTGTGCTTACGAGTGATGATGCATCCTCTGCTCACCTTACAACCAGTACCCGTTTGGAGCATTTATGAAACAGGTCGTCATTTCGGGGAGTGGCCTATTTACGCCGCCCCACAGTATTTCCAATGAAGCCTTAGTTGAGAGCTTCAATGCTTATGTGGATATTTTCAATCTTGAAAATGCAGGCTTAATTGAGCAAGGCCATGTTGCGGCTTTGTCCTATTCATCAAGCGAGTTTATTGAAAAAGCCTCAGGCATCAAGCACAGATATGTGATGGTGAAAGAGGGCATTCTGGATCCCGAAGTCATGATGCCGTTGATTCCTGAGCGCAGCAGTGACGAATTATCGATGCAGGCTGAGATTGGCCTTGAAGCTGCCTTGATGGCACTAAAGAATGCCAATCTCAAGGCTGAGCAAATTGACTTAGTGATTGTTGCCTGCGCTTATACTCAGCGTGCGTATCCTGCTATGGCGATTGAAATTCAACGTGCACTAGGTACGCGGGGTTATGGTTACGACATGCAGGTAGCGTGTTCATCGGCGACGTTTGCAATTGTCGCCGCGGCTAATGCCATTGCTACGGGTTCTGCCTCAAGAGTGTTAGTGATCAACCCTGAGATTTGCTCGGCACAGGTGAATTATCGCGACCGTGACAGCCATTTTATCTTCGGTGATGTGGCGACGGCTCTGGTACTGGAAGAACAAAGCTTAGCCCAGTCTGACCATGTGTTTAAGATCCTCTCAAGCCGCTGTTTTACCGATTACTCGAACAATATTCGCAGTAATTTCGGTTTCTTGAACCGCTGCGATCCGAGTGCGGCCCATCAAGCCGATAAGCTATTCCACCAACAAGGGCGCAAGGTATTTAAAGAGCTGTTGCCGATGATTTATCAGCATTTGGATGAACATCTGGCCGAACAAGCGTTAACGCCACAGTCTTTTAAGCGTTTATGGTTGCATCAAGCGAACATCAACATGAATCAGTTTGTAGTGAGAAAGTTGCTTGGGGATGATGTGTCTGCGGAACAAGCGCCCGTGGTACTAGATGAATACGCCAATACGGCTTCCGCGGGTTCTGTTATTGCATTTCACAAGTTTTCCGGTGACTTTAAGACTGGCGATTTAGGTTTATTGAGTTCGTTTGGCGCAGGATATTCTATTGGCAGTGTTATTCTGCAGAAGGTCTAAGATTCTCACCGCCATAATAAAAAGCCCACATCGAGGAAGATGTGGGCTTTTTATGTCAGTTGTTTGCCTAAGTTGCTTTCTGTTTAAGGCAATGATTGTTTATAGCAGCAATGCGTAACTTAACTTCATAAAGTAGGTTTTCTCGTCCCGCGTCAGGCGGCTTAACTCATCATTAGCCTGTAAACTATCAGAGTATCCGAGGTAGAACACACTCTGCGGATTGAGTTTATAACCGTAGAGGAGCTCATTGCCTAAATGCGCTTCCTCACTCTGCGGCGCCGAATATAAATACTGCGCCACATTGCGATTTATCCGGGTGTAAATGCTAGAAAGGCGAATAAAACTGTGTAGACTGAATTGCCAGTTGAGGCGTACATCGCTCAGATTCGCGGTAAAAAGTGCACCTTGTTCCACATCCATTTGCTGATAAAGATGGGATATATCGATAGAAAGTCCATTAGCAATTTTCCAATTGATACTCGGGTTCATTTGCGTTTTAGTGCCCAGCCTATCATTGATAAAATCAATTTCATCGCCGTAGTACATTTCAAGCTCCATACTCAGGGGCGATAACGGGGTTACTGCGCCATAAAACCACACTTGGGTTTCATCATATAGTTGACTATTTCCGGCGATAGTGAGTTGTGAAGCATCGCGGCGAGGGCCCACACGTTCACGGGTTTCTACACCAAAGGTGATTTCGCTTTGTAATGCGCCGAGGATTTCGATGTAGGCTTCATACTCTTCTTCAAGTCGTTCGCCTGCTTGGTTATGAGTGATATCCCAATCTCCCGCTAATTCCACCTTGTTAAAGGTGCCCGTAGGATACCAAATCAAACCCGCACCAGCCTCAAAGGTGCGGTAATCGATTTTTTCGACAAAGCCTAAATCGGCACGAAAATCTGGATCAACTGCGTTGTATTCACTGTAAGCAAACCAATTTCGCTCTTCGTGTTTAAAGGTTAACTGATATAAATTGCCGCCAAAGCGGTTATCAGATTGGCTACGTAATACTTGTTCGTTGAGCTGGCAGTGACCGAGTTCGCAATCAAGCTGAGATTGGCCACAGGGCAACCCATTACTAGGGTCATTTTCAGTATCAGTGCAAAATTGACGATAGACTCCCGTGGGGTACTGAGTATCCGATTGGGCCACTTGCGCAGTGAAACTGTCCTGTGGTGTTGGTTGATATTTCGCATCCAGACTAATGACATAGTTGTGGTAATCGGGTTGGCTGTTGAACTCATAGTGCGGGTTATTTGCTGTACCATTGTGAGTGTTGTCACTGCTTGTTTTCGCGGTAAGTAATCCGCCGATGGAGAAGGTTTTGCTCATGTCGAAACGATAACGTCCCGCAAGGTTCACACTTTCTTGATCAAGCGAGGCAACCTCTGAGCTTAAATTTCCCGGTACCAAAAACGTGGTTTGGCTATCGTTACTCGCTAGCAGAGCTAAGGTGTGATCATCGCTCTTACTTGTCAGTTTGATACCATAGTCAGGTGCAACAATATTGCGGGTGTGCAGCAGATTCACCTGTGTGTCGAAATAGTCTTTATTATCCAAAAAAAACGGCCGTTTCTCATCATAGAACAAGGAGAAAGTGCTGTTCACATCGAGCTGGCCAGCATCGGATTCCACTTGGGAAAAATCGGGATTAATGGTGGCATTGAGTAAGGTGCTGGAATTAATGCCCCAGCGCAAGTCTACACCTGGCTCGAGATTGTTATCAGCTTCCCAGCCATCCGCCTGTTTATGTTCGTTACGGTTGGCGATAAAAGTCGGGGTGATTTGTACATCCTGTCCTTGTTCTGCCCCCGCCAAGCCAGAAGCCACACCTAACTGACAAAGTTGACAACTCGTATTACGGTCAATCTTATGGGTCGATAGGCGATGTTTTTCATTGCGTGGATAATAACGAATTAACTCAAAGCCCCATTCTTGCAGGCTTTTCTTGTCGTCAAAGTTAAACAGTCTCAGTGGTAACTCGACTTCGACCTGATAGCCATCGGCGGTGATCTTGCCTGCGGATTTCCAAATACCATCCCATGCTTCGCTTTCTTCACCCGTTAGTTCGTTTTCAATTGAGTCTAATTGCACGCCAAGGGGATTAATAAAAAATTGGTACGCTAAACGGGCATTATTAAAAGTATCGAGTTTAATTCCGACTAAATCATCACTCCACAGCTTGTCTCTGTCCTTGAGTGTGGCCCGAATGAGCTTGGGATTAATGTCTTTGGCAGTAAATGCCACAAAAAGACTGGTTTTAGTTGCATAGACTCGCGCCTCGGTTTTCACTAATGCGGCAATATTTTCCCCTGGTTGGGTTTCATATTTGAGCTCTGTGACTGCAGCTTGTTGCCAAATGGCATCGTCCAACTCACCGTCGATATTGGCAGCGCTGTTAAGTGTTGGAATGGCTAACTGAAATTGGCTGGCATAGCCAGCAAGACAAGTTACAGGTAGAAAAGTAAGACTAGATAAGATGATGGCTAAGATTGATTTCAACAAAAAAGACTCAAATAACACATTCGTGGCGCGCATTTTGCCAGAAAACGTGAAGTTAACAATAGCGAGTAATTGTTACAAGGTTTGCGTTGGTTTTAACGGGGGAGAAACATGATGAGATTAGGCGGTTATTGGGTCTAAAAAGTTGGGGCGCAGTGCTGAGCCATGACTCAGCACTGCTGGTGTTACTACTCGGGTGCGATGGCATGGTTGCGATACGCTTCACGATACTTATCGACCCACATGGCCGTCGCGCCACAAATCGCCACTGGCATGACGATAAAGTTGACTATGGGGATCATCGAAAATAGCGTCACAGTGGCGCCAAAGCTAAAACTGGTGCCACGGGTTTGATTCAAGGCAAAGCGCATATCTTTAAAACTGACCTTGTGGTTATCGAAGGGATAATCGCAGTACTGAATCGCCATCATCCAAGCGCTGAATAGAAACCATAAAATCGGCGCCAGCGTCTGGCCTACCATAGGCACTAAAAACAATAACAAAAATACCAGTGCGCGGGGCAGATAGTATTTGAGTTTGATCCACTCACGCCCAAGGATACGCGGTAAGTCTTTGATTAAATCAATACCAGAACCGGTATTCAGCTGCTTACCAGTTAACAACTGCTCGACTTTTTCAGCCAACAGACCATTAAAGGGGGCAGCGAGCCAGTTCATGACGGAGCTAAATACAAAAGCAAGCATCACCAGCATAGTGGTGACGGCGAGGGGCCAAAGCAAAAAGTTTAACCAGCTTAAGTAGTCAGGGAGCTGGGCATTCATCCAAGTGAATAGCGTATCTAACTGGCCTATGGCTACATAAATGACGCCAGCAAACAGCAGTAGGTTAATCATTAACGGAATAAATACGAAAGTGCGCAGGCCTTTACGTGTGATTAAACCAAAGCCATCGAGAAAATAATTAACGCCGCTTTTGGCTGGGAAGGGCAAGGTTTTTTTCTGTGTCATATCGTTTTTCCAAAAAGTTAAGCGACAGCTATATGCGATTGTGATCAACTCATGGACAGATGACAAGCTAAAAGCCGCATGAATTCAATAAAAAGCGTTACAAAATGCTGCCTGCTTTGTTAAAGTTGCCAGCAGAATGCATTTGCACCGCTTGGCTCATTTTCGGGCCAGACTTCAGAGACGCGCTAACTGGCACCATGAGATTAAAACAGATAAAACTTGCCGGCTTTAAGTCGTTTGTCGATCCTACGAAAATTCCTTTTTTACAGGCATTAACCGCCATTATTGGCCCAAATGGCTGCGGTAAATCGAACGTGATCGATGCCGTGCGTTGGGTGCTCGGTGAAAGCTCGGCGAAGCACCTACGCGGTGATTCTATGGCCGATGTGATATTTAACGGTTCAAGTGCGCGAAAACCTGTGTCTGTGGCGGGTGTTGAACTTATTTTTGAAAACAAAGAAGGTCGCCTCGCGGGTCAGTATGCCAGTTATGAAGAAATTGCCGTTAAGCGTCAGGTGAGCCGCGACGGTGAGTCTTGGTATTTTCTCAATGGTCAAAAGTGTCGTCGTAAAGACATTACCGACTTGTTTATGGGCACAGGTCTTGGCCCGCGCAGTTATGCCATTATCGAGCAAGGCACTATTTCCCGCCTGATTGAATCTAAACCCCAAGATTTGCGCACCTTTATTGAGGAAGCCGCTGGGATTTCCCGCTATAAAGAGCGTCGGCGCGAAACTGAAAACCGTATTCGCCATACCCGCGAAAACCTCGAGCGTTTGGGCGATATTCGCAGTGAACTCGGTAAGCAGTTAGATAAACTCGCGCAGCAGGCTAAAGCCGCTAAACAATATCGTGAGCTTAAACAGGCCGAGCGTAAGACCCATGCTGAACTCCTTGTGATGCGCTATCAAGAGTTGCAAGCTCAGATGGCGAGCCTATCTGAGCAGATAAGTGCTATTGAAGTACAGCAAGCGGCGGCGCAGTCACTCGCGCAAACAGATGAATTACAAACCACTGAACTGCAAGTGCAACTCGCGCAATTGGCGGAGCAAGAGCAGCGAGCCGTTGAAGCCTATTATCTGACTGGTACTGAAATCGCTAAGTTAGAGCAACAGCTACAGAATCAAAAGCAGCGCGACGCCCAGCTCGAAACCCAGTTGGCGCAAGTCAAAGAGCATATCCAACAAAATACCGACAAGCTTAACGGCTATAAAGCGAGTCTTAGCGCGTTGGAGCTTGAGCTTGCCAAACTTGGGCCACAGCATGATGAGCAACAAGAGCTCATGGATGAGCTGCAATCCCAATGGGAAATGAGCATAGAACGCAGTCAGCAGCAGGCCGAAGTGGCGCGCCAACAGGCAGCGGATGTTTCTCAGCATAAGTTGCAGCTTGAACTACGTCGCAGCCAGTTAGCGCATCAGCAGCAATTACTGCAACACAAACAGCAGCAAAGTCGTGAGCAGCAGGCGCAACTTTCGGCGTTAATGGACGGTGATCTCGCATCGAGTATTACACCATTGCAGCAAGATATTGAGTCTTTGGATGATGCGCTCACACTGCAAAATGAAATTAATCATCAGCAAGAACAAAGTGTAAGTGCAAGTACGCAAGCTTTAGATGAAGCCCGTCATAGCGCTGAGCACATTCAGCAGCAATTAACCGCGACTAAAGCGCGCCATGAGCTGGTTGAACAGTGGTTGACTAAGCAAGAACAGCAGAGTGATAAACCGCAGTTATGGCAGAGTTTAACCGTTGAAAATGGTTGGGAAACAGCGGCGGAACTCGCCCTAAATGGCTTGTTGACCTTGCCCGTTGGCGTCACTGAAACTGAAATGGGGTTTCAAGCGTTAGCGTCACAATCAAGCCAAAGTGAATTTTTACAGGCTAAGGTGAATCTCGCCCCTTGGTTAGCGGGGCTTAAGTGGGCAAAGGATATCCATGCAGCGAAAGAACTGCTGCCACAGCTAACATCCGATCAACGGATTGTCACCGCCGACGGTTATCTACTGGGACAAGGTTTTTTAATCACGAAAACAGAGGGCGCCCAGTCACTGGTGCAACTCAGTAAAGAGCAAGCTCAGTTAGCGCAAAATATCCTCGATTTGCAACAATCCCTGCAGATTCGGCAAGACAAGATGACAGATCTTGCGGCTATTTTGCAGCAACAAAGACTGCAACTGACCGATGGCGCGCAAAAATTACATCAATGGCAGTTAGACAAAGCGACTAAGTCGATGCAGCTTAGTGGTTTAATCGAGCAAGTGAAGGCGCGCGTCGAACAGCAAAGTAAACTCGACGCGGCTTTAAGTACGAGTTTGATTGATATTGAACGCTTAAGCGAGCAATACGAATTATTAGCAGAACAAGAAATGGAGCTCGATGAGACGCTGCAGGCTAGTGAAGATATTCAGCGGCAACTCATCCAAGACACACAGGCTGATAGTGTGCGCCATCAAGCATTAAAAGGGCGTATTACTGAGGTAGAACGTCAATTATCAGCCACTGCGACGGGTTTGCAAGCCGTGACGATGCGCATGGCCGTGAGCACGGAGCAAATTGAATTACAGCAAGTGCGTGTCAATGAACTCATCCACTCCCGCGAGTCTGTGTTAACAGAACTTGCCAAAGTTGCCCAATTGAGTGGGGTGCAAAATAGTGTGCAGCTGACTGAGCAGTTAACGCAGTTACTAAAGCAACAACATGAGCAACAACAGGGCTTAAAAGAGGTTCGTCAGCAGCAAAGTGTGCTCACAGACACATTAAACAGTATAGGAATAAAGCAAAAACAAGAGCTTGGTAAGCTTGAGGACTTGACTCAAAGCCTGAGCACGTTAAAGTTACGTCGTGAAGGAATAAAAGGCCAAGCGAATAGTCAGCTGGAAGCCTTGCAGGAACAGCAAATCATTCTGTCTGAAATCCTTGGAAACTTGCCCGCAGAGGGGATGCCAGACAAGTGGCAGAGTGATTTAGATCAAATACGGCAGAAAATTGTTCGTTTAGGTGCCATTAACCTTGCGGCGATCGAAGAATTTGAACAGCAAAGTGAGCGAAAATCTTATCTTGATCATCAAGATGACGATTTAAATAAAGGGCTTGCAACCTTAGAGGAAGCGATCCGTAAAATAGATAAGGAAACCCGAAGCCGCTTTAAGACGACATTTGACTCAGTCAACGAAGATCTCGGACGCTTATTTCCGAAAGTGTTT
The DNA here is from genome assembly GCF_025653395.1 of Shewanella sp. SW24. Lineage (NCBI taxonomy): Bacteria > Pseudomonadati > Pseudomonadota > Gammaproteobacteria > Alteromonadales > Shewanellaceae > Shewanella > Shewanella sp. SW24. Next base: position 173,897 of record NZ_JAKKSH010000006.1, read on the forward strand.
GGTGGCGGCCGAGCTTATTTAGCGTTAACTGACGACGATTTGCTAGAAACGGGCGTGACTATCATGGCCCAACCACCGGGGAAGAAGAACAGCACAATCCATCTTCTTTCGGGTGGTGAAAAAGCATTAACCGCTTTATCATTGGTATTCGCCATTTTTAGGCTGAATCCTGCTCCCTTCTGTATGTTAGATGAAGTGGATGCGCCATTAGACGATGCCAACGTAGAACGCTTCTGTCGATTGCTAAAAGAAATGTCACAGAGCGTACAGTTTATTTATATCAGCCATAACAAAATAACCATGGAAATGGCGGATCAACTTATTGGCGTGACTATGCACGAGCCCGGTGTGTCTCGTATAGTTGCGGTAGACATAGAGCAAGCGGTGGCGATGGCTGACGCTGGATAACTAGAAGAAAGACAGGGTAACCAATGGAAGATTTGCAACTAGTATTGTTCGTTTTAGGCGCCATAGCCATAGTTGCTGTGCTGGTGCATGGATTTTGGTCTATCAGAAGACAACAGCCTAAGTCATTGAAAGATAGCCCAATGAGCAACTTTTATAAGAAACAGGCTGAGAAAGGTGAGCCGAGTCCGAAGCGGATCGATTCAGAAGGGTTTGATGCCGATGGTATTGGCGCCGTACGCGTGCGCAAAGCCGGTGAACTTGCACCTAACAACGAAACTCCTGCGACCAATCCTTATTTGAAGCAGGAAGTAAAGCTAGAACCTAAGCCTGAATTTAAACCACAAGAGTTTAAATCAGCAGAATTTAAACCAGAGTTGAAAGTTGGCCCTAAACACGAGCCTGTAACAGCTCAGCCTGATTTTAGCTTGCAGCCACCCGTGGCAAAAGAGCAACACCGTGGCCCGAAAGTCTCGCGTCAAGAGCCCGTTTTGAACACTCAAGTGAGCACGCAAACTCCGCCAATGGGTCAATCTCATGCGGCTATCGTCGCGCAAAAAGCGGCTGAGCAGGAACATGCGTTACGTAGTGCAGCTCCGCAGCAAACGGCCTTGTTTGACGAAAATGAATATAAAGAAGATAGCTATCAAGAAGAGGTTGTCGAACAAGCCGCTGAAGATGAGTTAGGTGAACCACGCGACGTACTGGTATTACACGTGGTCGCTAAAGAGGGTCTACAGCTTAACGGAGCCGAATTGCTACCTTGTTTCTTAACCTTGAATTTTAAATATGGCGATATGAATATTTTCCATCGCCATGTGGATAATGCTGGCAATGGTAAAGTATTGTTCTCGATAGCGAATATGCTAAAGCCTGGCGTGTTTGATCCGGATAATATGGAGCAGTTCAGTACCCAAGGTGTGGTGTTTTTCATGACTTTGCCTTGCTACGGTGACGCCCTAATGAATTTCTCGATTATGCTTAACTCGGCGCGTCAACTCGCGGATGATATCGATGCGGTCGTGCTTGACGGACAACGCCAACCTTGGGGTGAGTTCACTAAGCAAGATTATTTACACCGCATTCGCGCTAACGCTTAAGCCGACGCCGCAACTTGGCGGTTAATACATTGATGAGGCCGCGATTGCGGCCTCATTTTTTGTGATCTACTTTTTGTGATCTAAAGAATTCTGGATAAAGAATATGCAAGACATTCAAATCGATACACTTCTGTCTAAAGACGTCACCCCAGAAAACGCATCGCAGGTGATGCAGGCGCTCAGCCAATCGCTGAACGAGCACAACATTCGTTACTATGTGGACGATGCTCCGAGCATTACCGATTCTGAGTACGACAGGTTGATGCAGCGTTTACTCAAGTTAGAAGCCTTGTATCCCCATTTGATTGTCGCTGATTCACCGACTCAAAGGGTGGGCGGATTGGCACTGGCTAAGTTTGAGCAAATCACGCACCTTAAGCCTATGTTGAGCCTAGATAATGCCTTCGATGAGGCGGATTTCAGTGCTTTCCATAAGCGTGTCACCGATAAAGTGGGTGAGGTGAGTTTTTGTTGTGAGCCTAAACTTGATGGCCTTGCCGTGAGTATCTTGTATCGCCATGGTGTGCTCGAGCGTGCGGCGACGCGCGGCGATGGTTCAGTGGGTGAAGACATCACTGAAAATGTTAAAACCATTAAATCGATCCCGCTTAAATTACGCGGTCATGATTTTCCCGAGCTCGTTGAAGTGCGCGGCGAGGCTTTTATGCCAAAAGCCGCTTTTGAAGCTTTGAATGATAGGGCGCGCGCCAAGGATGAAAAACTCTTTGTTAATCCGCGTAACGCAGCAGCCGGTAGCCTACGTCAACTTGACAGTAAAATTACTGCTGCCCGTTCATTGGCTTTTTATGCCTATGCGCTTGGTGTTGTTGAGCCGGATTCCCATCCTTTAGCTAAAACCCATTTTGAACAGTTGCAACAGCTTAAGTCGTGGGGTTTACCCGTTAGTAGCGAAATCAAAGTCTGCGCTGAATTAAGTCAAGTCTATGATTACTACAAAGACATTCTTACTCGTCGCGGCGATTTAGCCTTTGAAATTGATGGGGTAGTGATGAAAGTTAACGATATTGCCCAGCAGCAACGTTTAGGTTTTGTGGCTAAATCTCCCCGCTGGGCGATTGCCTATAAGTTCCCTGCGCAGGAAGAAATGACTCAACTTGAAGGCGTTGATTTTCAAGTTGGGCGCACAGGTGCTGTCACGCCAGTGGCGCGCTTAAAGCCAGTGTTTGTTGGTGGCGTGACGGTATCGAATGCAACGCTGCACAATGCCGATGAAATTGCCCGCTTAGGCATTAAAGTCGGTGACACAGTGATCATCCGCCGCGCTGGCGATGTGATCCCACAAATTGTTGCCATAGTGCCCGAAAGACGCCCTGAAACGGCGACTGACATTGTATTCCCGCACAATTGTCCTGTATGTGGCAGTTTAGTTGAGCGCCTAGAAGGTGAGGCTGTGGCTCGCTGTAGCGGTGGTTTATTCTGCGAAGCGCAGCGTAAAGAAGCGATTAAGCATTTTGCATCCCGCAAGGCTTTAGATATCGATGGCATGGGCGACAAAGTCGTTGAGCAATTGATTGATAAAGAGTTAGTTCAAAGTCCTGCGGATCTGTTTAAGCTCACTGCTTCCATGATGACTATGCTTGACCGCATGGGGATGAAGTCGGCAACCAATTTAGCTGCCGCGATTGAAGCGGCCAAAACGACCACTCTCGCGCGTTTCTTATATGGCTTAGGTATTCGCGAAGTGGGCGAGGCGACGGCAGCAAACCTGGCGGCGCACTTTGCCAGTCTAGATGCGCTGCGGGTGGCAACTGTGGAGCAGTTAACTGAAGTGGAAGATGTTGGTGCTGTCGTTGCCCAGCATGTGGCCCATTTTTTTGCCCAGCCCCATAACCTTGAAGTTATTGATGCTTTAGTTGCTGCAGGTGTGCATTGGCCCGCCATTCAAGCACCTAGTGCAGATGCACAGCCGCTTAAAGGCCAAACTTGGGTATTGACTGGCACCTTAAATCAGCTCAATCGCAATGATGCTAAAGCGCAGTTGCAGGCGTTGGGGGCGAAAGTGGCAGGCAGTGTCTCCAAAAATACCGATTGTTTAGTGGCAGGAGAGGCGGCAGGTTCAAAACTGGCTAAAGCGCAGGAGCTTGGTGTTAAAGTGATGGATGAAGACGAGCTGTTAGCCCTTCTCGCCGCGAACGCTTGATTGGCGTCAGTTGAGAGAGCGTTGGCTTGATGTTGATTCAATGCTGGCTGTAGCGGCTGCAGCCTTGTATCAAGGGGTGAATACCGCTGAATAGCCGATATTAAATAGCGCCTGGCCCAAGGCGCTATTTTTTTGTCTGAAAATAATCAAGGTGCGGAAAGATTATCTGCTTTGGCTATTGAATTAACCGCGATTGGCACCATCTCCTTGATATGCTGTTTTAGATTTTGCTGATTGGAAACCTATTTGAATTTTAGTCACATCACTTGGCTTGATGATAAAGGCCACATTAAACCGCCCATCTTTTTATATGCGCTTTTGGCTTATCTCGCGCGTGGTTGGTGTATTTTTATCGCCTCGCTGACTCAGATGGGTGATCGTTCTGAGTTAGTGCGGATTTTTTACCCTGAAAAGTCAGATTTTTTGCTAGCACTCGGGGCGGGACTTGGCGCGATTTTGATTTATCTTGTGGTGATTGCTGAGCGTCGCCGTTCGCCTCAATGGTTAAGACCTATTTTTATGCATTTAAAATGGGGGTTGTGGTTGCTGTTGATTATTGATGGCGTCTTGTTGGGTCAGCGGTTAATCCATGGCCAATTTCTGTTTCATTGGAGTCTTGCTTTAGATGCTTTAATGTTATTTTGGTCGAGTATTTATCTTATTAAATCGAAGCGACTCAGTTATTACCTCCGTGATTGGCCAAAAGAAGAAGCTAAAGAACTTCAGCCTTAGTTTTTATCGTATTGTTATATAATAACTTTATTTAGATCTGAGCGGTGGGGCGCATGACGATGTGTTCTATCCCTCAGTTTGATAAGGATTTTTACCTTATTTCTCCATTGAATGCTTTGAATCATCTATAGTTATATGTACTTAGCTTAAATGTGCCCTGTTGGATACGCAGATGAGGCCATCTGTTTATATCCACATTACATTTGAAAGGAGTCATATTGCGTGGCAAAAGTACCTCAAAAAAAGTTGTTACTGTCAGAAATTCAACTTGGCATGAGAGTCAAGTTGCCTTTGTCATGGACGAACCACCCTTTTTTATTTAACCGTGTTGATATTAGCAGTGCCGCTCAAATCGAAATGATCCGTGGCTTAGGCGTTCCCTATGTTTTTTTGTTATCTGAATTGAATCCCGGATCGGAGACTGTTAGGGAAGATGAGGATGTTGAAGATGAAATTGAAGTTCCACCTGAGCGAGATCTTAAGGCCGATACCCGTAAGGCGATACGTTTAAGCCAAAAGCGTTTCCTTGAGAATGTAAATAACTGCCGAAATGTATTTGGCAAGATAGCCAGTGATCCCGAAGGTGCCTATCGATTGTCGGCGTCATTGGTAGAAGACTTGCTAAGCCATTTGCAGGAAGTTGAAAAACCTTTCCTCACTTTGGTCGGAATGGATGATAACGATGTCAGTGTGACCCAGCACGGGGTCTCTGTGGCAGTATTAGCAATGATGATGGGTCATGCACTGGATTTAAGCCCAAGGGAACTGCGTGATATTGCTCTTGGTAGTTTGTTACATGATATTGGAAAACTTAAGGTACCTGATGTTATTCGCCGTAAGCGCGGAGCCTTAACACCTCATGAGTCAAATTATCTGCAAATGCACCCTAATTTCGCCTATGACATGCTCAATCGTTCCGGATTATTCCCTAAAGAAGTACTCCACATTGTGCTACACCACCATGAGTTTATTGACGGTTCAGGTTTCCCTGATGGGTTAACTGATCATAAAATTCCTATCATTACGCAGATCGTGAGTTTGGCAAATGACTACGATCAACAGCTCAGTGGTCAACAAATATCCTCCCCTCAAGTCGCTTTAGGTTATTTGTTTAAGAATCGGGCCACTAAACATGCCGAATCTTTAATCGCTATTTTGGTTAAAATTCTCGGTATTTATCCACCAGGAACCATAGTGAAACTCTCCGATGGCTGTATCGCAAAAGTCATGATGACGACTAAAGATGTGAGTCAACCCCAAGTGTGGGCCTGCAAAGAGGATGGTAGTGAGCCATCGCTGCGTTTTTTAAGTAATGAAGGCGTGACAGTACAAAAAGCCATCAAGGCGGAAGAGTTGTCCGAGGGTGCTATTCGTACCTTACAAGTCGATAAAGGGATTAGTTTTTATTTTAGTTCGCTACAAGCTTGAATCTTATGCGCTAAGTTCCGTATTCTATCCGCTGATGTGATTCCCTTAGGGCTAATATGGCGAATGTAAAAGCAGAAAACAGCGCAGTAAAATCCAGTGTTGCTTTGGTCGGTTGTGGTTGGTTTGGTTTTGCTTTGGCAAAGCAACTTGTTCATGAAGGCTATCGAGTCACTGGCTGTAAGCGCAGTGCCGAAGAATTATCGGTATTAACTGAAGTCGGGATTGAAGCCTATCCGCTGCAATTGGGCCACGAAGCATCATCTGCCCCCGATGCTCAGGCGTTAAGCGGTTTATTTCAGACTGATTATCTGGTGGTCAATATTCCTCCACGGCTAAAGCGTGGTAATGCTGCTTATCTTGAAGAATTACAACAACTCATCTCATTAACTCAAGGCTGGCAATATCAGCGGATTGTGTTTATCAGCACTACGGGCGTATATCCGACCCAAGATAAATTGATGACAGAAGCCGATGCGATGGCAGAATCAAGCGATAGCCAAGTGCTGTTAGATGCTGAAGCTTTATTTCAAGCATTGCCCCATACCTGTATCGTTCGTTTTGCTGGACTCGTCGGTCCTAAACGTCATCCTGGGCGTTTTCTTGCTGGAAAAACCGATGTGAGTGGAGCGAATGTCGCGGTAAATTTAGTCCATCTTAGCGACTGTGTGCGCGCCGTTAGCGCAATTCTCGCGGCAACTCATTCTGGATTATCAGTGGCGCCGATTTATAATCTTTGCGCACCTTCACATCCGACTAAAGCTGAGTTTTATCAAGCTGCTGCCGAATCTCTAGGTTTAGTCGCGCCAGAATTTAATCAACAATCTATGCCGAGTAAAGTCATCCAAGCTGACGCGATTGTCACAGATTTAGGCTTTCGATATCAGTATGTTTCGCCGCTGGATATGCTAGCGGCATGTTGAGAAAGGTTCATTACTGTAAAAGGTAAAAGTCGAACTTTTAGGTTATCTTTGGGTTCCAAATTTGCTTGAGCAAATGTGTAATTCTTATTTAAAAAAATGACAAATAAAAAGAGACAATATAATGGGCGTGTTTAATCGAGTTCGACCTATAGCAGTATTTGCGTGCGGATTAATGCTGAGTGCCAGTTTTGCCCTGCAGGCTGCAAGTTTCGAAGAAGGCAAGGATTATGTCACTGTGGCGGGCATTACCGAAACGCAAAAGCCAGTGCTGCGGGAGTTTTTTTCTTATAACTGTACACATTGTTATAAGCAAGAACCGCTCATTGAGTCGACAGTAAAGCTGCTTGGCAAAGATGTGGCCTTTGAGCGTACCCCCGTTGGTGCAGGTCGTCCCGCTTGGGAATTGAGCCAGTTTGCCTATTATATGGCGCAAAAATTAAAGATGACTAAGCAAACCCATGGTGCCATTTTTAAGCAAATTCATGAGAAAGGTGAGCAATTTACCACCCTTGAGCAAGTAAAAGCCTTTTTCATTGCCCAAGGCGCTAGGGTGGATGATGTCGATGCCGCGATGAATTCCGTCGATGCTAAATTCACCCTAATGAATTATGACTCTCAAGCTGAGCTTGCTGGGATCAAGGGGGTACCGTCATTACTGGTTAATGGCCGTTATATGCTGACCTCAACCGCACATACCGCAGAAGAATTGGCGGCGTTAGTGAAGTTTTTAGCTGCGAAGTAACGGCATTTTATAGACGGACGGCACGCGATGTATCATGCGATGAAAGTAGCTTTTTGCGAGTAACGCTTAGTCACGTTTCCTCAAGGTAGATTGAGTAACCCAGCATAGGCTGGGTTATTTTTTGTTGTTAACCTGCAAGGTGACTGTGAGTCAAACCCTAACATTTTGACGAAATAACATGATGAAATGAAACGGTAAGCAATTGGGCTGACCTAGGTTTGATGAAAGATTTAACGTCTCTAATTGATTGAGAAACTCATGATTAAAACTCTCGATAAGCTAGGCTAAAAACCTCAAGTCATCTGATTTTTAGCCAGTCTAGAGCTGTATTAAAGGTCATTTAAATTTCTAATTTCCCTAGTTCAGACAATAAGTTATTTCTATTTATGGGTTGAAAATCCTCTTTCTCCATTCGCATCCCACTCATTCATGTTCGACATTGGTCTAACCTGTTAAAAAAGTTAAAACCGTATCGAAATGTAATATCATTGTTAACTCTTTGAATTTGTTTCTATTCGCTATTTGCAGACAGTGTTTTGAATCACGGGTTAGACGAAAGTCGTGATTGTGCTCACACCAGCTGTTGCTAGATTAAACATGACTTAAAATTAAAACAGCACAGGGGAGTCACTATGGGTTTTGAAAACAACGACAAGGCAAAGGGTTATTGGCGCGAGAATATTCGTCTCGTACTGAGCTTATTAGCCATTTGGGCGGCAGTTTCTTTTGGATGCGGCATTTTATTGGTTGATGTACTCAATGAAGTCCATTTCATGGGATTCAAATTAGGTTTCTGGTTTGCACAACAGGGATCTATGTATGTATTCGTTGCGCTTATCTTTGTCTACGCGGCAAAAGCCAACGCCTTAGATAAAAAATATAACGTACAAGAAGACTAAGGAGCTTTGAGATGGATGTTCAAACACTCACATATATTATCGTAGGGCTCTCATTTGCGCTCTACATTGGGATTGCAATCTGGACCCGTGCGGGTTCAACCAAAGAGTTCTATGTTGCTGGCGGCGGTGTTCACCCTGTGGTGAACGGTATGGCAACGGCGGCAGATTGGATGTCAGCGGCGTCATTTATTTCGTTAGCGGGTATTGTGTCTTTCGTCGGTTACGATGGTAGCGTGTACTTGATGGGCTGGACGGGCGGTTACGTATTGCTTGCCCTTTGTATGGCACCGTATTTACGTAAATTTGGTAAGTTTACTGTGCCAGATTTCGTCGGTGAGCGTTATTACTCACAGGCGGCACGCACAGTCGCGGTTATCTGCGCTATCTTTATTTGCTTTACGTATATTGCAGGGCAAATGCGTGGCGTGGGTGTTGTGTTCTCGCGTTTCCTTGAAGTGGATGTGGATACGGGCGTATATATCGGTATGGCGGTTGTGTTCTTCTACGCGGTACTCGGTGGTATGAAAGGGATTACCTACACTCAGGTTGCCCAATACTGCGTACTGATTTTCGCTTTTATGGTTCCGGCTATTTTCCTTTCAGTGATGATGACGGGCCACTTAGTACCGCAAATTGGTTTTGGTGCTGAGTTACTGGATGCCGCAGGCAATAATAGCGGTGTGTATTTGTTAGAAAAACTCAATAACGTTTCGGTTGAGCTTGGCTTTGCACCTTACACCGACGGTTCTAAGAGCATGATAGATGTGTTCTGTATTACGGGTGCCTTGATGGTGGGTACTGCGGGTTTACCCCATGTTATCGTACGTTTCTTCACTGTACCTAAAGTGAAGGATGCACGTATCACTGCAGGATGGTCGCTTGTTTTTATTGCGATTATGTACACCACAGTGCCTGCGTTAGCAGCGTTCTCCCGTGTGAACATGATTGAAACTATTAACGGTCCCGATTCTAAAGGTGTGGCTTATGAGTCTGCACCAGATTGGATTAAGAACTGGGAAAAAACCGGTTTGATTAAGTGGGATGATAAAAATGGCGACGGTAAAATTTACTATTCGTCAGGTAAGATTGAAGATCCCGCTAGCAAAAATGAAATGAAGATTGATAACGATATTATCGTACTTGCTACGCCAGAAATCGCTAATTTACCAGCTTGGGTTATCGCCCTTGTGGCGGCGGGTGGTTTAGCAGCTGCGTTATCAACATCTGCAGGCTTGCTATTGGTGATTTCAACGTCGGTTTCACACGACCTATTGAAAAAGAATTTAATGCCTAACCTTTCCGATAAAAAAGAGCTGCTATACGCTCGCTTGGCGGCAGGTATTGGCATTGTGATTGCGGGTTACTTTGGGGTGAACCCTCCTGGTTTCGTGGCGGCAGTGGTGGCATTCGCCTTCGGATTAGCGGCTTCCTCACTGTTCCCTGCCATTGTTATGGGTATTTTCTCTAAGACAATGAATAAAGAAGGTGCGATTGCCGGTATGTTAACGGGTCTACTGTTTACTGCTGGTTATATCATCTACTTCAAGTTTGTTGATCCAACGGCTAACATCGCGGCTAACTGGTTCCTGGGTATTTCACCAGAAGGTATTGGTATGGTAGGCATGTTAGTGAACTTCGGTGTAGCAGCGATAGTGAGTCGAGTCACTGCGGCAACACCACTGCATGTTCAGGAGATGGTTGAATCGATTCGTTTCCCTAAAGGTTCGGGTGAAGCAAGCGGCCACTAACCTTACTGCGTAATGGTGAGTATCAACACAAGAGAGCGCTTCGGCGCTCTTTTTTATGGCTCTTTGGCCAGCCTTTATCACTCTGTGGGGCGTCACTTTATTATGCTTGCGGCTGACTTTAGTCGAATGTAGCGTAGCGACAATGCAGGCTATAGTGATGACATCTCAGTAAAAATTCGCCTAAAAAAGGTGTTGCCTATGAATGCCAGTGAGTTACAACCCGTAGTGCAATTTCTACAGGGACTTGTGCCCTTTGATGCTCTGCCTGAGGATGTAGTCGTGCGCTGCGCTAAGGCTGTTACTGTTGGGTATTACAGCAAAGCCTCTGGTTATGTTAATTTCGACGCGAATTCGCCTAAGTTGTATATGGTGCGTAGCGGCGCCTTTGAGGTGCGCGATCCTGACGGCGTGTTGGTGGATAGAGTGGGCGAGGGTGAGTTTTTTGGCTTTTCTACTTTGTTATCAGGGGAAAAAGTCGTTAATAAAGTCGCTATTCTTGAAGACGGTCTAGTTTATCATCTGCCCCAAGCCTTGTTTGATAGTCTTAGGACTGAGAGTCGTCACTTCGATAAGTTTTTTACCCGCGCCTTCGCAAAGCGTTTACGCCATGAGGCCCGCTTTAAGGCAAAGGATCTGACGACCACAAGTCGGATCAGCACGTTAATGTCTTCCACTCCCATCGTTATTGATGCCCAAGCTAGCGTGACTCAGGCGGCACTCTTGATGCGAAATCGCCGAGTATCGTCCTTATTGGTGACGGATAATCATAAATTGGTTGGCATCTTAACCGATAAGGATTTGCGTAATCGCGTGTTAGCAGCAGGGCTTGATGGCAGCGTTGCTGTGCATCAAGCCATGACGGTTTCACCTATCTCGATCTCCTCCAATGCCTTGATTTTTGAAGCCATGCTGCTGATGAGTGAGCATAACATTCATCACTTACCGATTATCGATCAAGATAAAGCTATCGGTATGGTGACCAGTACTGACATTTTGCGTGGGCAGGGCTCACAACCGCTACTGTTGATTGGTGAGATTGAACGGCAGCAGGATCTTGCCAGTTTAATTGGCGTCAGTAAGCAAATTCCCCTATTGCTGCAAAATCTTATTAGTGCCGATGCCAGAGCTGAAGAAATTGGCCGAGTGTTAACCTCTGTCACCGATGCACTGACGCGGCGATTAATCTTGCTCAATCAACAATTGCTTGGTGAACCGCCGATGGCCTTTTGCTGGTTGGCATTTGGCTCCCAGGGACGACAAGATCAGGCTGCGTGTTCAGATCAAGATAATGGCTTGTTAGTCGCAGAAGAGATGGATGATTTTGCTAAAGGTTACTTTGATGCCTTAACCCATGCCGTATGCGCAGGGCTTGACCAATGTGGTTATGAATTTTGTCCCGGCAATATTATGGCGCAAAATCCCCAATGGCGGATGTCACTTAAACAGTGGCAACAGGTATTTGAAAAATGGGTCATAACGCCTGAGCCTAAGGCGTTAATGCACGCCAGCATTTTCTTCGATATGCGATCGGTTTACGGTCCACAAACCCTGTTTGATGCCTTACAGGATAAAGTCTTGGTTCAAACCCGCGATAACGATATTTTCCTCGCGGGTATGACAGGCAATTCGCTGGTGGAGTCGCCGCCGCTTGGATTTTTCCGCAAATTTGTACTCGAGCGGGATGGTAGCGAAGTTAAAGGCATAGATTTGAAGCATAAGGGCAATGCTTTGATCAACGATATTGCCCGTGTTTATGCCTTGTCTGCGGGCATTAAAGAAGTGAATACTGCAAAACGTATTCGTGCCTTGATGGATGCGAATATTCTCAATCGACAAGATGCGCTCAATTTGGCTGATGCCCACGAGTTTATCGCCCATATGCGGTTATCGAACCAAGGTTATCAACATAATCAAGGGGTAGAGGTGAGTAATTATTTGCTGCCTGGGCATTTATCTTCGCTGGTTCGTCATCAGTTACGTGACGCTTTTAAAGTCGTACATGAGGCGCAGGCGGGGATGAAGATGAAATTTATGCGAAGCTTTTGATATGAATACATTGTTGCTGAAAACTCAGCTCAATTGGCGGGCGCTGCGTTGCCAACATCATTTATTTAAAGGCTATTATCAGTCGCTGTTGCCTCTACTGGCAATGCCGTTATCCGAAGCGCCGTTAACGGCGATGGATTTGGAGATGACAGGGCTCAATCCACAGCAAGATCAAATTCTCAGCATTGGATTGGTGCCGATTGAGCGCGGTGAGATCCCGTTGGCACGCGCCGAGCAAAAGTTAGTGCAAATTCGCGGTAGTGTAGGCCAAAGTGCGACGATCCACGGCATTCTTGATAATCATTTGGTACAAGCCGTCACCATTGAGGAAGCCATGGGCTGGTTTATCAATCAAACCTATGGACGCGTGCTGGTGGCACATCATGCCCCTTTAGATTGTCGTTTTTTACAGCAGGATTTATTGACGATTTATCATCAAGCCCTTGTTTTACCTGCAATCGATACTTTAATGGTTGAAAAGCACCGTTTACTACGGGAGCACTCAGTGATTAAAGAGGGGAGTTTGCGCCTTGGCGCTTGTCGCGAGCGTTACGGTTTACCCATTTATACGGCCCATAGCGCGCTGACCGATGCCTTAGCTTGTGGGGAATTATTACTTGCGCAAATGGCTGCTATGGGCGGTGCGGCAAAGCTTACCGTGGCTGATTTACTGCAAAAATCGACTTAGTCAGTGCTAACAGAAATCACTATTTGTGGTGAGTGAATTCATTTGAGATGGATTGGTTTCATCTGGATTTCATCTTAGGTTAATCACTGACAGGCTAAACTCAGTTTACATTTAATCCTCTGTTCGAATTCAACCTGCCGTTAACTTGGCAATCCAACCAACTTGTACTTCACTCTACTAAGTTGAGTGTGTAGGAGAATATGATGCCGTTACCTTTACTTTGGGTGGGTGGTGCCGTAATCGGTGCGGTTTTGCTGGCCGATGAGCGCCAGCAGCGTCAACAGCTTGAGCGTGACAGATTACTCGGTAAGGCCCCTAAGTACCCCGTTGCCAATCGCGCTATGGTGGCACCGCCGAGTCAATGGCAAAAGGGATTAAAACAAGTGTCGCCAATTCCTGGCAGTATCGTCTGTTGTTATGTTTTTGGTGTGATTGAGCATACTGGTATTTGGCTTGGTGATGATTGCCTCGTAGAGTTACATGGCTCAGGGCTGGTGCGGGCTGTATCGGTAAAGCGTTTTTTAGCGGGACGGACTGGCAGCCAAATCTATCTTGCCTGTAATCACCAACATCAGCCTCTTATTGCCGACTCTGTGTTGCCCCGCGCTGAACAGGCGATTTATCAGTATCGGGAATATGATTTATTCGACAACAATTGCCATCGATTTGTTTGGTCTTGTATTAGTGGCAGCGAAGGCGTGATTAAAGGCTTTAATGAGTTAAATCAAAAACTCGCCGAACATTTTAATCAAGCTATCTATTGGGATGAGATGATCATTAGCAAGCTGAATGAATAAGTTCTGTAGTCATAAACTAAAAAAGCCATCGCTTAAGATGGCTTTTATGTTTTAGTGAAACACCTATGTAATCGTTTTGCAGAAACCGTTTACGGCTTACAAAAATAATCTACAGCGCGTTTGACTAACTCTATGCCTGTTTTATCACAAGGCGGTAACTCGGCATCACTGATATTGATAGGTGTGACGCGATTTCCCCATTGCAGCAAGAGTGCGGCAGAGGTTAAGCCTGCGCCAAAGGCACAAGAGAGTATGGTTTGATTCGGCTTGATAATGCCTTGTTCTAACGCATCACAAATCGCAATTGGAATCGTCGCCGCCGAGGTATTGCCATAATTAGCGATGTTCACGAAGGCTTTTTCTTTCGGGATTTTCATTCGGCTAACTAAGGTATCAATAATACGTTCGTTGGCTTGATGCGGGATCACGAGATCCACTTCATCCTTATCAACACCACATTTTTCAAGCACTTTAGTGCTCAATTTATTCATTCCGTTAATCGCACGCTTGAAGATTTCTTGGCCATCGAATTCAATGAAAAAGTCCAATGAGTCGGCTGAGAATCTGTCCATCGCCGTGCCAAAGCCTGCTTTCAGAATATCACGACCTTCAGGATCGTTATTCAGCTCATAACCAAGCACGCCACCGGCAACATCTGTCGCTTCAACCACAACGGCACCCGCACCATCACCAAATAGCACTGCGGTTTCGCGGCGCGACCAATCTAAATAGAAAGATAAACGTTCAGCACCAATGACTAATACTTTCTTGCTCTGGCCACTCTTGATTTGTGAGCTGGCTAAACCTAAGCCATATAAGAAGCCACTGCAGGCAGCATTGATATCGAATGCGGCACAACTGGCGCCAATATTAGCTTGTACAGTGGATGCAATATTTGGGATCAAAGTGTCTGGGCTGGCACTGGCCAGAATGATCATGTCGATTTCACTGCCATCAATACCTGCTGCTGCGAGCGCACGTTGTGCTGCAACTGAAGCAAGTTCAGAGGTATTTACATGACTGATATGGCGCTGGCTGATCCCTGTGCGAGATTTGATCCATTCGTCGGATGTCTCGATAAAGGTAGCAAGATCATCGTTGGTCAGCGTGGCTGGTGGAACACATTTGCCCCAACCTGTGATAGTGGCGTACTGCATGGTGGTTTCTCTCAAATAAAAAAGGCAGAACCTGAGCGCTGCCTTGAATCGACAACAAAGCTTATCGGCAACTCTAATGGCCGTCCGTGATCTAGACCACCTGTTTGGCGACGAGATCTCGAATTGTCATTGCGGCATGCAGAATATGATGACGCAGTAGCGCCGTCGCTTTTTCTGTTTCTCTCAGTTTGCAGTGGTTGAGCAAAGCCCTGTGCTCATGCTCTGCGGCAGGAATTCCCCCCGCGAGCAATAACTGCAAACGAATGTATCTATCACAATTAGTATTGAGGCCGTGAACAACCTCAAGGGTGTGTGGGCGATTAGCCGCCTGATATAAGCAAGTGTGAAATTGCGTATTCAACTCGCTCCAACTAGCGACGGCATCTTCATGTTTGAAGGCCGACTCCAATTGCTCGAGTACACGTTCTGCTTTTTCTAAATCAGCCTCTTGAAGTCGTGGGATCGCTTTCGCAAGCAGATCGGTTTCGATCATTGCACGTAATTCAAAAAGTTCGGTGACTTGTTCGACGGATAACACGGTCGCAGTCGCACCTTTATGGGGCTCAAACTTAACGAGTCCTTCGGCTTCGAGTTGCAATAATGCTTCTCTCACCGGAATACGGCTGACATTTAACGCTTCAGCCAAGGCACTTTGTCTGAGGGGTTCTCCTGCGGCTATGTCACCTGAAAGAATTCTCTCTCTGAGCACTTCCACAACTAACTGGGTGCGGGTTTTGTGAACGATAGGCGTAGTTCGACTCATTATTTCCGTCTATTTCGGGTATTTTCTCGTTATTTGCCCAAGATTACCGTTAAAAACACCACAAATAAAGGGAAATGCTTGATTGAGTGCAGCATCTCAGAGACTAACAATGCCCAAAAGACGGGGTTTTTTGTGGTTTTCTCTTACGATTTGAAGCGCATTCCTTGCGAGCGGCTTCGATGGCAACGGTGGCAATTATTTGTAAAAACGCTGTTCAGCTTCTTCGATTGAGTATTTTGATTAAAACAGTGTAATTACACATTTCACTGCTGGATTTTTTTGGACTCTAATTTGGTGGGACAATTGCTATCTCGCATAGACACAAGCTGTGCATAGAGATTTGCCTGTACAGTCACGAAATATCACTAACGCGCAATTTAGCGCTAAAAGCATAACTTCGCGGTGCAATTTCTGATAATGAATGGAATAATAGCGCGATAACGCCTTAGGCGATTTGGGAGTATTACAGTGAGTCGAGCAGTATTTTTAGACCGTGATGGCGTGATTAACAAAGACCATGGTTATGTCCACCTAGTGGATGACTTCGAATATATCGAAGGTGTGTTTGAATCTTGCCTCTCTTTGAAGGAAATGGGCTACAAGTTAGTTGTCGTCACTAATCAATCCGGTATTGCCCGTGGCATGTATACTGAAGACCAATTCCACAGCTTAACGGAGTGGATGGATTGGAACTTTGCCGACAAAGGGGTCGAGCTCGATGGTATTTACTATTGCCCGCATCATGCCGAGAAAGGCATAGGGGAATATAAGGTCGATTGTGATTGCCGCAAACCTAAGCCGGGTATGCTTAATGATGCGGCGCAATTCTTAAAAATCGACTTAGCGCACTCAGTCATGGTTGGCGACAAAGCCGAAGATATGCAGGCAGCGAAAGCGGCGGGTGTGACTACTCGTATATTAGTGCGCAGCGGTAAGGTTATTGCTGATGACAGTGATGCCACTGTGGTACTCGACAGTATTGCCGATGTGCCGTCTTACTTAAAAAGCCTAGGCTAGTCGCTACGCTACTACTTTATAAGCAGATAAACATTTGCTTATAAGTTCATCTCAAGTAGCTACTATCACAGTAGCCAGTAGCGTGGGTTATTGCTCTTGTTGAATGGAAGCTTGCGTTAAAAGCGATCTAACATGGCATAAAGAGCTAACCAATAGGTTGGCTCTTGTCATTTCTAGCGCTGGGTTAACCTCATCTTTTACCTTAATCCAGCACAAATTCGATAAAATTGGCGTTAAAACACACTTTTAGTTTAAAAAGTGTGCGCTTGAATCGTTTTTCGTAATTATTCGCGCCAAAGGGGTTGCGGTAAAATCTGACATCCCTATAATGCGCATCCACTGACCCAGCGGGGTCAAGGGTTAAACGCTGAATAAGCTGCTAACCATGCTCTTTAACAATTTATCAAGCAAATCTGTGTGGACACTCACAGGTGTTGAGTTAATCGAAACTGCTTAGCCTTCGGGTTAGTAGTCAAAAATTTAAATCAATGTTTTCAAGTCATTCTCCTTAACGGGAAGCATGATTGAGTGTTCATAGTAATATGTACATACAGTAATGTATGAATTGAAACGCAATGCTTCTTAGTGAGCAAAGCGAATCAAAACAGTAGAATTCATTGAGCCGTTTGACGTCAGTCAAACAACAAAACTTTAATTGAAGAGTTTGATCATGGCTCAGATTGAACGCTGGCGGCAGGCCTAACACATGCAAGTCGAGCGGCAGCACAAGGGAGTTTACTTCTGAGGTGGCGAGCGGCGGACGGGTGAGTAATGCCTAGGGATCTGCCCAGTCGAGGGGGATAACAGTTGGAAACGACTGCTAATACCGCA
>NZ_JAKKSH010000051.1:0-13868 GCF_025653395.1 Shewanella sp. SW24
GGTAAAAGCCCTGCAATGGTTACTGACGCACTCGCGCTCAGCAAAACTCCTTGCTGTTAAACGAGTGTCGAAAAACAAAGGCAGTAAAACACCAGGAATAGACGGCATCATCTGGAACACAGATGCACGCCGCATGAAAGCAGTCAATCAATTGAGCAGAAAGGCATACATAGCTAAGCCGCTCAAGCGTATTTACATCCCCAAAAAGAATGGCAAGCTTCGACCGCTGGGTATCCCGTGCATGATAGACAGAGCGCAACAAGCACTCCACCTTCTTGCACTCGAGCCCGTGTCAGAAACACTTGCCGACCCTAACAGCTATGGATTTAGACCAAACCGCAGTACTGCTGACGCTGTCGATCAGTGCTTTAAGTGTTTGGCTCAAAAGACATCAGCCCAATGGGTACTCGAAGGTGATATCAAAGCCTGTTTTGACAAGATCGGTCATCAATGGCTTCTTGATAACATCGCCGTAGATAAGCGGATGTTGGAACAATGGCTAAAGTCTGGCTTTATGGATAAAGGGCTGTTTTATCGTACTGACGAGGGCACACCGCAAGGCGGGATCATTTCTCCAACCTTGATGTTAATGACTCTTGCAGGCCTTGAGCAGCACATAAAATCCACCGCCCTCAAAAAGGGAACTAGAGCCAACTTTATTGGGTACGCCGACGATTTCGTCGTCACATGTGCTTCAAAGGAAGTGCTGGAGAACGATATCAAACCGTTGATTACTGACTTCTTAGCAGAAAGAGGCTTAACACTATCCGAAGAGAAAACGCATATCACTCACATCAACGATGGCTTTGACTTCTTAGGTTTTAACCATAGGAAGTACAAAGGGAAACTGCTCATTAAACCGAGTAAATCCAATACGTTGATGTTCTTAAGTCATCTGCGTGAACTCATCAAAAAGCACGTAACCCTACCCGTGAACGATCTTATCAAACTGATAAATCCGAAACTTAGGGGATGGTCGAATTACTATCGACACTGCGTCGCGAAACAGGTGTTTGGATATGTAGGCCACAAGCTATTCCTTGCGTTATGGCACTGGGCTAAAAGGCGTCATCCAACCAAATCTAAAACGTGGATCGCCCTTAAATACTTCGTCAATCGAAAAGGCCAGTGGCAATTTCACGGTTGGCAGAAGCTCTTGGGTATGGATTGCCAGTTCAATCTCTTCCAAATAGCCAAAGTGCCTATCGAGAGACATGTGAAAATCCGAAGTTCAGCAACCCCATTTGACCCTCAATACCAAGCATACTTGGCGAAGAGAAAGTCCAAAAGGCTCGCTCGCAACTCTTGGAACGAACCTGCTCCGACTGCTTTATAAGTTGCTGGGTATCAAACGATGCCTTTGTGGAGGCTTGAGCCGTATGCAGTGAAAGTTGCACGTACGGTTCTTAGGGAGACGGCACTTGGTAACAAGTGTCGTCCACCCGACAAAAGCGTGCTGAGTTTTCACGGAATTATCTTTATTCGGATAAACAAAAATAATCCCAAGAGCTGAATCGTGAGCAGTGACGAACTTAAGGATGTAACGCTTGGCTTGAGGCTTTGCCTTTACACCATTTGCCGCTGTTGTGCTGCTTCTTAAACTCGCACATGCTATCCCATCGACCACTTATGCCACTGTATTGACGACGAAACTCTTTGGCTGAAGTGAGCCACGCATCGGGCGAAATGCCTAATTCATTGAGCAGTTTTGGTCGCTGATTATCGATATAACCTTTCTTATCAAGGCGAATGGCGCGGCCTGTCCAATCTATTAACTCAAGATAATCAACAAAATGAAACGGAATACCCGTTTGCTCATTCAGGTGTGCTGCACCATCGAATTGGGCAAGAGATTTGTGGGGAATATGAGGTTGATTGGTTGAGGAGTCTGTTGGTAATGTTGGGGTGTTTATTGTGTTATTGGGTGAGTTTAGCGAGTTAACCCGCTCCTGAATCGATGTAAAATCAGAGGATTGCAAAGAGTCGGCAATACCTGCTCGAATAGGATTTAAATCGACGTACATCATACAAGCCAGCAGAGCTTGCTCATCTAACAGCGCTTGCGACTTAAATCGGCCTTCCCAAAAGGCACCTTTGCACTCATCTTCACGATTGGCTTTACGGGCAATTTCTTCATTTAAACAGCGCATAAACCAAGAGATACTGCTCAGTCGTTCATGCCACTCGGCGAGTAATGCATCGAGTAACATCGCTTCACCGTCGATTAAAGCATCACCATTCATATACTTAGTCGCGACAGCATGGCCCTTAGTGATTTGGCACCAGCGGTTGATAATGTCTTTTTGCGTTAATGATTTGGCCTTGTCGACATCAATTTTAAGCACTAAATGATAGTGATTGCTCATCACCGCATAAGCACAGATATCGATGCAGAAAATCGCAGATAATGCCTTGATTTTATCCACAATCCAGCCGCGTCTATGCTCGTAACTGCGACCTGTGAGTTTATCTTCACCACATAAAAAAGCCCTACGAACACAGCGATTTATCACATGATAGAAGGGCGTTGCATTGGCATCAATTAACTGTCTTCTGGCCGAAGTCATCACACACTGGCTAATAACATCATTTCGATCAGTCAATAACATCATGCCGATCACGATTTTTCTTCCCGCATTTACAACATCTTTGTTTTACTCTGCTTGATCGGCATGCGTCAAGTTTGTGCCCTGTTTTCGCATCGATTCACCCGTTAACGTCACTCTCACAGCACGATGGATCAGCCTGTCTAAGATGGCTTCGGCAAAAGTTGCTTCACCTATCATGGCGTACCATTTATCCACTGGCAGCTGGCTCGCTACCAAGGTGGATACCTTGCCATGACGGGTATCGATGATCTCCAGTAGATTACTGCGTTCGCTCGCATCCAGCATTTCCATGCCCCAGTCATCTAAAATCAAGATCGCAACTTGAGTCAGTTGTGTTATCAACTTAGGGTAACTGCCATCGGCTTGGGCGAGTCGCATTTCCTCAAGCAACGTTTTTAAGCGATAGTAGCGCACACCCATGCCTTGGCGGATGAAGTAACGTCCCAGAGCGCAGGCCAGATAGCTTTTGCCACACCCTGCCGCGCCGGTTAGCAGTAGGTTTTGTTGATGCCTCAGCCAGTGACCTTCTAGCAACTGGCGGATCTGTGCGGGGGTAAACCCTCGACTGGCACGATAGTCCAGTTGCTCGATTTGCCCCATCAGCCTAAAACAGGCTTGTTTTTCTAACCGATTGATTTTGCGTTGCTCTCTTTGTAGCAGTTCGTGACTGAGCAGCAGTTGTAGCCGCTCTTCAAAACTCATGTCTTGATAAAGCATGGCTTGCTCTTGTTGTTGTGCGAGCGCTTGCTTCACGCCACCTAAATGCAGTTGGCTAAGTTGTTCTTCGACGCGTAATTGCATCTTTGTCTCCTTGTTATTTATTGACGTTAGTGGAAGTAGCTCTCACCATGCACGTTGTCGTGGCTGATGGCTTGCAGTGGGTCGTGCTTGTTGGTGTAGATTGGCTGCTGCTCTAAGCCATTTTTAAGCATGGCGCGAATGTTGTGCAGGCGGTTAGCCCCTGTCAGCTGGCCCCGTAAACAGGCCGCTTCTAGCCGGTCTTTACCGTAGGTTTTGCTTTGCCCTAACAGTGCCAAGCAGGGCCTTACCGCTTGGGCCGGATGCTCGGCTTGCCGGATAAACTCATGCACCCAATGTGCGGTATAGGGCCCTATCGAGGCAGCCCAGTGGTGCAAGCGTTCGGGCGACCATTCGAGCAGTGCCTGGTGATGTGCGGGCATATGCTCGCTCAGGCTCGTGTGTTGACCTTTACGCTGACTGCGTACATGCTCGGCGACTACCTTGCCATGGTGATAAAACACCAGGGTATGCTCCGTGATTTGTACCGTTAATCGCTTACCCTGTAAGGCGTAAGGGACTGAGTAATAGTGTTTTTCTATATCAACATGGTAATCCTTGCCCACGAGTACCTGTTGCACTTTGGTGTACTGATAACGGTAACTGGGTAAGGGCTTTAGCGCAGGCGCATCCAACTCGGTAAACAAAGATGCACGACTACCGGGGAGCTTTTGGAAGGGCTTTTGATTGAGGCGCGTCAACAACTCACCAATGCGCTGGTTGAGCTGTGCTAGGCTATGGAACACTTCATGGCGCAGCACCGCCAAAATCCAGCGGGTGACGATTTGTACGCCGACTTCAGCCTTGGATTTATCTTTGGGCTTACGGGGACGCGCCGGCATGATCGCTGTGCCGAAATGGGCGGCTAACATTTGATAGGTCGGATTCAAGTCTGGATCGGTATTGCGTGCCACACTGACGGCACTTTTGAGGCAATCGGGTACCACTAATTGCGGCACACCGCCGAAGAACTCAAATGCCCGTTTGTGGCTCATTACCCAGTCTTCGAGCTGTTGTGAGCGAGTCGCTTCGGCGAAGGTGTAGTTAGATGCACCCAATACCGCTACAAAGATTTGAGCCTTGTAAAGCAGTTCCCCAGTGTGCGGATCAATGATGGGCACCGTTTGCCCACAATAATCGACAAACAGTTTTTCTCCGGCGATATGGGTCTGACGCATCGACGGTTGCAACACGCTAGCCCACTCTTTATACAAGCGACAAAAGTGGTTATAGCTGTAATGTGTTTGGCCGTTACGCTCAGCATACTCTTGCCATAATCGCTCAAGTGTCATGCCTTTTTGGTCCGGTCGTTTTAACTCCTGATGCAACATGGCCCAGTTAGGCAGGGGTTTGTACTGTTTTTTATGCACAGTTTGAGTGTTGAGAAAGGCACGTTCCAAAGTGACATCGTCCCAGATATCACTGAGTGGCCAGTCATGGATCCCGAGGTGTGCAGCACGGTTAGCATAATAGGATACCGTGCTAGGGGAGACATGAAGGCTAAGCGCAATCTGCCTGTGTGATAGGCGAGCCTGATATTTTAGGCGCAGAATTTCTTTCAGTTTTCTCACAGTAATAGGCCTCGCAGACATGCACTTTCCTCAGATTAAATGAGCAGAAAGTGCGGGTTTAACGAAGCGAGGAGAAAAAGTCACGCAATAACATGCATGTCGATCAGGGTTTACCATAAAGAAGCAAAAGTGATCGGTTTGCGATGTTATTGAGCGATCGACATGAATGTTATTGGATGATCGGCATGAATGTTATTAGGCGATCGCCATGCATGGTAATACGCAATCCCATCGACCACTTATGCCACTGTATTGACGACGAAACTCTTTGGCTGACGTGAGCCACGCAGCGGGTGCAATACCTAATTCATTGAGTAGTTTCGGCCGCTTATTATCGATATAGCCTTTCTTATCAAGGCGGATGGCGCGGCCTGTCCAATCAATCAGTTCGAGATAATCGGCAACATGAAATGGAATGCCCGCTTGCGCATTCAGGTGAGCTGCGCCATCGAATTGGACGATTGACTTGTGGGGAATATAAGCTTGATTGGTTGCGGAGTCAGTTTGTGGCGTTGGGATAGCTAATGGGCTATTGGGTGAATCTAGCGAGTTAATTCGCTCCTGAATCGATGTAAAATCAGAGGATTGCAAAGAATCGGCAATGCCCGCTCTGATTGGATTTAAATCGACATACATCATGCACGCGAGCAGGGTTTGCTCATCTAACAGTGCTTGCGATTTAAATCGGCCTTCCCAAAAGGCACCTTTGCACTCATCTTCACGATTTGCCTTGCGGGCAATTTCTTCGTTTAAACAGCGCATAAACCAGGAGATACTACTCAATCGCTGATGCCACTCGGTAATTACCCCTTCGAGTAATATGCGTTCAGCGTCGATTAAAGCACACCATTCATATACTTAGTAGCAATTGCATGGCCTTTCATGATTTGGCTCCAACGGCTGATAATATCTTTTTGCGTTAACGATTTGGCCTTATCGGCATCTATTTTAAGCACTAAATGATAGTGATTGTTCATCACCGCGTAGGCGCAAATATCATACAAAATATCGCAGACAAGGCTTTGATTTTATCAACAATCCAACCGCGTCGATTCTCGTAACTACGCCCAGATAGCTTATCCTCACCACACAAAAAAGCCCTTCTAACACTGCGATTTATCACATGATAGAAGGGCGTTGCATTGGCATCAATTAGTTGTCTTCTGGCCGAAGTCATAGCAAACTCCACACAGACAAAATCAGGATAATTTAGAGCCTAGTCAAAGACGTTAAAAAACACAAAAAATATGCCTGTCCCCGCTATTTGCGCTTTTTTCCACTTACACAGATCTTTTTACACTCTCACGTATAGGTAATCCCCTGTGGAGATGTGGCAATAAACGCCTCTGAGTTGCCATTAGCCTGACAGGTGATACGCCAGTTTTTAGCAACCCGCGTGACACCTGGGGTTACCGTATTAGGTTCAAGTAATCGCTCTGAGCCTACGCTTGGGACGTTAATAAAGTCACCGTTCCAATATTGTTTCGCGACAATATAGCCCATACCATCGCCAAGGTAACTTGAACCTGGATTGAGGGAGCCTGAGCAAGGTTTGCCATTTGTCCAAGTATTAACTGTAGCACCACCATCTACTATGGTGGTAGAAATTGACGGTATATCTAACTGCCAATCCGCAAAGTGTAATAATTGCCCCTGTGAATATTGGACTCCTTTATAAACTCGAGTAATACCCATTTCGATAGGAAAATTACCAGGAATTACTAAATCAGTATTCGTCATACTGATAGCCCCTGAATTTAAATCAACCTTTTCACCGAAAAGCTCAGTTGTTTCAGGGGTCACCTCTGTTTTTATATTCATCCTTGCTAAGGCTAGTTCAGCGGTATTTGTGAGGGATGTGTCCGAACCTCCGGTATTTGCCGCTGATACAACAGCAAATTTTGAAACACTCTGAGGCTGTTTAATAAGACCAAAGCCAGGCTCCTCCAATGCTTCAGCAATCACAGGATTTATGTCGGCAGCATACGCTGCACTTGTAAGGGGCGATAAAAATGTCAAAAATAATGCGGAAGACAGTTTTTTGTAACCGATATCCATATCACGTTGTCCTTATTTTTATTCAACATGAATTACTAATGTATTTAATGTTATTCTTTAAATTTGAAATTAAATCGATCTCAGCTAAAGTTAATGTTGCCAACATCGGAGCAATAACATTTACCCACATAAAATAACATTGCAAACATTATTTAAACAAGTGGTTATAAGAAGCTTGGTGAATTCATACAAGTTAATTTTAAAGACAAAAACCTATTTATTGCTCAATTGACACTGGGAATTAACCAAGGAGTCAATATATAATAAAATTAATCACTGCAAAAATAATTGTTAACAGTTTTATTTTTTAATCATAGTTGCCCATCTATAGGATTTTTCGCTAACATTTATCGAACAAAACACGGTATTTAGTCTTAACACAAACCTCATTGTGAGGGAGATTCATCCCCAACATGTTGAATAGATGGATAATGTCAATTTGGTTTGGGAGGTTAACCAATGTGACCCAATTTGTTACGCCCCTTCATTGTTTATTTTTTAGTCTAAAAATGGAAATAGCTATACCTCATTGATTGATGCATAAACGCTAGGAGCATGTTGGATATGCCATTCTTAATTTAACAGAATGGATTACAAAATCTCATGCATATTTGAATGTAAGGCGATGTTAAAAAATGAAGCGCTGAATTGCTTTGGGGCAGTTTGATGCTGAAAGACATCTGCACTCCTTCCATTGAAAGCACGCCTTAAAGAAGTGACTAATTTTCTGGAAACTGATAACATCAAAACTCAAGTTTTAGGAAAAATAGCTAAAAATTACTATTTTTCTGGAAAAGGCTAGTAAGCCTTATCACACAAACCTTTCCAGATTTATTGCTGATACCACCTGTGTAGGTAAATTATTCCCATCGCATAACGCTATTATGCTGCTCATACCAATAAACTCGGTTGTTTCAATAATCTAATGGATGCTGGCACAACCCCTTCGCACCAGAAGCGGTCATCAAGCCTAATTGATACCGGCTCAAAATCGTCATTAGCCGATAACAACCTGCTATTGGATAGATCTAAGACTTTACAAACAAATTCCTCGTTATACATGGCTATGATGACATCGCCGGAACTTGGAGTTAGTTGACGTGACACTATCAGGATGTCACCGGAGTGGATGCCCACCCCCGTCATAGACTCCCCTCTTGCACGGCCCACAAACGTCGATTCAACCAGAAGGTCATCGAGGCTTTTCAACACTAGAGGATCGCGCTTGCGTCGATGAAAGCGCACTGCACAAATGGCCACGCCCTGAATCTCTATCCCGTCTGTGACTGATATTTCGGAATAATGAGCATTGGTATTGGCATGAAGTTGATGATGGTCATGGTCATCGTCTAGCTGCCGACAAACGGTTTCGCCGTGCACCAGCGCCAAAACGACATCTCCCCGCGTCGCAGTCAATGACTTATCAACGACAAGTAGATCTCCGGTAAATAGCCCAAGACCCGTCATAGCGTCGTCGGTAACCTCTGCAAATACCGTTGCTGATGGGTGTGAGACAATAAGATTATTGAGGCTTAGCGCCTTCTCTTGGTATCCAGCGGCTGGACTCTCAAACCCATGTATTCCTGCCGATGCTAAGCCAATTATGACGTTCATAGGACAAATCACAAATACTGTACATTAATACAGTATAGCTAATTATTGAAACATCGAAAATCCCGAAGATGATTTTTTGCGTAAAGAATACATGGAGGGAACAAATATTAAAAAGATAAGCACTCCATTACAGGGTTAGAAACTACTGCTTGGAAGTTGGGCCTACTACCATCGGGGTTGTAGGTCTCACTGTTTTGAAGAGTATTAGACAGGTGATTTATCGCGTGTAAGTCTCAAACACTCGGTCAATATCCAGCTTGAACGCATCAAGGTCAGGCATTTCTCCAGTATGCTCTACATACCCCCAGAAGAACTCAGCCAGCTCAGCCACAACGTCGAATACCGCAAGCCCTGAGAACGCTTTACCCTCGGCATAGAGATCTTCACCTTTTAGCCAAAACGCTTCAGACAGCGCAAACAGCTCCATCACAAAGTCATCTTCCCCCATCCCCAACACATCACCAATGACTTGCTCGTTGGGGCTCGTCGTCAACACGGCATTGGTCAGATAGTAGTGGTACATAGCGACCTCTGCATGGTTGCACGGTGCAGTTGGCGTAGTTGCTAGTTCGGTCATTTTTTCTGTCCCATTCAGTTGATGTAGGAACATTCTATTACGGCGGCCGATTCTGGCAAATTTCAGGATTTACCCTTCTATATCAGCACCATACAAGACATGAATGACGCAAATCACCACGGGAAACGGGAAACGATGTTTCCGTAAAAACATCGTTTCCATTGCAGAGTGTTGAATAACTGGCTACACTGGGATTTATCGATGTAAGTCATTAACTTTGAAGATGTTTGAGGCAAGCAAATGGAACAATTGGCAGTGAAACCGAAGGCAACTCTTGAGGAAGTGACTAAGCTCGCGAATGAAATGCTTAAAAACGGTGTCGAGCCAACGACACGTAACTTGAGCGTTCATCTGCAGGGCAGAACATCGTCGATCCAAGGGTTCTTGATTGAGTACAAAAATAATCTTGAGCATAGAAAAAATGCTATCGCGGAAGAGGTTGGAAGCCTTGCCGTAGCTAAGTTGCTGTCTCAAGAACTGTTGCTCATGATTGACCGTCGTAACGAATCGCTGACCGAGCAAGTTGCCCAGTTGACGCGAAACCTTGATGAAACGCTATCGCTGTTAAGTGACAGTGAAGATAAGTTAGAAAGCGTCTTGAATACTACGGCGGCTCAAGTTGCGGAGATTGAAACCAGCACCGCAGCCAAGGTCGAAAAGGCCCAATCTGCTGTAAGCCTGATAGAGCAACAACTGCGAGAGTTAAAGGCCACCAGCGAAAAGGCCATTGATGACGCAAGAAATCACGCAAAAGCCGAAGTATTAAAAGCAGAAGCATTAGTAGACGCAGCGAATGGGCGCGTTGCAC
Organism: Shewanella sp. SW24; assembly: GCF_025653395.1. NCBI lineage: Bacteria > Pseudomonadati > Pseudomonadota > Gammaproteobacteria > Alteromonadales > Shewanellaceae > Shewanella > Shewanella sp. SW24. The sequence goes on from NZ_JAKKSH010000051.1 coordinate 10,036, forward strand.
AAGCAGAGACCGAATTAAGGGCATCTCGAGAGCAAATTAAATTACTCAGCATCGATGTTGCGAAGCGTGAACTAGAACAGCGAGAGTTAGAGCAAGCGAAGGCCACCATTGCAACTCTGCAGGCCACACTATCAAAGCAGCAAGACCAGATCTCATACACCACAGCGAACCTTGAGCGATTGACGCAGGACCGAACAGAATTAAAGGCTACAGAAGCCAAGCTAGGTAAGACTGCGGAAAATTTAACGGCAACCTTAGTATCGGTGCGCAATGAATTAGCAGACTCTCGAGCAAAACTAGCCGAGGTTAATGCAGAAAAGTTGGCATTTGAGCGTGATACGCAAAGACTTAATACAGATCTCAATAGTTATCGTCAGCAAGCAAACCAACTCGGAAGCGTCCAAGCTGAGCTTATTAGCGTCGAAAAACAACTGAATCAGGTGAAATTAGATCTATCTCAATCCGAGCGTGAACGGGAGATATTATCCCAAGCTCTAGCTGCCAACCGTGTGGCGGGCAGTCAGACCGAGAAAAAATAAGATATTTCGAAGGATGTTCGTGTTGGAGAGGAATAACTTTCATACTCCTTGTGGCTTACTTCTGGACAAAAACGTTTCAGAGCCGAATGACGGCTCTGTGCCAATTGCAGACATTCCAACTTTAAGGCTGTAAAGTCCGCTTTTAGGTGTTAGCAGAACGCCCGGCACAGCGGCAGCCGTAACGGAGCGGTTTTGTGTTAATGTTTGAGCGCAGCGAGTAACACAAAACCGCGTAGTGTAGGCTGTCCGCCTGCTGCCGATTGTTAGATGCCAGTGCCACTTAATGAACGCTTGCCTTAGAAAGCAAATTTAAAACCAATACACCGCAAACTATTAAACTAATACCCACGAAACCCCATGCATCAATCTTTTGCCCGTAAAGCCCCCATGCAACAGCAGTGACTAATACTACGCCAAGGCCAGACCAAACTGCATAGGCCACCCCTACAGGAATAGACTTCAAGACCAATGAAAGGAAATAAAATGCAATTCCATAGCCAACAATTACGATGAAAGATGGTACGAGCTTCGTAAAACCTTCACTGGACTTTAATGCAGATGTTGCAACTACCTCTCCAAGAATCGAAATAGTAAGAAATAACCAGCTTTTCATGATCCGCCTCCAATATGATTCGAAGGGAGTATATGTCTTTTTCTCTTAAAATTGCAGTCTTGAAGAAAAAAATTATTCGTGCGCAACTTTCCGGTTAATTACATCTAACGCTGCGCTTTGCGGAAATTTAGGAGCGCCCGCGAGTAAATTTTCCGTAGCAGCGCTTTGTTATGGCTCATTCTCGCACCCAATACAAAACAAGCGCTCCTAGAGGGGTCAGCACGCCTGCTAAGAACAAAAATACAGCAGCACTAAACACCCGGTACTTAATAAACGATATCTTAGAGTTATTTACAATTTGATCACAAAAAGCCAATTCTAATTTGCATTCTTTATGCGAGTCCAGCTCACTATATCGATTAAATAACTCAAGGTATGTTCTTTTGCTGTACTTGCAAGCATGGCCAAAAAACAGGGGGTTATCTCCTTCTTCTTTATTTGGCATTTTTATCCAAAAAGGTGGGACTACCCTTGGTATAAAAGAAGTAAGTGATATAACTATCGCAGCAGCAACAAATATGGTGAATGACGCTAAATACAATGTAGCTAAGACACTTTCTATTGAGAAGGATGGATAAAGCCTAAGCACTCCAAAAATTGCTGCACACCCGAGGGCGTTCAAAATTCTGTGTCAGGCTAATTTTTAAATTTCTAGCACGCTATCTAAACGTCCTTCAAAATAAATCGCTAACTGTGATAAACAAAGGCTCCAATTGTGGATTGGCATGGTCCATTTATCTGAGGCGTTTAATATGCCTGCGTAAAGTAGCTTCAACAAGCTATTTTCATTAGGAAATGCACCTTTGGTTTTGGTGAGCTTTCTAAATTGGCGATGCACAGCCTCAACCGCATTGGTCGTGTAAATCACTTTCCTGATATGTTCTGGGTACTTAAAATAATGGGACAAATTATGCCATTTGCGACGCCAAGAGTTGATTACCAACGGATAAGCATCACCCCATTTGGCCTCCAGTTCGTCCAATGCCATCTCTGCGGCTTCTTTACTCACGGCTCGATACACAGGCTTTAAATCAGCCATAAACGCTTTCTGATTTTTTGAGGCGACATACTTCATTGAGTTGCGGATCTGGTGGATAACGCATAGCTGTGTTTCCGTATGAGGGAAGATACTGGCTATGGCCTCTGGGAAACCGGTCAAGCCGTCAACACAGGCGATAAGAATATCTTTTACACCACGATTATGAAGATCGGTCAGTACGGATAGCCAGTAATTAGCGCCTTCATTTTCGGATAAGTGAAGCCCTAAAATTTCCTTTTTTCCTTTCATATTAAGCGCTAACAATGTGTAAACGGCTTTACTGACGTAACGCCCATCCTCTTTGACTTTATAATGTATCGCATCAAGCCAAACGATAGGATAATGGCTATCTAATGGGCGCTGTTGCCACGCTTTAAGTTCGGGGATGAGTTTGTCAGTGATAGCACTGACTGTTGCGTTAGACACATTGAGCCCATACATATCTTCAACATGTTGATTAATATCGCGATAGCTCATACCTATACTGAACATCGATAACACTTTACGTTCGATTTCATCGGTTAGTGTAGTTTGATTTTTCTTAATCAACTGAGGCTCAAAGGTGCCATTGCGGTCTCTAGGAGCGTCTAACTCAAAGTTACCGGACGGATGCTTAATGGTCTTAGGGGTTTTGCCATTTTTACGATTAGGCTGAGGATCATGTGCTAAATGCTGCTCAAGCTCAGCCTGGAGAGCCGCTTCAGTGAGTTGCTTGATCAGTGGGCCAAGAATGCTGTCTTTACCTGTGAGGCTTTTACCTGATTGCAGATCTTTAAGGGCTTGTTCGAAGTTAAAAGGTTGGGTCATGTGTCATTCCTGTTTTTGAATATTTTACTGAAATGACACAGAATTATGAACACTACCGCACACCCAACGGCGACTAAAGCTCCATTTTTGGCTTCTGCGAACTTTAGCCAATCAACCGTTTGTTTTAATGTACTTTCAAGCACGCCTATTCTTTCTTTGTTCATAGCTAAATATATTCCACCGCAGTTTTAATCACATCACCACCGTAAATATCACCACTATAATCCCTTACGTTAATGGATTTCTTTGAGAACCACCCATTCTTTATGGAATCCGCATTTGGATTAGCTGACTTATAACCATCATAAACAGCTTTAGTCATTAATATTGGACTATAAGATTCACTATACGAGATAGTGGTTTTAAAGAAGGTATAAAAATATTCATTTTTATGCCTTAGCATTCTTGAACTTGTTTCTTCAAGGTCATCAATAAACTGTTCATAGGGCTTAGATTGCCAATGCCAGTCCTTTAAATTTGGATAATAATTACCTTGATGAATTGCAGGAATTGAATAGTTTTCAGTTTTATTTGCGAGATCTGTAAGTCGTGACGCTGTATTGGCTGGTTTTCCAAGCCATACTAGGCTCTGAAGGATCCCCTCATAAATCAGCCATAGCATAGCCATATTTGAGCAACTGATTGGCGAATAATACCCAGGCCGCCAGCAATTCTTTCTCCGTGATTTGATAATCAGGCCGCCTGAGTACCTCCAATCCCAAGCGAATCGTTGAGAGTACCGTTCGATGCCCAATGGTATTGGCCTGAAAATGCTTATCCCAGCCCTGTTGCTGTGCGTGTAAACCAACTAGCCACAACAGGCATTGAACCATCA
>NZ_JAKKSH010000052.1:0-12460 GCF_025653395.1 Shewanella sp. SW24
GGGTTCAATGCCTGTTGTGGCTAGTTGGTTTACACGCACAGCAACAGGGCTGGGATAAGCATTTTCAGGCCAATACCATTGGGCATCGAACGGTACTCTCAACGATTCGCTTGGGATTGGAGGTACTCAGGCGGCCTGATTATCAAATCACGGAGAAAGAATTGCTGGCGGCCTGGGTATTATTCGCCAATCAGTTGCTCAAATATGGCTATGCTATGGCTGATTTATGAGGGGATCCTTCAGTACTGAAATGGCAGTGACCACATCGGTGTACTGCCTTTTCAAAAAACTTCTGCGCAATCCGTATTTCAGTATTTTAAGTCAATCAAAGTTTTAGATACTGCTCTTCACTTCTAATATTTCAAATAAAAACTGCGCCTTTCCTTTTTGACCACTCACAGCGGGATACACCGAAAATTTAACCACTCCCGATTTGGCAACAGGGTTTAGCGTTACCGTTTGACCAGGCTTTACTACTTGACCAAGTACTTGAACACTTATTTCAGCATCAGTGCGTAACGTAAATAAAGCATCTTGCGGTCCCGAAGCGAGCTGGCTTTCAACTGTTCTCAGATCATTAATGACGACTTCACTGACAGGATTGTCTACAGAGCTAGCTAAATCCTTAGATACTGCAAGAGTTGTTAATGAGCCTACATTTACTATGTTAGGCGGCTGATAAGTAAAGCTCTTGCTACTAACGCCTTGGTTGCCAAAAACGTCGGTAGCTTTCACCGTTAAAGTATAAATCTCACCGGATGTAAGTGATGGGAAAAGCCTTGGATATTGCAATGAATACACGTTATTGCCTTTACTTACAGTGGCCAAATAAACCGTGTCGTTAGCTGAGCCGCCGGAGATAATAACACTATCGATGGTGTAGCTTGATTCATCTGCAATGGACACTACCAAGTCATCTAGCCCGACAATGTCATTGAATACTGCACTACCGGAATTGGTAATGCTTATTGTTGGTGCGGCGTTTTCTATTTTGAATGTTTGAAGCGGGGACACAGTGGTAGGCCCGTGATTCTCGACCATCTCTAATTCTAGTGAATGGTTTCCAGTCGGCAGAGAGTTTAAGTTAAAGACGTATTCCCAATTAACACCGTTGCGAATTGAACTAATAGGGTTTAAATATTTTGTACCATATTTAATTCTAGCGGCCTTCATGACTAACCTTTCAAACCAACTGCCTGCACCCGGTAGATAAACAAATGCAGTAAGAGTGTTAGTTGTCGTATCAACTTTATAACTGGTCATTTGCGGGTATTGAGCATCGTTATAGGTTGATTCGCCGTAGCTGTAATTCGCGTAAAGTGTTCCCATCGGCAGGCCCACTGACACAACACCGATAGCATCGTGCAAATAGCCATATCCACCTTTGGTCATCTCATATGTTAAACCCGTTAAGCTACAAATTGACTCACCTGCTGGAATGTCGCAAGAATATCCACGAAAACTTGCGCGTTGCACGTAATCCCGCGGCTGCACCCGAAGCTCAAAATCAGTCATTGTAGCTGGCAAAATCGAATTATGATGCTTGATCCCTGTCGTAATAGGCATTCGAACGTCATTTAACAAAAATGTTGCTGACGTCAACACTGGGGATTTTGAAGCAGTTTCAGACAATGACAAATTGTATTGGATAGTGCCTGCCATCCATCGACCAAAGTCAACCCACTTAATTTGGTTTGCGCTGTTATATCCAAATGGCGCTGTCATATCAAAATAACCGTATTCACCATTAATTATAACATTTGTCGCTCCCACTGAGTTCGCGAGAGCAAGCCCCCCTTTCACTCCAGCGTCTCGAACGTTATCTACTGGTACTCTATATAACAATCGAACGGGGTTGGTTTTGACTGTCATGCCTGGCGTATAAGCTACAAAACCTACAAATGAACTAGATACACTTTCAGCCAAGTTTGCATCCGGGTCGAAGACTGCAAAAGGAGAAGATGGAGCCCCACCATAGTTGTCGTAATAGAATGTTTTGACAGTTGAACGAGTGATGTTACCTGCGGCATCATATAGCTGAGCCTGCATTGAATATGGTTCAGAAGCGTTATTTGACGGTAATATATTTGATAAGTCTGTTTGTGCATTTATCACAGCTTTGAATGCTGCTTGGTCTATGACCATGGGTCTTGTTAATACGATGGAATCGGAATTTAGTTTTTGTACAATGACAGAACCTGAAACCGCACCTTTTACATCCGTTATCCAAATTTTCGATTCTTCGCCGGAGTTTTGTGTATTTAGCCACCAAATTTCATTCGACCCTGTTTCGGCACCATAATTGCCTGTACCATTTCCATACCAGTCTCCAATGATAGGTCCCTCAGTATCAACTTCAACAACCTTTGTATACTGATCAATTGTTGTACCAGAACTGTTAATCGTTTCGATTTTAAGGCTATACAAACCATCCATCAATTTGGGGATAGTTATTGATTTTCCGTAAAATTCTCGTCCAGAAAAGCTTAACCTGTCAGAAACTCGAATAAAATCTGTGGTGTTGTTGAACACCGTCACTCCACTGGTGTTGATGACTGATAGCTTAAGTTTGTTATCAAGCCCTCCAGAGAGGTAAACCATCGCATCAGTTTGAGGGTTAATGAGCGAGCCCTCAGTGGTTTTCACTGTAGCGTTGGTGTCTGTATACGAAAAGCCTTCTACTGCCGCGTTAGCCATGCCAGAGCAGATGACGCTACACAGCCCTAAAAGTAGTGATTTATTAATTTGCATGGCCTGCCCTTTAATTGGTAGAAGTGATTTGCGGAATGTCGATCATGAAGCTTGCCTGCCCTTTCACACCAGGAGAAGCAGAGTAAACAGGAATAACAACTTCACCTGTGATGCTGGGGATGATCGTGATTTGTTTAGTTTCCCCAGGTTGCAACACGCTACCAAGGATATTGACGTTGATTTTGGCGTCACTGCGTAACGTGATAAATGCCGTTTGAGCACCGGACGCGAGTTGTCCTTCAGCCGTTCTGAGCACACCAGTTTTAATTGATGTAATTGGGTCGTTTTGCGTGTTCTGCAGTTGTTTATTAACAGCCAAAGTCGTCATTTGCCCAACTTGCAATAAGTTGGCAGGCAAATACAAGAAGGTTGAAGTTAACGTCGATGCGTTCCCTGCTGTATCTTGAGCGGTAATATTGATAGTGTAAGTTTCATTCGCTTCCAAACTAGGGAATAAACGAGGGTAATTCAGGTCGTAAACACCATCACCTAAATTATTTGTAGAAACATAAACTGAATCCTTAGCAGCCCCTCCAGATAGCACAACCGAATTGATATTGGCTTCACTATCATCAGTAATGCTGATACGTAAACTCTCTAAACCATTAATGGTGCTTCCGTTTGAGATTTGCGCTCCAGAAGGCGATTGCAATCGCAAAACTGGAGGCGTAGTGTCGTTTAGATAATTGGATAGAATCGACTGTGTTACCCGATTACCATAGGTGTCATCTGCGTAAAACGAAATATTTTGACGACCACTTGGTAATCGATTGAGTTTAAAAGTAACTCGATGACGGCCGGTGCCGGTGATCACCCAAGAATCGGGAGATATTGCGAAGCCTAAACTAGATTGCAATCGGAAAACCTCTGTCTTCCACATTCCAGAACGCCAATCGCTAGTAGTGTTCGTGTCGTACACGTTTACAGTTATTGAATCATCAGTAACATTGACCGATTCGATTGTGGGAGCAATAAAATCCCAATATGTATACCAATAATTAAATTGAGCACTAAAACGTCCATCACTGACACCGTTCACACTTGAGTAGACCACATAGCTGTAGGGTGTATAGCCAAAACCAGACTCAAATACTCTGTTGATTGTAACATCGCAATAGGTTTCACCAATTGGGATAACACAGGAGCCTAAACCTGAAACAACGGCTAATTGTTCATAACCCATTTTTTCACTGTTTAGACGAAGCCTTACCACTTTTGTGTATTTGCCAACACTGATTCTTTCGCCCCCACTGCCACCTTCCTCACTAAACCATTGTACAGTGTCAGGTTGCTTAGTAGGCGAACGATCAACACCTGGGCCTAGGGTGAACTTGAAATCAGAAAGGTAATTGACTGAGTGAATGCCACTTTTCGTCAGCGCAACCCAATATGGGTTTACTGTAGGATATGAGACAGTAAATTCGTTATAGACAAAATCACCATCTCGATAACCATAACTACTCCAACCATAATCCCCGTTTGCTTCCAACGTTTCAGAATAGGGCCGTCTATAGCGGACTTTTATCGGATTGTTGTAGATGGTCATCCAAGATGTGTACGGCTTCCACGTAGCACTTGAAGCATCATAAATGTCGCTACGAACTGGTAAGGGATATGAGGCTTTTTCGATAAACGAGCGAGCAGTAAAATCTGAATAATTACCTGCTGCATCAAAGACCCTAAAACCAGCCTGATACCAACCTCTATCACTGGGTAAAACCTCAGATGGTAGGGACGAAAGGCTCGCAGTGGAAGTATCTAAATCCAATTGAGCATTAATCGAATTTATTAATGAAAGGCTCACATCATCTTTCACAATGTAGAGAACATTTTTGAGCCCAGCACCTGTATCTTGAATACCTGTGAGTTTTAATTGGCCGAAATCCATAGGGCTATATGAAGCTAAAGTTCCACCGAAGGATCTATAGTTAAAAGCTAAATCAGAACTATTAGCTGTTGGTGCTTGAGTATCTATTGTCACCGGAATAGACCAAGAGCCAATCACATTCCCATCAACGGATAACAAGTCAGCCTGTAAGGTATAATTTCCCTGTAAATTAGGCGCAACTATAGAGATCTGTTTTCCGTAAAAGTCTTTTCCTTGAAATGTAATTCTGTCGGAAACACCAACCACACCCGTATTGACTTCGTTAAGCTTGACCCCACTAGAAAGCCAATATAGTTTTAGCTTTCGGTCAAGACCGGCAGACACATAAACATTCATTGAATGTGCAAGAACCGGGTTGATGGCCATAGCGGAAGCAGGTGTCAAAGTCGTCTGTTCTTGCATAACAGACGTAAAGGTCATACCTTCAATTTCCGCAAATGCAAAATGTGGCAAGGCTAATAACGCAGCCGCTAAAAGTTTGTAGCGATGCTGACTGAAATTCATAAGTGGCTCCTTCATCGAGAGCGATTATTTTAACACAGATAATTAAGTTTGCATGTTATTTAATCTAAGTTAAGATCTAACATAAACCATAGTTCTAGGTAGGAAATTCATGAAACTTATCAGACTGATTAAAGCCGTATCCATTTGTGCGATTGCTTCAGCTACGCTAAATGTCTACGCCAAAGATGATGGCAAGAAACGGCCAACCCTAAACGAATTGATGGCTGAAAATGCTTACATCGAACTTGCTGAACGTAATGAGCTCAGCAAGCCAGTTGTCTCTTCATGGGAACAAAAAACGATGAAATCAGAAGGTGGGAAAACCACGGAGGTTGTTGAGTCTTGGAAAGTCGAAACACGTATATACAGTAAGCCTAAGAGTGACAAACCTTAATCAGTTTTGCTAACTGCCCATGAACCTGCTCAGCTAATCCCCGCGAATTGGTAAGCACGATACTTTTGTCACTGAGAACCACGCGATAAGCGTTCATTGTACTTTCAATTTTAAGTTCATCATTGGCTAAGTTGAATTCTCGACTCCAAATGCGCCCCCCCCACAGTGTCAACTCGAGCAGGCAATCAGACTCGTAAAGATAAGACATATAGACCTTTTTCTTTAATCCAAGCGCCACCAACGCCCCCCCCCCAAGTACAACCATCCCAGCCCAAGGAGTTAATGAGTTATGGAGGTTGACGATCACAGACAACGTGCTGAAACCCACAATTGAGATCAACGAATAAAAAACTGAGCGAGGGTAAGGTGTGAATGAAGTACCAAACCATACTCGGATTTTAGGGTTGTTGTGACAAATTCTTATCGCATTCACAAAATTACATCTCCATATTTGAATTAGGATGGATTATAGTAGCGTCAATAACACAAATCTATAATGCTAAGGCATATGTAAATTGTTTATTTCATATTCAGAATTAGTGGACGAATGCGGTAAACTACTAGAGTCAGAAATGCCAGTAGTGCTAGTTCAAATTATTCATGCCCGAGGTCACAGCGCGGCCTACCATTTAAAACTGGGAGTTATCCCAGAATCAAATGACAAGATCATTGTTAAGTACCAACTTCCAAGCATGACCGATAATCCATCGGTTGCGCAGACGTGGATAGAGACTCTTCTGTCGCATTATCCTCAACTGGCTATCCACACCTACGGCGCTTTCAAAACTCATTCCTTGCCGATTGAAAACGCCTAGCACTACTGCTGGACAGGATAGTACGGCAGCTGTGTAAAGGTTTGAACGGTATTTAACAGGCAATGTGAGTCAATGTTAGGGTAATTTCGTGCAAATACATCCAATGCGTAGACCCCGAGTAAGTAAGCATCATCAAAGCTCACAGGAACAGCTTTTGGCTTCTTGCCACCCTCATTGATTGAGAAGAAAAACCCATTCTGTTGTCGCTTGACCGAGATGCTTTTGTTTTTCTGTGGGCCATGTGACTTAAACTCAATGAATGGAATGAATCCGAATAGCACGGCTAGCAAATGCCGATATTCAGTCGCGGTGATTTGAATTATTGTCTTATCCTGCCAATCAAACTTTTTAGTGCCATCCCCCATTCCGTTTGCGCCTTCAATGTTCAAGGTGTGAAAACCTTTCTTAGTGACAGATGCGACGATGGTCAGCGCAGCGGCCTTACCGTGGATTTTTACCGATTTTTCAAATTCTGGAGCAGCTGCAGGCTGAACATTATGAGCGCTTTGTGCGGATTGCTCTTCAAATCCGCGGCGATTGTCATGCTGGGGTTGGTACTGCTGATATTCATCATAATTTGCGGCCTCGTGGTGAGGCTCAATATTCATAGGGTTACCTTGGCGCGGTTGATAATAAAGCGTCTGCTGTTGCATTGGAGCAGATTGAGATTGGGCTTGTGGGGTTGCGTTGTAAGCGGGTTGGCTGTAATAGCTGTTATTCATTTTTAAATCTCCACTAATCATCATGACTATGATTAGACCAGACATTTCAAATGACGCAAAAATTGGCCTTTCGACTCAATAATACAACTCGACTTTACGCCACAACTTCAAATTGTCAGTATGACCGCTCATAAGTGGTGGCGAATACGAAGCCCCATAGCTAACGACGCTAATCAGTTCACTAGGCACCCCTTTGGTGACCAATTCGTTTTTTACTCGCTCCGCACGTTTGCGTCCAAGAGCAAGATTGTAATCAGCTGAGCCACTAATATCAGCATAACCAACAACCAGCACTCTACCGTGGGTTTTTAAAAGATAATCACGGTGCTTAGCCAAAACATATTGAGCCTCGGCAATATCGGAATAGCCGACAGCATCATACTCAAAATAAAGCGTTCTATCGGTGGGTTGGTGAATAATGATTTGGGCATCATCATTGAATTGTTGCTGATAACTCTTTTCATCATTTGCAGCTGGCACTTGTGTTGGCAGATAGCTATCACTGTAAGCAGATGAAACTGCGGCACGATAAACGTCACGATAGTACTTCATCATGGAGCTACGGCCATCATTAACAGCCGCATCTCTCGCCTTTTCCAATTCGAAAGCGAGATCGCCTATTTTTCGCCCAGCATCAGCTGAAAGGTTCCGAACGTCGTTTCTTTGTTGATGCCTTACATTGATATTTTGATCATAAATTGTTTTACTACAGCAATCAGTAATTTCTGGTATTTCAGTTGATACTGATACAGCGCACGCTGAAAGCATCATGGCGAACAGTGATACTGTTGCTAGTTTGTTGATTTTCATCATATGGCCTACACAGTTTTCTAAACGCAAAGTTTTTAATATATAATAACATTTTTTTAGAAGAGTTCTAAGTTTTCAAATGAATCAGAAGAAAGGGAATTTCGGAATTTTACGAGGTAGACGGTGACTAACGCCGAATTCGACATTAACTCTTTTGATGTTTTGTACAACAAACTGACTCTTGAATTAATTGAACTAGCCAGTCATCTTCCTGATGCAGCTAGCAATCAGTCATTTTTTTATAAAATAACTCCTTCACCCCAAACATTTGATAAATTCAAAGTAGAACTATTTTCTGACATCAAAGCGCGAGGGTGGATAGCATCTTCCTTAACTCAAATGACGCTTTCTGAAGATTCAATCGGCAGAACCAGTATAACACCAGGTGTTATCATTTTCCCTCATTCAGAATATAACCATATAAATCAACTGATTGAAAAAATAAATAATACGAAAGATAACATTCAAGCGTTACTATCAACGCATGACCTACACAAGTTAAGAGCAACGTTAGCCCGGCAAAATACATTGTGCTCACTCGTTATGCTCACAAGAAAAATCCACGTTTTAAAATGCGAAGAAAAATCTACCATTTCAGTCTCTTGGTACATGAGAAGTGGAATGCGCGTTTTGAAAGAAAAGGATTTTTCAACAAGAATACAAAAAGCAGTGCAAAACAACATTCTGGAATTTTCAAAAGGAAATGAATATCTAGAAATTTTTCAAAAAAACCAAAAATCACATAGTTTTCGAATAAAAAGAAACATAATACCAACAACGATTTACAACATTTGGAAAGCTGGTAGTAGTAAAGAAAAACTGCAATACAACGGCCAAACACCTCTTTTCGTTTTCTCCGATTACGACATAAAGGTCAAACACTTAGAAAGTAATTACGGTACTAAGACGCGTTCAAAACGCAATGATGCAACGCCTGACACGGATCTTCTCATTCCAGAATTACACATTTACATGTCAAAGATTAACAAGGAATGATTAACCTATAGAATATTTGAATTGTGTTTGTGAGAGATTTCGCACATACTCATAGATGAAAATCGTACTGAGTAGACAGCTACCCTCTCAGGAATTTTACGAGCCTAGCCAGCGCGAAGCCGTCAAAAAATCGAGAAAACATCATGAATAGCAACAACGTACTTAAATTTCCGGTTACTGCACCACTAACGCACGTACCCAAGGATAACATCAAAAAACCAGAGCAAGTTGCTTCGGAGAAGATGATAACCTCACGGAAAGGGGTGCAGTTTTTATCTTATGAAGATTGGGTGGAGTATATAAAAGATCTCGGAGTTACCAGTCGTGCAGAATGGCTTAGATACGTCGAGGCTAATGAAATCCCTCCATATCTACCAGTGTCGCCATCATTATTCTATGGCCGTAGAGGATTATGGCAAGGTTGGGGGGTGTTGAACCCTAACGCACCTGTAATACCGCAATCGGAAGAAGATGACATTCATAGTCGCGGCGGCGTATTTGCTAGTTATGAGACATCTTCCGAATATGCCAAAGCATCTGGCATTAAAACAATGGCCGAATGGGTGGAGTATCACCAGAAGAATGAAAAACCTAAAAACATTCCTTCTGATCCTCGTTCTTTCTATACAAGAAAAGGTATGTGGCAATCTTGGAACCATTTCCTAGGAAATGAAGAACCTTATGATTACCACCAAAAAGGTACTCTTGAGAAAGTGAAAAGATGGTTTAAAGAAAATAACATCACCACTTCAACTCAATTTTTAGAAATGGCTGCAAATAAACAACTGCCTGACTTTGTGCCAGCAGCACCGACCATGTTATTCGGTGTCAAGTTCAAAGACCTTCTTGCTAAAAGACAAAAGTACGTCACTTTTAACCAAGCTAGTAAAGAAGTTAAGAAGTGGAATTGCAGCAGTATGTTGGAATTTAGAGCTAAACATCGCGAATTGAAAGCCAGTGGCAACAAACTAGCGACTCAAATTCCGTCTGCACCAGATCGCGTTTATAAAGACCTTTGGAAAGGCTGGACAAACTTCCTTCAAGGTTAATTTCCTAAAAAAAGCTGGGACATCAATAACTTGAAAGTGTGTAGTCAAGATAAATTCCCAGCTTATCAAGCGCCTCAAAGCTCATAAAGATCCTTGACATCTCTCCCGCATTTTTTTGATTCATCGCTTTAGAATACTGTTCAAAAGCCTTTTGAAATTCCTGATTTTGCTCCAACCTCAAAACATTTTTATAAGCACGATCAATCACATCACCTCTCACTGTAATTGTTTTGCTCGCAACAATTCTAAATATCGGCTCCGACTGGCCTTCTATCTCTCCTTGTTCAAAGGCTAAATCGCTCCCGGTAACTTCATACGGGGACAAATTCAAAACCATCACCACTTCCCAAGGCTTTTCAATCTTGCGGCCTGACTGCATCAAAGCATCGTAAAGCGCATATTGAATCGATTTGATACTTCCTGTGTGCGCAAGAGAATCGGCGTCGTCGAATCCATGAACAATTAACCTGGACACACCATTACCACGATAATCATACTCACCCGCAATGACATCTGTGTGAGTTAACAACATAGTAATTATTAGCAGCGCGGCACTAATTTTTTGCATATAAAATCCTCCCCTACTTCGACGGCAACGCTTGAATCGTAGCGTTCATACCGATGGGTACTTGGGTATTTTTCAAATTGTTGACAGATACGACCTTTTTACCGACTGAGATAAATGCGCCATCCATCCTTTTAATCATCTGTTGGTCAGGATATTTAATCTGCTGTTGAGGCTTATGTGACAGAACGGCTTCAAAGACCATATCAGGCCTTGAGCTAACATCATCTACCGTGCCTAAAGTGGGCCCCTTTACCCCACGACGCCCGTAAGCGTCAGCGAGCATGACTTTGTAGCGCATAACCCAATAATCCAAAAAGGTTTCAGTAGAGACAAACTGATAGTCGGATGGCATCGTGTTCTCATGATTGCCGGTGATCACAAACAAACTATTAGGAGTGCCATAAATTCTATCTTCTTTTTCTTTCAAATAGCGTCCATCAATCGGTGTCCAATGGCGCCGATTCTGCGAAGATAGATGCACATCCGTTTCCAACTGTTTTAATAACGCGGACTCGTCGTAAGGACGAATGCTAACGGTGATATCTGCTTTAATCTCAATACCAGCAGACAACACGTTATAGCAAAATTCAACACTATTTACAGAATACATATAGGAACTTGCAGTAACGACCTCATGTAATACCGATTCGTCATTAGATGATGACCTGATCAATACGCCCTGTTGTGCTGTAGGGTTCAATTTGGAATAAATTGCTTTTCTCGCCGCTCGGTCAATTAGATCTGCTTTGAAATTGTTGAGTGACATCTTGCGGCCCACTGGTTTGCCACTTAAATAACTCACACCCCATAAATCGGTTGCTGACTCTGTAACAGTCAGTTCTTCAGCATTGACAATACAGGTTGAGCTAAACCAAGCTGCCACTAATAGGCTAATTATCTTCAAAATTTTCCCCCTACCATTACATTTCCATCCATGCTACACCACTAATCAAATCCAGCAAATTCCCAAAAAAACGGCGGTAGAAACCGCCGAATTTCAAACCAAAATCTATCAACGCTCCATCGTTGGCACGTTGCTATTGGAAGTGTCCATAGATGGGCCACCGCTGCTATTGGAACCTGCGACAGAGTGACCGCTGGCCGCACCACCACCCACTAAATCAACACTGTTATAACTCACGTTTGAGGGTTGGACGTTGTTCCCGAATCCGCCCATTACAGAGAAATTGAATCCAGCTTGATTACCATCGAATGCGTAAGGATTGTTCTCTACAACGGTACTTCCCGATTGCGTAGAATTTTCGGCCGGAGTTTCGACATAACGAACCTCTGGCTCACTTCTTTCAGGACTAGCGGTGTTTACCGCATCACCTTGAACCGTTGCCGCAGGGGATGCGCCTTGTTGGCTCACCGTGTCACCCTGAGCCATGGCCGCTGGCGCTGCGCCTTGCTGGCTCACAGTGTCACCTTGAACCGTTGCTGCAGGGGATGCGCCTTGTTGGCTCACTGTGTCACCCTGAGCCATGGTTGCTGGAGCTGCGCCATGTTGGCTCACCGCATCACCTTGAGTTGCGGCCGCTGGGGCTGCGCCTTGTTGGCTCACCGTGTCACCCTGAGCCATGGCCGCTGGGGCTGCGCCTTGTTGGCTCACTGTGTCACCCTGAGCCATGGTTGCTGGAGCTGCGCCATGTTGGCTCACCGCATCACCTTGAGTTGCGGCCGCTGGGGATGCGCCATGTTGGCTCAGCGCATCACCTTGAGTTGCGGCCGCTGGAGCTGCGCCATGTTGGCTCACCGCATCACCTTGAGTTGCGGCCGCTGGGGCTGCGCCTTGTTGGCTCACCGTGTCACCCTGAGCCATGGCCGCTGGGGCTGCGCCTTGTTGGCTCACTGTGTCACCCTGAGCCATGGTTGCTGGAGCTGCGCCATGTTGGCTCACCGCATCACCTTGAGTTGCGGCCGCTGGGGMTGCGCCATGTTGGCTCAGCGCATCACCTTGAGT
>NZ_JAKKSH010000053.1:0-6706 GCF_025653395.1 Shewanella sp. SW24
TGTCGGGTGGACGACACTTGTTACCAAGTGCCGTCTCCCTAAGAACCGTACGTGCAACTTTCACTGCATACGGCTCAAGCCTCCACAAAAGCATCGTTTGATACCCAGCAACTTATAAAGCAGTCAGAGCAGGTTCGTTCCAAGAGTTGCGAGCTAGCCTTTTGGACTTTCTCTTCACCAAGTATTCTTGGTATTGAGGGTCAAATGGCGTTGCAGAACTTCGGATTTTCACATGTCTCTCGATAGGCACTTTGGCTATTTGGAAGAGATTGAACTGGCAATCCATACCCAAGAACTTCTGCCAACCGTGAAATTGCCACTGGCCTTTTCGATTGACGAAGTATTTAAGGGCTATCCAAGTTTTTGATTTGGTTGGATGACGCCTTTTGGCCCAGTGCCATAACGCATGGAATAGCTTGTGGCTTACATATCCGAACACCTGTTTCGCGACGCAGTGTCGATAGTAATTCGACCATCCCCTAAGTTTCGGATTTATCAGTTTGATAAGATCGTTCACGGGTAGGGTTACGTGCTTTTTGATGAGTCCTCGCAGATGACTTAAGAACATCAACGTATTGGATTTACTCGGTTTAATGAGCAGTTTTCCTTTGTACTTCCTATGGTTAAAACCTAAGAAGTCAAAGCCATCGTTGATGTGAGTGATATGCGTTTTCTCTTCGGATAGTGTTAAGCCTCTTTCTGCTAAGAAGTCAGTAATCAACGGTTTGATATCGTTCTCCAGCACTTCCTTTGAAGCACAAGTGACGACGAAATCGTCGGCGTACCCAATAAAGTTGGCTCTAGTCCCCTTTTTGAGGGCGGTGGATTTTATGTGCTGCTCAAGACCTGCAAGAGTCATTAACATCAAGGAGGGGGATATAACTCCTCCTTGTGGCGTGCCCTCGTCAGTACGATAAAACAGCCCTTTATCCATAAAACCAGACTTTAACCATTGCTCCAACATCCGCTTATCTACGGCGATGTTATCAAGAAGCCATTGATGACCGATCTTGTCAAAACAGGCTTTGATATCACCTTCGAGTACCCATTGGGCTGATTTCTTTTGAGCCAAACACTTAAAGCACTGATCGACAGCGTCAGCAGTACTGCGGTTTGGTCTAAATCCATAGCTGTTAGGGTCGGCAAGTGTTTCTGACACGGGCTCGAGTGCAAGAAGGTGGAGTGCTTGTTGCGCTCTGTCTATCATGCACGGGATACCCAGCGGTCGAAGCTTGCCATTCTTTTTTGGGATGTAAATACGCTTGAGCGGCTTAGCTATGTATGCCTTTCTGCTCAATTGATTGACGGCTTTCATGCGGCGTGCATCTGTGTTCCAGATGATGCCGTCTATTCCWGGYGTTTTACTGCCTTTGTTTTTCGACACTCGTTTAACAGCAAGGAGTTTTGCTGAGCGCGAGTGCGTCAGTAACCATTGCARGGCTTTTACCTTGCCGTGCTCACCTTCTTTTGTTGCCTTTGCGATACGCATCTGAAGCTTTAATACATGCGACTCTACGGATTTCCAGTCGATTGACTGCCATTGAGCACTGTCAGGAGAGGCACTAATCTCTTTTGAAATCATCATTTGCGTTTCTCCTTGGATAAAGTCCTTCRAATTCTCTCGCAACGGGAGACCMGTCGGAAGTGGGCTCACTTTCGTGCCAGACAGTTGTCTGTATCTGCATCATTACAACGCAGCCTTTGCTTTTTCCGACCTCCTATACCTGCATCACTATCGGCTATATTGGCTTTCCCAGAGGGAGCGATACAGGCTTACCGTGTTCCGTATGTTACGCAATGTCAGGGTAGATGCCCGCTATGGTGCGGAGAGTACAATGATCACGAAAGAGCATGGGACAATCTCTTTCCGACTCTCGTGCCTTTTGGCTACAGCGTGTTAACCACTTCCGCTGTTTCATCGCATGACGCACCTTACGCGGATTCACTTACATTCATCATACTGACTACCTAGCACTCACCCGATTTGTGGTTATCAGGAGGATCATCCCCTCGCAGTTCATATCCCGATTGGTCAAAGACCAATCTTCGTTACATTGTCAGAGCCGCTACTTTATTCAGGCTCCTAGGTTCATCTGGTGATACAGATGGTTCACTCGTTAAGCGGTGAACAGCGCTTCATACGACTTCACGTCGCACGCCCCAAATCGTGCTAGGTATTCTCTTAAAGCCTGCAGGTTACGTTAATGCTAAAAGGTGAGCCAAGGTGATTGGCGAGACGACCCGGCAAACGCTAAAATCCTAACAACTTAAGGCTTTGTCCTCTTGGCTAAAATTGACCTATGCTTAACGCTTTTTACCGCCGAGGGCGCGTTTTTTAGCGCGCTGTTTTTGGGCGGCTTTACTGTTGCGTCTGGGCTCTGGGGCCATTTTATTAAAATCGGGTTCAAAACCTGGATACCATTGCTGGGGCAGGCGCTTATCAAGCACTGCCTCGACTTCTTCGAGCAATAAGGCATCCTCTTGACTAAATAGGGTAATGGCTAGACCTGCATTACCCGCTCGACCTGTGCGACCGATACGATGAATATAATCTTCGGCAATAAAAGGTAGTTCAAAGTTGATGACATATTGTAATTCAACAATATCCAGCCCCCTTGCCGCCACATCGGTCGCCACTAGCACTTGGATTTTGCCCTGTTTAAAATCCTGTAGTACTTTTTCCCGCGCCCCCTGGGACAAATCGCCGTGGAATGCTTGGGTGGCAATGTCGAGTTTATTGAGTTGCAAGGCGAGTTTATCCACGCCCTGTTTAGTGCGGCTAAAAATAAGCACTTGATGCCAATTTTGACTGCGAATTAAATGACTTACGAATTCAGTTTTACGGTCGCTATCTATAGCATAAACCCGCTGCTCCACCTGCGCGGCCGTGGTATTGCGTTTCGCCACTTCAATCCATTTAGGCTCACGCAGCAAACTTTTACTCAAAGTGAAAATAGCATCGTCTAAGGTGGCGGAAAACAAGAGGGTTTGTCGCTCCGCTGGCACTTGTTTGAGTACCGCCTTTATTTCATCCATAAAGCCCATATCGAGCATGCGGTCGGCCTCATCAAACACCAACACATTCAATTGGTTAAGATTGAGCGCGCCTTGACGTAGATGGTCGAGCAAACGCCCAGGTGTCGCAATAAGTACATCGATTCCCGCCTTAAACACCTCGACCTGTGCATCGATACTCACACCACCATAGGCGATCCCAATCCGAATATCGGTACCTTTCGCATATTTAACAAAGCTTTGCTGAACTTGAACCGCAAGCTCCCGCGTAGGGACCAACACTAAGGCACGTATATACCTTGGAGCGTCCTTCGCTAAAGGGGCCGCCATCAGTCCATGCAAAATCGGTAAGGCAAATGCGGCCGTCTTTCCCGTCCCCGTTTGTGCACCCGCCATCAGATCTTGTTTTGCCAAAATCACAGGAATAGCCTCAACTTGGATAGGTGTCGGTTGCTGATAGCCGAGTTCGGCTAAGGTGTTCACTAATTGGGAATGCAAAGAAAGGGAGCTGAAAGACATTGGAAATCACCACAAATCATAATGGGCCAATGTTAACAGACTGGCCAAGGTGCGACTAGCCGCAAGGTCGAGCCGCATAGCATGGCAATCACTCAGGACTGACGAAAAATGCCTCTAGTGCACTCGGTAACTGGGGCCGACTAAAGAGATAGCCCTGGGCTTGATCGCACAGATTTTGTCTTAGAAAATCCGCCTGCTCCTCGGTTTCAACCCCTTCGGCAATGATCTCTAATTTTAGGGCGTGGCCAAGGGCAATCACAGCCTTCGCAATGGCAGTATTATTGGTATCGAAGGGAAGATCACGCACAAAGGATTGATCGATTTTAAGCTTATGGATCGGCAACTTATTCAGATAGTTCAGTGATGAATAGCCTGTACCAAAATCATCCACTGACAATTCAATGCCCAGCTCCCCAAGCCGCTTTAAATCTCGGATAGCCAGATCAGGATTTTGCATCATCACGCTTTCAGTGACTTCTAATTCTAAGTGTTTAGCAGGCAAGCCTGTTTTCTCTAATACCCGTTTTACATCTTCAACAAAAGTGCTGCGTTGTAATTGCTGGCCCGCGACGTTCACGGCGATGCGCCCAAAATGGCGGCCTTCGGCAAGCCAAGTAACACCTTGGCGGCAGGCCGTTTCAAGCACCCACAGGCCGATATCGTGAATAAGGCCAACCTTTTCGGCTACGGGAATAAACACCGCCGGTGATATTTGCCCTAATTGCGGATCATTCCAGCGCAGCAGCGCCTCAAACCCCACGGTTTTACGGGTTGATAAATCCAGTTTTGGCTGGTACATCAAATACAAAGCGTCCTGGGCAATGGCACCATAGAGGGCGTTCTGTAGCTTTAAATGCTCGAGGGATTGTTTGGTCAAAGATTCAGTGTAGAAGGCAAAATCATTGCGACCCTCATTCTTTGCCCGATACATGGCCGCATCCGCATTGCGCAATAGGGTGTCGGCATCGGCTCCATCATTCGGGTAGAGTGAAACGCCCATACTCGCGGTCAACCTTAAGTGATCACCTGTGCTCACCACAAAAGGTTGCTCAAAAACCTGGCGTAATTGATTGATGGCATGGGTGGCATCCTCATCATTTTGGATGCCAGAGATCAATGCGACAAACTCATCACCGCCAATACGCGACAGCACATCCTGATCACGCACTTTGCTACGCAGTCGCTTCGCTAACTCCACCAGCATCTCATCACCTATGCTATGGCCAAAACTGTCGTTAATGTGCTTAAACAAGTCGACATCGATAATCACAGTCGCAAGTTGTGCATTCAGGCGCTTAGCGTGCCTCACCTCTTGTTTTAACTGCATCATTAACTTCATTCGATTCGGCAAATGCGTCAGGGGATCGAAATAGGCTAAATGGGCAAGCTGGGCTTCACTCTGCTTTTGTGCAGAAATATCTGAAAACACCGCCACAAAATAACGAATATCACCCACATCGTCGTAGATAGTGCTGATAGTGATATTTTGCGGGAAGATAGTGCCATTCTTACGGCGATTCCAGATCTCGCCGCTCCACTTACCAGTCTCTAACAGGGCATTCCACATGGCATCGAAAAACGCTTTATCATGGCGATCCGAATTGTACAGCCGTGGGTTTTGCCCAAGCAATTCCTCACGGGAGTAACCCGTTATTTCGTAAAAGGCACCATTCACATCGGTGATATTGCCGTGCCTATCGGTCACGACGACACCTTCTACCGAGTTTTTAAATACATTCGTTGCGAGTGTAAGTTGCTCTTCTACTTCCTTATGTTTAGAGATATTGCGCGTCATGCCAATCACGCCCGCTAACTGACCCTCTGCGGTGAAGGCGGGCATTTTTAGGGTTTCTAACCAGAGGTGTTTTGCCTGCTCACCACCATCTAAACATTCGGCAACGATAATAGGGGTGCCCGTTTCAATGGCCAGCCTGTCACCATCGAGGAAAATATCAGCAATATCTTTACCGAATAATTCAACATCTGTTTTGCCCACAATGTCACTGCGCGGCATTTCCCAGGCTTTTTCCACACTCAAATTACAGATAGTGTAAACCCCATCGATATTCTTGACCCAAATATGCTCCTCAAAGCTATCGATAAAGGTTTGTAAATCGAGCACTTGTAACTTGCTCTGCTCGCCGCGGGCCAATGCTTCATCGGCCCTATGTTGACGTAGGATTTCCGTTAAACTGAGCTGAATACTGTTGACGTTAAGCTGGGCAAGTTGCAGTGACTTATCCGTTAAATGATGTGGCGCACTATGGTACAAACACAGGGCGCCAAAACTGGCCCCCGATGGCCATAGGATCGGCAAGCAAATCAGGCTGCCTAAACGGCAATAGGGTTGCCAAAACGGATCCAATGAAGTGTCTGTCACTAAGGGCCTAGCCACTAACTGCGGCGAGAGCTGCGTTTTGGCATTAGAGACCATAACTTGATGACTATGGAAGACACTCGGTTGATCGACAGGCTGAGTGTGGGAGATATCCGCGACTTTACTATGTGGGGTGGCGGTTTGTTGGAGCTTAAAACCATGGTGGGCATTAAGTTGAGCGAGTATCGATGCAATATCCTCATCCGCGGCGGCCATCGATTGTAACAATAGGCTCAATTGACCCGAGTCATTACGGGCGAAGATAAGCCCATGGCATGCAGACATCTCTGCGACTAAGTTTAAGTCACCTAACCAACTGTCTTGCTGTGGTTGTGGAATAATCACATCAATCATATAGTTGCCAATCAACGCCTTGTTACTGCTTAATGTTGACTTACTCTGAACTCTCAAAGCGCCCTTATACACAGACACAGAAAATGAATACCAGTCACCAGATCTTAGGTTCTTGTCAGTGCACACCCTTTGCTAAAAAGACCAAGCGTGGCACTGCATCATATCAGCAATTATCAGTATAGAGGCCAAACCCTGAAGAATCCCCTGATGATTTACAAATAAATCATCAAATTAGGGTGGAAGCGCATCTTGTTGCATGATCAAATGGTTTCGCCAAAAACTACACTTGGACAACAAGATGCGCGAAGCCAATATCCTACAACATTCTTTACACCAATACTGCCCAGAACTTCACCTAAAACGATTAAACAGCTTGATGCTGGCCTCTAAGGCACTGATTGAATGTAAGACACTGACCTTGACTGAGTTAGGTCGAAATTT
>NZ_JAKKSH010000054.1:0-5143 GCF_025653395.1 Shewanella sp. SW24
TGATGGTTCAATGCCTGTTGTGGCTAGTTGGTTTACACGCACAGCAACAGGGCTGGGATAAGCATTTTCAGGCCAATACCATTGGGCATCGAACGGTACTCTCAACGATTCGCTTGGGATTGGAGGTACTCAGGCGGCCTGATTATCAAATCACGGAGAAAGAATTGCTGGCGGCCTGGGTATTATTCGCCAATCAGTTGCTCAAATATGGCTATGCTATGGCTGATTTATGAGGGGATCCTTCAGCACGCAGCACGCTTTTGGACAAAAGCGCGGAAGATCTATTACTCACAATCGTCTAGTTCACATTACGATAAGTAAGTATGGCGAAGGTCAAAAAACGTAGACATTGCTGAGGTCAATTCTAACTAGATGGCCAAATTAACCGTACCACTACAAACAATGGGTGGCTTAGAAAAACTTGAATAACATCGATTGTTAGATGTGTTCATTTATGATGAATGTATAAAACGGCGTAGTTTCATCCTCGATTAACTCACGTACTGAATTAAGCTGTAATCGTTTTGATACCGCTTTAAAAAAGCGCAAAGCCAGTTCATTTTCTTTGAACGTAGCGACCAGTATTGGTGTGCTAATCTGCTCAAATATTTGACGGACTACTTCGAGCGCAATCCAACCACCGCGATATTTAGGAAGAATAAAGAGGTCAGCCAGTTCCCAGATAAGCCTTTTTTCATCTTCAACCCATTCTAGTAGAACAAAGCCTATCAATACTTCATTTACCCAAATGAGGTAGGCTTTTGCCTCTTGTGAGTTAACATAGGATTCAAGATCTGAGGCTGTAGAGCCATCATATAACCCATCAATGCCTATATCTTCTTTACTCCAAGATGTTGAATCAAAATAATAAAGTTGGAGCAGACGTTGTAGCGTTGTGGTGTCACTTGTTTTTAAATTGATAAGACTAACGTTTGACATCATTCATCCTGATTACCTGCGTCTTAGTATTGATGCTTGGGCACTGAAACATCCTGTTATCGAGCGTATATAATGGTATAGAGTTTTGCTTTGCTGAGGTAGCTTATTTATTTCAAATGGTTAGTGGCAGGCTGAAATCGACAGAAGTTTGCGAACCGTTACAGCTAGCGCACATGCTTTGGCGGATGCTAGCAAATACCGACGTTTAAATTGGCGTTAATTACGCGGCTAACTTGTAGTCTTATCTCAAATCAGCATAATGCTTCGAGCTGTTAAGCTTAACGCTATTGTTTACGGCAGTGGCATGCGGTACTAACCATTGTTTGTGCTTATAAAGTTTCACTATGCATTCGCTCAGTAATTTATTGTGTGGACTTGCAGTACTGTTTTCACTGACGTTCCTAACACCTTGATAAAGGATTGATTCTCCCTTTGACTCGCTCCCGCCAACCGACATCAAAGCATGTTTCCTCTAAAGAAACTGTCGCTAAGCCTTCTGCTTTAAAAGGCGCCGCTGCGGTGAGTCGACTCGCGTCCGAAGTGCAACGCGCATTTTTGCCCGATGGAGTATTGTCTAAACATATTCAAGGATTTAGTGCGCGAACAAGCCAGATGCAGATGGCACAGGAAGTGAGTGAGGCGATAGCGGCGAAGGGGAATGTAGTAATTGAGGCGGGTACGGGGGTAGGTAAAACCTTTGCGTATTTGATCCCCGCGATATTGAGCGGTAAGCAAGTCATCGTCAGTACGGGCAGTAAAAACTTGCAAGAGCAGTTGTTTTTTAAAGACTTACCCGCGCTGGTCGCCATGTTGGGGATTGAGCCTAAACTGGCTCTACTAAAGGGCCGCAATAATTATCTGTGCCAGTGGCGACTCGATAAGCAAATGAGCGAGGCGACACATATCGATGCGCGTTTGTTGGATGATTTGTTGAAAATCAATCAGTGGGCGAGCACCTGTAAAGATGGTGATATTGGCGGTTTAACCTCAGTGCCTGAGAATTCTTCGGCGCTGCCACTTGTGGTCAGCACTAAGGAAAGCTGTATTGGTAAGCGCTGCGATTTTTACGATGCCTGCTTTACCCGCAAGGCGCGCAGCCGTGCTCTGGATGCTAAAATCATTGTGGTTAACCACCATTTATTTTTCGCCGATAGCGTACTGAAAGACACGGGCTTTGCCGAGTTATTACCCGATCCTGATATGGTGATTTTCGATGAAGCGCATTTATTACCCGATATTTGCGTTAACTATTTTGGCCAGCAATGTTCGAGTCGTACTATCGATGATTTCATTCAAAAGCTACTCGCTATTTATCAGACTGAACTCAGTGATACTGGGCAACTCGCCCAATTTTGCCAGCGTTGCCTCGCTAAATTAAGTGATTGGCATAATCAGTTATATTCCTGCGGCGAATCCGATTGGCGTTTAGTGCTGGGCAATAAAGCGCTCGCAGGGGCGTCATGGGATTTATTAGCGGAATTAACTGCGCTGCAGAATTTATTAATGGCCCATATTGGCCGCAGTGAATTGTTAGATGATATCGCCATTAAGTTGGCTGAGCTGAATAACAAGCTCAGTGTGTTTTTTAACTGCGATAATAATCTGGCGGCCTACAGCATCGAATTTGGTAGTCGCTTTGTGGTGCTGCGAATTTCACCAATCAATATTGCCCGTGAGTGCCAACAGTTATTTGTGCCCGAAACCAGCTGGATATTTACCTCGGCAACTTTGCAGGTTAACCGCAGTCTTGTTCATTTTGCCCGAGAAATGGGTATCGTCGATGCGCAGCAAAGCATTCTCGACAGTCCCTTCGATTATCCCCGCCAAGCGGTATTTTGTGTGCCGAGACAACTTGGGAGCGTGACCAATCAACAGCAAGCGTTAAAGCAGCTGGTGGATGTGTGCGTGCAAGCGATAGATGCGGCGCAGGGACGGACTTTTATTTTATTTACCAGCCATAAAATGCTCGAACAAGCGGCGCTGGCATTGCGAACTCGCACTCAGTATCCGCTGCTGGTACAAGGCCAAGCGGGTAAACAGAGTCTGCTGACTAAGTTTCGCCAACTCGGCAATGCGGTATTGCTCGGTACCAGTAGTTTTTGGGAAGGGGTGGATGTGCGCGGCAAATTGTTAAGCTGCGTGATTATCGACAAATTACCTTTTGTGTCGCCCGATGAGCCGCTGTATCGCGCCCGAGCCGACAATGTGAGTCGTCAGGGACTCGATCCTTTTACTGAAGTGTCGTTACCGCAGGCGATTATTGCGCTGAAACAAGGTGTTGGCCGTCTTATTCGTGATGAAAAAGATCGTGGTGTGCTGATCCTTTGCGATAATCGCATTGTGAATCGCTACTATGGCCAAGCTTTTTTAAACTCGCTGCCACCGATGGCGCGCACCCGTGACCTAGAAAAGGCATTGGCATTCTTGAGAACAATCCCCTGAGAGTCGTCTATGGCTTACCTAGCATACGTAAACTTGTCCTATTTGCCGGATATGGGATTCTGAGCTAAGTATTGAGCCGTTAAACATATTGTAAGGATATAAAAACGGAGGTAAAAATTGCCACCTGTGAGCAATAGATGGCAAACACCCTTGGAGGTTGGGTCAAGTGGCATCCTGCCTAATGGTTCCATTCAAAATAAATAATTCTTCGGCCTTTGGTTTTAGATTTTTAGTGAATTAATGGCATTCTTTGCAAGCATCTGCTGGTGCTTTTTCTTGATGAGCGATATGGCAATTGGTGCATGTTAAAACGCCATCATGTTTAGTATGAGCTTCGCCTGCGAGTGTTTTCATTTCTCCATGGCATGATACACATTGCTGATTTTCAAAAACATAATCCGCTGAAGGTTTTTTATCTTTATGGCAGGATTCACAGTCAGATCTTTCAGAATGACTGTCGGCAAGTGATACCGCCATTAAATTAGTTGAAAAGCACAGTGCGCACATTAGCATCATCTTTTTAAGCATGTTATTTTCCTTTTTTATTGTTGGTTAAATCATCATTCTGAAGCGAGTAAATCACATATCTAGCTATGAAATATGTAACTTGAAGTTGGAACTGTATTTTTTCTCGCTGTTTTATTAGTGATATAAACGGAAAGATAATATTGCTTTTGCTTGGTGCGTAAGTTTAATAATCGAGAATTTTACACCTCAAGCTTTAGCAGTCTTGCGTGTGTATAATAGTTTTTTAATATGACAAAACCTTGATCGTTATCAAAGGTTAACGGGTGAGTTATTTTTTAGCGTTAAAGTATGATCAAGGTTATATTGCGGAATGTAAAAGGCTAATGATTTAAATCTGGATTATGTAATTTATATTTTTGATGTTTATTTAAAAATTCTATATTTTAGAAAATATATTGATTTTACTTTTTCTAGTCGGATGTGTGATATTTATTTTGGTCTTAAAACAATAGGCGAAGCCAAAACGGGCTTCGCCTATGATGTTTAATGTTGAGTAGCAGAGCTGCAATTACACATTAGTTTCTGGCTTGTAGAGCTCAGAAACTTGCAGTTACCCCAGCATAAATACTGCGACTCTTTTGAATATAATCAAGGTCGGTGGCAACTTGGTCACGTTCAGAATCCGTTAGGTTAGTCACGCCAAGCTTCAGTCTAAACATAGGATTAATTTGATAATTCGCACCTATATCGAGCGAGCCATAACCCTCTGATTTGACATTGGCTCGCAAATACTGCTCGCCAGTATAATGGTAGGCGATAAAGGTGGATAAACCATCGAATGCCTGCCATTGCAGTTTCAGGTTATAGCTGTCGTCCGGTGTTAAGGTAAAAGGCGCGCCATTTTGCTTATCTTCGGCATCGGTTTTACTGTAATTACCGTTTAGGCTGAGATCTTGAGTTAAATTGTACCAAGCTTGTAATTCCCAACCAGTGATCTTGGCTTCGTTCACGTTTTGGTAAGTTAATACTGTACCAGGGACTCTATTCTGAAGGATCCCCTCATAAATCAGCCATAGCATAGCCATATTTGAGCAACTGATTGGCGAATAATACCCAGGCCGCCAGCAATTCTTTCTCCGTGATTTGATAATCAGGCCGCCTGAGTACCTCCAATCCCAAGCGAATCGTTGAGAGTACCGTTCGATGCCCAATGGTATTGGCCTGAAAATGCTTATCCCAGCCCTGTTGCTGTGCGTGTAAACCAACTAGCCACAACAGGCATTGAACCATCAAC
>NZ_JAKKSH010000055.1:0-4832 GCF_025653395.1 Shewanella sp. SW24
ATCACCTGGGAAATCGTATTCTGACAGAAGTTCACGCACTTCCATTTCAACCAATTCCAGTAACTCTTCGTCATCTACCATGTCACATTTGTTCATGAACACGATGATGAAAGGTACGCCAACCTGACGAGAAAGCAGGATGTGCTCACGAGTCTGTGGCATTGGACCGTCTGTAGAGGCAACTACTAGAATCGCGCCGTCCATCTGTGCAGCACCAGTGATCATGTTTTTAACATAGTCAGCGTGGCCAGGGCAGTCTACGTGTGCGTAGTGACGTGAAGGCGTGTCATATTCGATGTGAGAGGTATTGATCGTAATACCGCGCTCACGCTCTTCTGGAGCGTTATCGATTTGAGAGAAGTCTTTAGCTTCGCCACCGTAGGTCTTAGCCAGTACGTGAGAGATAGCTGCAGTCAGTGTGGTTTTACCATGGTCAACGTGACCAATGGTGCCCACGTTTACATGGGGCTTAATACGTTCAAATTTAGCTTTAGCCATGGTAATGCCTCAGTCCAAGATTCTTGGTGATGAAAACTAACATATAGAAAAAATCCGATGCATTAAAATGACATCGAACCGATTATGTTTAGGCGTAGGAGCTAAATTTAGAGAGGCTGGTGCTGATAGGCAGATTCGAACTGCCGACCTCACCCTTACCAAGGGTGTGCTCTACCAACTGAGCCATATCAGCAACTAATTTGGAGCGGACAGCGGGAATCGAACCCGCGTTATCAGCTTGGAAGGCTGGAGTAATACCATTATACGATGTCCGCGCAACCTAACTAAGGCTACCTAACTACCTAGAAAAAAGTGGTGGAGGGAGAAGGATTCGAACCTTCGAAGGCTGAGCCGTCAGATTTACAGTCTGATCCCTTTGGCCACTCGGGAACCCCTCCACAGAAAATGGTGCCGGCACCAAGAGTCGAACTCGGGACCTACTGATTACAAGTCAGTTGCTCTACCAACTGAGCTATGCCGGCATTATCATTTCGGAACGGGATATTAGGTAAATGCGCTCCCAAGTGCAAGTAAAAAACGCCTATTTACGTAAAAAAAGCGCTTGAACGGTGTTTTTTTACACGTTATGCAACTTTGACGGCCAATTAAACAGCGAATACATCAAACGGTAACGGAAACACGACTGCAATCACCCATTTAGTATTGTTCCAAATAATCTCATAGTGTACTGTGCCTTTCCTAAGCTGAGGAAAGCCAATGACTTCTAAAAATTCAATTCAAAAAGCACTCTATCTCGCCTTCGAGCGCCTGCAATGGTCTGAGTTACGAGATTCAGTGCCGTTGACACTGAGTGAGCAAGACTTGGAGAACCTTAGAGGCATAAATGAAAAGATTTCCTTATCGGAAGTGACCGATATTTATCTTCCCCTTGGCCGGCTACTGAATTTGATCGTTAAAGCTAAGCAACAACGAGGCTTAGTGGTTGATGAATTCCTCGGTCAAAAACCATCAAAAAGTCCTTACATCATTAGTATTGCTGGTAGTGTCGCCGTCGGGAAAAGCACCACAGCACGTATTTTGCAAGCTTTACTACGGCACTGGCCTGAACACCCAAAAGTTGATTTGGTGACAACAGATGGTTTTTTGTATCCTCTGGCGGACTTAAAACGTAAAGGACTATTACAGCGTAAGGGATTTCCAGAAAGTTACGATATGAAAATGCTGGTTGAGTTTATCTCCGCCGTGAAATCCGGTCAGCCACATGTGAAAGCCCCTATCTATTCGCACGTCACCTATGACCGCGTTAAGAATCAGCATCAAACCGTTTCTCAGCCAGACATCTTAATTTTAGAAGGCTTGAATGTATTACAGACTGGACTCGACTCCCCAGTTGATACCCGTCGTCCTTTCGTCTCCGATTTTGTCGACTTTTCTATTTATGTCGATGCAGAAGAACCTTTGCTAAAACAATGGTATAAAGAACGATTTCTGCAGTTCCGCTCTGGTGCATTCAGTGACAAAAAATCTTATTTTCATCACTATTCGACGCTAACCGATGATGAGGCCAATACGATTGCCGCTAATATTTGGGACACAATCAATGGTCCAAACCTACAACTTAACATTCAACCGACCCGTGAGAGGGCCCATTTGATCCTGCAGAAAGGTCAGGATCATTTGATGTCCCACGTGCTGATGCGCAAATAGCCTTATGTAAAATTGACTCTTGGGTACTTAGCGTGCCCTTAAGCTAATTTCACCGCCGATAAATGCTTGAACACCGTCGGCGGTTTCGAGCAATACTGCACCTTGCTCATCAACGCCTCGACAAATTCCTTCGACAGACTTTTCCCCCATAAGCAAACGTATTTCACGACCATAAAATAAGTCTGCGGCTTGCCAACGAGTCTTGAATGCAGCAAATCCTTCACGCTCAAATAACTGAATATCACGCTTAAGCTGCTTCTGTAATGCAATAACAAGCGCCGTCTTGTCAGGCATGTCGACCAACTCTGACAAATCACTCCAAGGCTGATCGATACCTTTACCTTGTTCCTCTGACATAGCCATATTGACACCAACACCTATGATAAGCTGGCACTGGCTATCAGCCTGACCCGACATCTCAATCAAGATCCCGGCAAGCTTCTTGTTATCCAAATAGATGTCATTGGGCCACTTAACACCAATATTCTCGACGCCAAAAGATTTAAGCACTTCAACCAATGTACAGGCCACCACTAAACTTAATCCCATTGCCTGCGCCATTCCCTGCGGGAAAGTCCAAAACAGCGAGAAATATAAGTGATGTCCATAGGGCGACACCCAAGTTCGGCCTCGACGACCACGACCTGCGGATTGATACTCTGCCACACACACATCACCATTCTTCAATTCAGTAGTATGGTCCAGCAAAAAACCGTTGGTGCTTGCTATCTCATCAAAGTAAAAGCAACGGTTATCAATTGATTGCACTAAAAGTGAAGCATCAATCAAAGAAATAGGATTAGCTAACTTATAACCGCGACCTTTGACGCTATAAATTGCCACACCATAGGTTTCTAGCGCATCGATATGCTTATTCACTGCGGCGCGCGAAATCCCAAGTTCAGTGGCTAACTGCTCGCCAGAAACAAATTGCCCGCTAGATAATAAAGCTAATATCTGGCGTTTTCTTCCCCAATGTTCAGACATGCAAATCTCCTTCACCGTTAGCCCCGATGATTCTAGGCTCGGCTTCTAGCACAACACCAAATTTATCCTGTACTTGCGCAATAACATACAGCGCTAGGCGGCAAATATCATGCCCCGTTGCTCCGCCTCGATTCACTAACACTAAGGCTTGCTTGTCATGCACTGCCACATTGCCGAGCACAAAACCTTTCAGTCCCGCTTGTTCAATCAACCAGCCTGCAGCCAATTTCACTGTTGCATCCGCTTGTGCGTAGCCCACTATCGTCGGAAAACGCTGTGCTAAATCTAGATAACAGGCCGCGCTTACAATGGGGTTTTTAAAGAAACTGCCTGCATTGCCGAGCACCGCGGGATCAGGAAGCTTTTCACTTCGTACTTGGCATACGCGCTCAAAAATCTCATGCGCTGTAACGGTTGCAGGATCAAACGATTGTAATGGACCATAGGCCAAACGCGGTTGCCAACGTTTAGCTAAGCGCAGTCCAACAGCTGTGACTACAGCGAGATTGCGCAATTTGTCTTTGAAAATGGACTCACGGTAAGCAAATTGACACTCAGCTGTGCTGATGCGCACAAACTCACCAGAGGGTAAATCAAGATACTCAACCCAATCACACACATCACATAGTTCAACACCATAAGCGCCAATATTCTGAATAGGTGCTGCACCAACCGTCCCTGGAATTAACGCCATATTCTCCAGCCCAAACATACCATGCTCGAGCGTAAACTGAATTAACTCGTGCCAATTCTCACCCGCCTCAACATCGAGATAAAACGCTTCTGTGTCTTCAGATATTTTTATTCCTTTCGATAAAATCCTGACAACTGTGCCGTTAAAGTCCTCCGTAAAGACCAGATTGCTACCGCCACCAAGCACCAACATGGGCAATTGCTGTTGCCATAGTGGCAGACAGATCGCCTTAACAGCTTCTTTTGAGTGCGCCTCAACAAGATCCGCGCAAGACTGGGCTAAACCAAAGGAATTAAATGATTGAAGGCTATGAGATAGAGACATGTGTTTGTTCAATGACGACAAAAACGTATTGTAACTGCTAAAAGCGAGGATTGCAGCTCATGCTAGAGAAGATGGCAGGATGAAGAACAGAGAGAAAAGCAGTCCAATTAACAAATTGCAGACGCAAAAAAGCCAGCTTATTCAGCTGGCTTGGTTACATCTCAATGAGATAATTAGGTGCTTGGCGATGACCTACTCTCACATGGGGAGACCCCACACTACCATCGGCGCGTTTGCGTTTCACTTCTGAGTTCGGGATGGGATCAGGTGGTTCCACAAGGCTATTGTCACCAAGCAAATTCTGTTTATTACCGTGTCCATYTCTGRCTCACGYTAATAATAATTCGGAAAGCTGATTTKCTTTGTTTGAGTTCAAACTTWATCAAGTATCTGTATTCTGTCTAAGGCTTTAGTACGACCTCCATGGAAGGAGGAAGTGCTAGAAAATGTCTGGAACATTTTCAGTAAAACCCATCTGGGTTGTATGGTTAAGCCTCTCGAGTCATTAGTACATGTTAGCTCAACGCCTCACAACGCTTACACACCATGCCTATCAACGTCCTAGTCTCGAACGGCTCTTTAGAGGAATTAAATTCCTAGGGATGACTCATCTTAGGGCTCGCTTCCCGCTTAGATGCTTTCAGCGGTTATCGATTCCGAA
>NZ_JAKKSH010000056.1:0-3535 GCF_025653395.1 Shewanella sp. SW24
TTGATGGTTCAATGCCTGTTGTGGCTAGTTGGTTTACACGCACAGCAACAGGGCTGGGATAAGCATTTTCAGGCCAATACCATTGGGCATCGAACGGTACTCTCAACGATTCGCTTGGGATTGGAGGTACTCAGGCGGCCTGATTATCAAATCACGGAGAAAGAATTGCTGGCGGCCTGGGTATTATTCGCCAATCAGTTGCTCAAATATGGCTATGCTATGGCTGATTTATGAGGGGATCCTTCAGCATCTGGCGTCATTAAACCAAAGTCGTTGTAGAACTTAATGCTACCCCAATCTGTGTTCACGGTTTTGGCAATGTTGATGTTATAGGCTTGGCCCTTAGAGGCAATTTCATACTGCCAGCTCACTACTGACACGCCAATTTTATTGGAGTCGATAGCATCTGCAGCATCATATTCATATTGCATGGCTTGCATTTGTAAATTCCAGCCTTTGTAGCTGCTGTCTAAATGCAATGCTACTGCATAGCGATCGCCATTGTTGCCCGTCTCACTGTTGTAGATTTGGCCATACTGCACAGAGCCACCAAAGGTAGTCGAGCCGCCTTCGTATTCTGTTGTATAAGTTTGGCGCACGTTTAACTGGTTCGTTTCTTCATTATGATATTCAGTGCCATTGATGGTACCGGTATACAAATCGGTCGAATAACGCTTATTCTCGGTCGCACCATATTCAGCACTTTTATAAAATGCAACATCTGTATGCCAACCTTGTTTTTCATATACAAGCTTAAAACCTACGTCAGAGTCATCTTCAAAACCTAAGTAATAGGGCAAACCAAACCACCAACTATTTGATATTAACTCTCGATTACCAAAAGGAACCTTATTAATACCAACTTGAACTTGCAGATCATCATTTACATCATAGAAACCATAGCCATGTTTAATGAAATTCGTTTTTGATGACAGTCTATAATCTGCAGATACCCCCCAGTCCCCTATTTTTCCATTTAACGTTAAAGTTGCAACATCAAAATAAAAATCCCCCCCTTTATCTTTTGAAGCTTGTTCATAATCTCTATAAGCATAGTTCGCTCTAACCGAACCGCCAAATTTAAGCCCTTCATCTGAAACGTCAGCACTAACTCCAAACGCAGACAATCCAATTATTGAAGATATTAAATTACATAATAATTTAGCATTCATCTATCACTCCTAAAGCATTTAATTGCTTGTATTAGATATTAAGTAGAACTAATAAATAACTTTCAGTTACATTGTAGAATAGAGTGCAAAAAACATATACATATACATATACATATACATATCTTGCACCACAATTAATCA
This sequence comes from Shewanella sp. SW24, assembly GCF_025653395.1. Lineage (NCBI taxonomy): Bacteria > Pseudomonadati > Pseudomonadota > Gammaproteobacteria > Alteromonadales > Shewanellaceae > Shewanella > Shewanella sp. SW24. The sequence goes on from NZ_JAKKSH010000056.1 coordinate 1,314, forward strand.
CTGCATTAATAGTAAGAAATAAAAATTCACTTTACATCATAAGATTTTAGAAATTTAACTCCATTATTTACATCCGGTGTAAATATTCGATCCTTAGAGACAAACGGAACATATTTACGATATTCATGAAGAAACTTACTCGTCCCTCCCCCCATTACTTGGCTATGTTCTTTTGTACGAATATCCATACCTTGTGTTGTATGCAATACCTCATACGAGTATATTTCATAGGCAATGTCAGCAATTTTATCTAAACGATTTGCTATTAAATTTACATTACTAAAGGTTTCTTCAATACCGACAGATGTTGGAACACCATAAATTGAAGCGCTATTTGTCAATGACATTGCTTCAGCATAAATACCTGACATTGACTGTGCAATATTAGCAAAACCATCACCACCAACATTCTCTTTAGAAATTAGATATGTTGTTAATTTAGTACGGTGACTATCATCTAATTGGGTAGTCCGCCACGCAGAGATATGAATAACTTGAGCAAGTGCACGACTAAGCGATTCTAACTGAACAGCTAATTGGGTATTGTCAAAATTTGACCCAGAGTTAACAAAAAAATTTTTCCCACCAACCCGTAAACCATTAACATAGTCGCTATTGCTATACCATAAATCATCTCTTGCATTTGTATGCACTATTGGATTATCTGTCGTATGGTTGATTGCGGTATTAAGTAACTCTTTTGCTTGGCGTAATTCTTCTTTCGCTGCTGCTAAGATTTGACCTGATGATCGGAAGCTTAATGGATCCTGTAAATTTCTTTTCGCATCAAGCTTCCAAAGATATGAGCCTTTTAAATGAGATAAAATAGATTCAGCGGCTTCATGTCCCTGTGGCCATCCTTTTGTATCTACTGTATGCCACAGGAATGGTGAAACGTTGCCATTTAGCGCTTCCAAACTAGAAGCAATAATCACAGATGACAGTTCGAGTAGATGCTCAACTTTCTTCACCGCCGTAATGGATTGTGCTTCGGCAACATTACTATTTGAGAGAATTGAAATACCATCCATTCCAAACGGATGATATTTTTTTAACCCTAACTCTTTACGTACTTCAGCTGAAGAACGACGTTTTCCTTTGTACATCACATCCCACTCACCCATTAAGGATAAACCTATATGAGTCACCATACTCAAATCATTGGCACCTTCTGAGCCTCGAGATGGAATAAGCGGATAAACATCATTGTTGATGTATTCCATATAGGCATTTGCGGCTTCAACACTCATGCCAGTAAAGCTTGCGGCCATCTGATTCAAACGAATAACCATCGCCATTTTAGATTCTGTTTCAGGCAAAAATGGCTCCATACCCGCTGCTTGTATCCGCATTTGCCGTTCATTAAATTTTATAGACTCTGAACGATTTGGTTCACTTTCGACCGAAGCCCCTGCAACACGTTGATCTTTTAGCGCCCCGTAATTAACAGTTAAACCATAGATAGAACGCCCATCTTCAGCAGCATCAATTGGAGCTTTATAAGACGCTCGAATACGTTCCCAACCTTCTTTAGAAATACTAACATCTTCACCTGACTTAGATATTTCCCAAAGTTTATCAACTGTCAATGAAGTGCCATCAAGAGTATAAGTTGCCGCGATGGAAGTCATAGGCAATATGGCTGCTATCACAATAGGTATCATTTTTAATTTCATGTTAAAACGTCCATTAATATTATGTGAGACTTTAAAATCTAATTTGACTTACATATTAAAACCTATTAAATTTCAAATTAATAAGTTAATTAAAAATTATTTTAAGTTTGGAAATTCCACTATATGACAATCATTACATATAGCATGTGATGGTTTGTGCTCTGAATGACATGCTGTACACTCCAATGTATTTCGATAATGAGCAGAATCATGGGGGAATTTATCAAACTTATTTTCTTTAGTTGGAATTTCATCCATAGTGCCATGACATCGAATACAAGAGCTTGAATCTGGTCGTTCAGTACTGAAGGATCCCCTCATAAATCAGCCATAGCATAGCCATATTTGAGCAACTGATTGGCGAATAATACCCAGGCCGCCAGCAATTCTTTCTCCGTGATTTGATAATCAGGCCGCCTGAGTACCTCCAATCCCAAGCGAATCGTTGAGAGTACCGTTCGATGCCCAATGGTATTGGCCTGAAAATGCTTATCCCAGCCCTGTTGCTGTGCGTGTAAACCAACTAGCCACAACAGGCATTGAACC
>NZ_JAKKSH010000057.1:0-3367 GCF_025653395.1 Shewanella sp. SW24
ATTTCGACCTAACTCAGTCAAGGTCAGTGTCTTACATTCAATCAGTGCCTTAGAGGCCAGCATCAAGCTGTTTAATCGTTTTAGGTGAAGTTCTGGGCAGTATTGGTGTAAAGAATGTTGTAGGATATTGGCTTCGCGCATCTTGTTGTCCAAGTGTAGTTTTTAGCGAAACCATTTGATCATGCAACAAGATGCGCTTCCACCCTAATTTGATGATTTATTTGTAAATCATCAGGGGATTCTTCAGTACTGTGCAAGCTCGCTTGTAAGTTTACGGAATTCAACACAAGACTTATTCTTATAGCCATACTCTCTAAATATAATGGAAAAAATCTCCATACTTTTAGTTAGCTTTTGCTTACAATCATCACCTCCTAAATGGACTTTATTCTCAACACTACGCTTAAATGCTGCAGCACGAAAAAGAAGTAACATCTCTCGATACCTGTGAGAGCCAATATCTTCAGTTCTATCAAAAATAACTTCATACTCTCCTAGGTATAGCAAAGAAATAAAATACCCATATATAACATCATTTGAAAATCTTGCTGAAGAGTTTTCTGGCTCTGCATAACGACCGTCAATTAACTGTTCATATAACTTCAATGCATTAGGCGTCTCATTTTGAGAACCATATAATTTAGCTAACTGCAGCATAACTACTGGATTTTTTGTCAATACGATTGAACGCCCATATGCTTTTACCGCACCAGGATAATCACTAACCATTTGAAAAACACGACCATGCTGGAAGAAAAAAAATGCATTTTTATCAATTTCATTAAAACGATCAAGCGAGCTAAATATAGCTGCAGCATTTTCTATTGAAATATTTTTACTCGCACATAACGAGTTAATTTTTTTAGAAACAATTTTCAATTCAGGACTGATATCATCTGGTATATAATTAGCATCAAACCTATCAATATTAAGCCCTTCTTGCTCTTTGCTTATCTGAGAAATCTCCATATTTCGACGTCTTATTTTCTCATTTAACTGCGTCCTAACCTCTAAATTTCTTGGATTTAGAACCAATAACTCTCGGATGGAGTCACTTAAACTATATACCTCATCAGATTTACTTTTATAAATTAATGTTGTTGCAGTCAATTCTTTTATTGATTCAGCCAATTCATCAGTAGTCAATTCAAGAAAGCTAGATAAATCCCTCCTAGATAAAGCACCACCAGCAAGTAGAGACTCTAGAATTCTTATAGAGTCATGTGACAACTTATCAATTAAATTATCATATGAAAATTTTACAATTTCACTTTTAGTATGTGAAATAGAATCAGGAACTGAGTACCCCTTCCCAATCAAGTCAATAGATAATCTTATTGCCAAGGGATTGTTGTTTGAGTTTTTTACTAAAGTATTAATATCATTTTTATGACTGTGTGTTATCCCCCTCTTGAGCATGTACTCTCTAGCCAAATTAAAACATAACCCATCTGTCAAACCGGGGAGAGGCATATTTGATGAATCATAAACTGTGACTCTACTTGTTACTATTACTTTCCAATTTCGTGGTAAATCATCAATAAATGGCTGAAAGGTTTCAGGACTTTCAACTAGCAAAGTTTCTAAGTTATCAATGCACAATATTAACTTCATTTCATTATACTTTTCTTTTACATCCTCAAAATTTATAGATTCATCACCATGGTACTCAACAAAGTAATCTTCAATTTCTTTTTCGATTTCAGATATTGTTTTAATGGCATCAAAACATACAAGTCCATCTGCCGTCAGACTTACTCTTTTCAATGTAACAAAACATATCCCATCAACTACATCAGAAAAGTCGGGACTTAAACTAATATCTTGTAAAACATCAAGAACTAATGCAGTTTTCCCAATCCCTCCTGGAGCAATAATTGAGATAAAATCAGCCCTTGGAGATCTAATCTTTGCTTTCAATAATTCACTTTCTTTATTTCTTCCAATTAGAGATGTAATCGAATGCTCAAACTGTTCAGGTAGATTATTAGGTATTGACCAGCAAATCTTTTCCAACCACTCCTCTGGCGGCTCTTTTAGCTCATTATTCTCAGCACAATACAGAGCCTCTTGTAACATTTCAAAGTTTAACTTCTCTATTGTAGGATGAGTTGCAATCGCTGCGGCTCTATACCAATAATTGACATGAAAGTCCTTTGTCGAATGACTAACAGCATTACGTATTTCAAAAATATCATTTGCAAAACAAAAGCTTTTTAACTCTATTAAATAGTCATGAACTGACTTATCTTTGCTTACACTTATAGCAAAATCAAAAAGCTCTCCAAAGTAACTAGCCTTAACTAACATTTTGGCATCTAAGACTTTATTTCTCTTCTTGGACTCTTCACGTTCAGAAATAGTATCAATAGCTGAAGAATCAATTAATGAGGAATCATTATTCAGAACTAAATTCCCTAACTCTTTTTCAAGAGCAAAGACAATCATTGATGTTTTTATGCGATCAAAGTCTAGCATCTCAATTCCTTACTAAATTTATTATAAAAAAGTTCACACTCTAGCTTTATAAAATAAAGCATAGACATTATCGTTTACCATAACCTTAATATAAAAGCATACTAAGGTAATGATTTTTCTAAATCGTATATTCTATCAAATTCTGCTTTTGCATCGGCTTTGTGGTTGATGCAGTTAACCATATGTTCATCTGACTTATAGTTTTTACAGTCTTCGGGGACTAGATAATACTTGCGCCATGCTTCGGCTTTGCGTATTCGAGCGGCCTCATTTTGTTTGGCTAGTCTAGATTTTTCTGCCGCGTTTTGTTGTAACTCTTGCTGAACCTGATACTCAGCAACCTGGCGATCTTTCGCAGCCTGCTGGCGAGTAAGTTCCGTTTGCTTTTGTTGCATAGCAAACTCATTAAGCCCTTGTGTCAGGCGGTATTCGACATAACTCAAATAGCCAATTCGCACTAATAAAGTGACCAAGCCCGCTAACAAGATCCCCAACGTAATTTGTAAAACTGATTTCATCCCTAACTTCCAAAGTCCATTACCGATAAAAATGCGATTTATGCCGTTAAAATCCGAGCAACATTAAGATGTTGCTGACTGTACCTATCAAGCCCAGTATCAAAACTTTAATCACACCAAACACTAGGGCTTGTTGATCTTTCGTGATGGATTATTAGACAGCATGATGGGCTGGTATAATTACTTTCGCCAAAAACTAACCATGACAACCCATCATGCCAAGAACAATGTTAACAGACGAGTACTGGTCAAAGCTAATCAGATTGATGCTTAAAACGGGCCGCGTATATGACAAGCCCGAACACAGAAATACTTTCGAAGGCATTTTGTATCGGATGCGGGTCGGTTGCCCTTGGCGCGATGTGCCAGAA
>NZ_JAKKSH010000058.1:0-2702 GCF_025653395.1 Shewanella sp. SW24
CCCGCCATAGCGGGAAAGGCCCCAAGTGACAGCGAGAGCCCCTGAGTCCACATACTTTAACAGTGGACTCTACTCTCATTTTGAGAGTTTCTGACGGCGTGCAACTTGTCCTTGTTGCAGCGTGGAGGAAGGGGGAGGCAAGCGAAGCGCCCCCGACCGACAGGGTTTTAGGTTTGGGTTCCTGTTACACCCAAACTAACTCCGGACATCCGGACTACAGCAAACCTATTTCACGGTTTATTTTGTTCTCAATCTTAGTTTCTTCTTCTGCAACATAAACCTCACTAGGAGGCAGTTTTTGCAAATCATCAGAACCAAAACCATGGCTATCTTTAAGTGCCTTTTCTAAAGAGTTTAGGAATGATGTTTTCTCATCAATACACTCATAAAGAATTGAGGTGAATGTAACGTCATCTATTAATACTTTGATAGATGCTACTTTTTTCATAAATCCAATAGGGTCTATGCGTGTCTCACTAGCTATTTCTCCGCTACAAATTTCTTTTTCAGTAATCTTAAGAAGCTGACTTAGTTGGGTAACTTGGCTAGCTTTAGGTTCGGTTAAATCCCTTTCCCACTTGCTTACCGTTTGCACAGTCAGCCCTAACTGTTCAGCGATATCTTCTTGCTTGATATTTAGAGCAATTCGCCTGTCTTTTAGTACGCTACCAATACTCATGTTTAAGTTTTCCATGCTGACACCTACTTTAATATTAGTTTACACCCACTTTTGTTTGGCCTATTATCATGCAATATATTTGTGTGTGTTCACATAAACAAATATTTAAGTGAAACATCTTGACAGGGTTTTTAGCGAATTGTTTTTCATCGACCGTTTATTCATGCAACAAGACTATCCAGAGGGCAATTTGCCGCTGGTCGGTCGGCATGTAATTGAACGGTTCGAGCTAGAAACGGGTGAGCATTTACCTCCATCAGTTAATCAGAAAATCCTCGAAGGTTCTTACAGCACCAAATTGACCATCCGGTGTGATGGGCAGCGGGTGAGGGTGGAAGGCAATCCGTCTCGCTGGCAACGCATGGATAACCTTTTTGGCTTGCAAACGCTTGATGAATGCGTGGCGATCTTTAATCACGTTTTAGCGCAATACGGTTTACCTCCGTTCACCAAAAATACCCAGATTTCATACCGCCAAACTCCAGACGGCAAAACCACTCAACTTGTTGGTAATGGTGCAGAGATTACCGCTATCGACTGGACGGTTAACCATCAAGTAGGCAAGGGCAAAGAGTCGTCATTTATCCGTGGTATGTCGTCAATGCAAATCGGTCGAGGTCGTAAACCCAAGCTTTATCCAGACGGCCACACTTGCAACTGGGGCGAAGGTTCTACATGGATAATGACCAAGCTTTATAACAAAGCTATTGAATTACAAAGACATCTTAATAAAGAACTCCGTAAAAAAGCCGGTGTTCCTATCGATAGACTTAACTACCTAGAAAACCTCATTAAATACTGTGAAACCACAGGTGTTGTACGCGAAGAACACAGCTTAAGGCAGGCCTTGCTAAAACGTCATACGTTGCAATTTTATGGCCGAGTCACCGAACAAGACTTTTACCCGCACCTAAAAGAGATCGAGACCGCTATGCAAACCATCCATATATCACATGATGAACATCAAACAATTGCAGACCAATTAATGACTTTAGGTGTAGTGAAAAGTCGCCAAGCTGCTAATGCAACTCAATGTTACGCATTGATGTGGCAACACGGAGCAGACCTAAGAACCACGCTTAAATCATCACAGTTTTATGAACATAAAGCGCGCCTTAAGGCTATCGGCATCGATATAGGTCAGCAGTTCGATGTGAGCCGTATGTGTCCAACACTAAAGCGTTCAGAAGTTATTGAAGTTAAACCGCTAATCGTCCCGCACTGGTATCAATTACCGATAGTTGCACAATCCAATATTTTACCGTTCAAAGCCTACGCATAGGAGCTATAACCATGTTGAAAATTGAAATATTTCAAGAAGATGTAACCGTAACTGCCCGAAACATGCCACCGAAAGACGGAAAGCCTGGGCGAACCATTTACGAGCAAAGAGCTTACGCATATTTAGGTGGGAAATTTCCTGTTCAGATGAAGCTGCAAGTCGAAGACCCAACTAAGACGTATCAAGCCGGAGAATATGAAATAGATAGTTCAAGTTTTGTCGTAAACAATTTTGGCGGCCTTGAACTAAAACGCTTTGGCTTAACGATCACAGCTATCGGTAAAGCTACGACAACAGCACCTAAAAGTAACTTTTAATCAGGAGCAATCATCATGGATGAATCACTAATCAATAGCGCAATCCAGCTACGCAATGACATACAAAGCATCAACGAGTTTCTACTGAAAGGCTTAGCGCCTGAAGATGCTCAACTGCAATTAATCGCTAAATCTTGCGTGTTACTGGGCGAACTGGACGACACACTAGAACAACTTAAGGATACAGCATCATGCAAATAATCCCTTATGATGGCGGCTACAGTATGGTTGAACGCCAAGATAAGCCCGAGCTGCAATGTAACAACTGTAATAAGCCTTGGTGGTACGATGATTTTGACTCGATATTTATCCAGTGCCCACATTGCCAAGGCGAACTGCGAAGAGTCACACCAGAAGAACCATTTAGACATCGCTAATGCCGATAACGACACTTATCGGCACATCTAATCCCTTCTACACAAAA
>NZ_JAKKSH010000059.1:0-2420 GCF_025653395.1 Shewanella sp. SW24
ATGGTTCAATGCCTGTTGTGGCTAGTTGGTTTACACGCACAGCAACAGGGCTGGGATAAGCATTTTCAGGCCAATACCATTGGGCATCGAACGGTACTCTCAACGATTCGCTTGGGATTGGAGGTACTCAGGCGGCCTGATTATCAAATCACGGAGAAAGAATTGCTGGCGGCCTGGGTATTATTCGCCAATCAGTTGCTCAAATATGGCTATGCTATGGCTGATTTATGAGGGGATCCTTCAGTGCTTAACCTTAGTGTTAAAAAGTACTAAATACGGCCCTTTTTATAGATATAGCTACTACATCTAGTTACAGGTCTAAAAATTGTCACTTTTGCGCATTAAGATCCGTAAAACCGCATAAGAGCAGGCAACACAAGCGCGTCAAAAAATTGACTTAAGTCGTTTCGTTAGCTAAAATTCCACCACTTGTATCACAGTGCGACATATTTGTTGGACTTGTGCGTCTATGGATTAACACACTTTGGCTGTTGGGAGCTTACTATGGGATCGGTAATTACATCAAAGAAAGGTTTGCTTAAGTTAGTAAAAGGGCAAATCAATGTCGAAGTTGATGGTTCAAATCAACCCGCTAAGGATGGCGAACAACTCCCTAAAGGTGCTGTGCTCCATATTGGCGAAAACGCAACCTATGAAATTACCTTCGATGATGGCACTAAGCTATCAAATGAAGTCGCGCCCAGCGAAACTACTGCAGCAGCCTCTGGCACGGCTAACGAAGCAGCCCTAGATGAAATTCAAGCATTACAAGATCTTATTGCATCCGGTGAAGACCCAACTCAGAACCTACCAGAAACCGCAGCAGGTAACACACCAGGCAGTGATGGTAACTCGGGCTATGTCACTCTAGCCCGTAGCGGCACAGAAACCATTGCAGCTTCAGGCTACTCAACAAGCGGCCAAGCACTGACTGGAACGACGGTTAATATTCCACAATTCACCATTGCAGCAGACTCACCTTCAGCACTTGCTAATGACAGCAACACTTCCAATGAAGATACTGTAGCGACTGGCAATGTGCTCGATAACGACACTGATGTGGATTCCACTCTAAGTGTTGTGAGCTTCGAAATCAGCGGTACCACCTACGCAGCAGGCACAGAAGTGACTCTCGAAGGTGGTGTTTTAATTTTAAATATCGATGGTTCTTACACCTTCACGCCGAATGAAAACTGGAATGGCCAAGTACCTGTCATTACCTACACAACCAACACGGGCTCAACTGCAACGCTAACCATTAATATCAGCCCTGTCGATGATCCTTCCATCCTTGCAAATGACAGCGCCACAGTTGCAGAAGACACTGCAGCAACTGGCAATGTGCTTGATAATGATTCCGATATCGACAGCACCCTTTCCGTTGTCAGCTTCACTGTGAATGGCGATACCGTTACCGCAGGCACCACTGTTTCCCTAGAAGGTGGCAGCTTAGTCATCAATGCCGATGGTTCTTACACCTTCACGCCGAATGCAAACTGGAATGGCCAAGTACCTGTCATTACCTACACCACTAACACTGGTTCAACGGCCACATTAACCATTAATGTTACCCCTGTTGATGATGCCTCTGCGTTAGCCAACGATACTAATACCGTTGATGAAGATACCGTTGCCACCGGTAACGTGCTCACCAATGACAGCGATGTGGATAACACGCTCTCTGTAACCAGCTTTACGGTAAGTGGTCAAACGGTTGCGGCTGGCACCACCGTTGCCTTAGAAGGCGGCAGCTTAGTCATCAATGCCGATGGCTCTTACACCTTCACACCCAATGAAAACTGGAATGGCCAAGTACCAGTCATCACTTACACCACTAACACTGGCTCAACAGCAACGCTAACCATTAATGTTAACCCTGTCGATGATCCTTCCATCCTTGCAAATGACAGCGCCACAGTTGCAGAAGATACTGTAGCTACAGGCAATGTGCTTGATAATGATTCCGATATCGACAGCACCCTGTCCGTTGTCAGCTTCACCGTGAACGGCGATACCGTTACCGCGGGCACCACTGTTTCCCTAGAAGGCGGCAGCTTAGTCATCAATACCGATGGCTCTTACACCTTCACGCCTAATGCAAACTGGAATGGCCAAGTACCTGTCATTACCTACACCACTAACACTGGTTCAACGGCCACATTAACCATTAATGTGACCCCTGTCACCGATGGCTTCACCGATGCCGATGAAACCCTGACCGTGGCTGAAGACAGTGGCGTCACCAATGGCTCCTTACTCACCGGCACCACCAGTGTCGATGGCCCGCTCAGCATTCAGAGCTTCAGCGTCGCCGGACAAACCGGTCCGTTCACCCTGGGCACCGCCTACGTGATCGCCGGCCAAGGCACCCTGACGGTCAATGCCAACGGCACCTACAGCTTTGAGCCCGCCGCCAACTG
>NZ_JAKKSH010000060.1:0-1976 GCF_025653395.1 Shewanella sp. SW24
GACACCTGTTTCTTTATCGTGGCTAACATCGTATCCCGCTTTACCTAAGTCAGTCGCGAGTTGCGCTGAATCACCTTTGTATGTCGCTAAATTGTAACTATCTTTTGTTGTGCCATCTTTAGCAACAACAGAGAAAGTACCGACATCCGAGGCGCTTAAGCTAGACAGGGTTGTCGTAACTGAGGCTTCAGCCTTAACGCCTGCACCTGCTTTATTAATGTTATCAGCGACTTTGGCAGCATTGTCACCAGCCGTAATAGCTACAGTCTTACCATTAACAGCAAAAGCTGCATCATCGGCTGTACCTTGCGATAAAGCGCCCGCGGTTTCTACACCAAATTTAGTGCCTTTTCCTGAAACGCTGTGATTACCAATCTTATTCGCCGCAGTGCTAGACAACGATACTGAAATCGTTTCATTTGCGTTTGAACCGACCTGAAACTTTTGACTACCGTAACTACCATCAAGTAATTTCTGTCCACCAAAAGAAGTCGTGTCAGCAATACGTGTTAATTCAGTTTGTAATGAAGAAATCTCTTTCTGCATAGACTCACGGTCAGCAGTAGAGTTAGAACCGTTAGCAGATTGTAGAGACAGGTCACGCATACGCTGCAGAATGTTAGTCGATTCTTGCATTGAACCTTCGGCAGTTTGCGCAATTGAAATACCATCGTTCGCGTTACGCATTGCTACGTCTAAACCATTAATCTGACTCGTCATACGGTTAGATATTTGTAGGCCCGCCGCATCATCTTTAGCGCCATTGATACGCAAACCTGAAGATAAGCGTTCCATTGAAGTTTTCAAACCATTGTTCGCATTAGTGAGGTTTTTCTGTGAATTCATTGAAGTCACGTTGGTGTTTACTGAAATAGCCATAAAATATATCCTCTTTACCTGACGTTACGTTAGTGCCTGTCTTGCTGTAATGACGTTAAGCCAGGCCAATCTCATGGGTTACATTCAATTTAACGGCAGCACTTTGGCTTACTTTAATTTTTTATTTAAATAATTGAAAAAATATATCCATTTGCAATCATCACAATGAACCATACCTCTGCAACTACCTGATTGATAAGGAATAAAAAGAAAGGGAGAAGGAAATAAGCTGAGAGCTGTGCAAATTCTTATGGATGGTCTGATTATATTGCTTATTCACAAAAATAAAATTAATAGCATGAAACGTGGAAAAATAACTATGCCCAAGTACATTGTCTAAACAACTGTTTAAATAGAGACTTGGGCATTAGCTCATTTTCTATTACTCGATTTAAGGATTAGCCCAGTAATGATAACGCCACCTGAGGCAACTGATTAGCCTGTGCTAACATAGCCGAAGAGGTCTGAGATAGGATTTGCTGCTTGGTCATCTGCGCAGTTTCTTTAGCAAAGTCAACATCTTGAATACGGCTACGGGCGTCAGCCACGTTAGTCTGCACGTTGCCTAAGTTATTAATAGTGAAGCTCATTCGATTTTGAACCGCACCTAAATCTGCACGCTGCGCATCGATTCCGGCCAAAGCGTTATCAATCACAGCTATTGCATCTTGGGCGCCATTTGCAGTGCTAATATTAGCCTTACTCACTGCGTTTAAAGTTGAATTACCAGCAGTTGCAGTCACACCGCCACCGAGCAGCTCGCTAGCTGTTGTACCTTTAATGGCAAATTTTTCAGGTGAAGATAATTTAAGTTCAGACGTTTTACTGGCGTTTGCTCCACTAGCTAAGCCGCCTAACGCTGCTGTACCGCCAGAGTAACCAGTGACTTCTACACCAGCAACACCCTTAGCTGTAATACTAATGACACCTGTTTCTTTATCGTGGCTAACATCGTATCCCGCTTTACCTAAGTCAGTCGCGAGTTGCGCTGAATCACCTTTGTATGTCGCTAAATTGTAACTATCTTTTGTTGTGCCATCTTTAGCAACAACAGAGAAAGTACCGACATCCGAGGCGCTTAAGCTAGACAGGGTTGT
>NZ_JAKKSH010000007.1:0-181234 GCF_025653395.1 Shewanella sp. SW24
AGGGCGTCCCTAAGTCCCTAACATACCGCGCAAGCGTAATTCGAAGATTGGTAATGGCGATATTGACTGGTGTCTGTACAAATATCGCCATCTGGTTGAGAACGTGTTTGCCAGGCTAAAACATTACCGCTCAGTAGCAACAAGGTATGATAAATTAGCCCGGAATTATGCAAGTACACTGGCCTTGGCTTGCTGCCTTATATGGCTGCCAATGTGGGTTGGCTAAATTATGAACAGCAAAGATCAACAGGCCCTAAGCGAACACAGTAGCCGCGGAATACATTTCCCCTTGGAGTTGCCGCAGGGCGAATAGGCAAATTGCGTGAGTCTCGCCATGGATGGCGAGCTAGCTTTCGCAGGTGCAGGGACGCATCCTTCGGAAGCGATAGCAAATTTGCCAATGAGCACAAGGGGCTTTCAACTCCGTTGGGGGCGGCAAGGGAGATCCAAGAGGGAATTGCTGTTGATCCCCTCTTGGTCGGGTGTGGGTTGAAGACCCACGACCTTGATTCACCTCGGCCGTTAGGCCGCACTAACTCAACGAACTCAACGAACTCAACGCGAAACGGTTAACCCATAACACTCAGTACAGTGCTACAAACACAGAGCAACAAGAAAATAAGTGCCAAAGCATATTCACCAATTTGCAGGAGGAGTTGGGTATCTAAGAAAGAGAAAAGACACATCGTCCTGATGCAAGTGACTCGAATCGCGGGTACGCGATTAAAGCTCATCCTTGTTAAAAACCTAAGATAGCGACATAGTGTACACTTGTCTATAACTTTAGCATTACAAATCAAGTAATTAAGCAAGCACTGATTTAACAATGTTGATATGAATGCATGTGACTAAACCAATCGCCATCAAATAACACTATCTCTTGATCTTGCAGTGGCATGAAGTCTTGCCGTGACGGGCGGTTTGGTTTTGGCAAGCGAGCCAATTTCGACATGCAAATAAGCCCCAATTGAGCGCATTGCTCAAGGGCTCAGCGCAAAGAGCACTGAACAAAATTCAGCCATAACGTAACTGAGTTGAATCACAGTACGAACATCACTGCAGATGCCTGATAACACTGGGTTTACACTCTGATTTAGCTTGGTCAAAACTGCAACGATTAACCGCCTAAATTTGCATTTTCGGCCCTACATGCTAACGTGGCTAATGTAAATTTACATTCAGTGTTTATCAAAGCTATGTCGCAACAATCAATAAAAAGTCGATCGACAACAAGCTTATATCGGGCGATACCATGCAGCGCGGCTGATATTACACGGAAGCACAACTGAGGTTGAGATATGGAACCATCTAATACGTCACGCCGGACCTTTATTAAGCAATGTGTGATTGGCGGGGTTGCCGTATATTCGGCCCCTTTGTTGTGGGAAATGAGTCGCGCTAATGCGGCGATTGTCTCACCTGAACTGGCAGCCCAATGGCAAACTCAGGTTAATGGTCAATCCAAACCTAAGTTTCGTAACGACGGCATAGCGAAGGTCACAGGCCAAAAGGTCTATGGCCGTGATTACCGTGCTATGGACATGGAGGGCTGGCCCAAGCAGCAAGGTTACGCTTTTATTCTTCGCGCCGCCGATGCCTCCCATGTTTATCAAGGCTTTTCCCTCGACCACCTGCCCGCGTCGGCTAAGCCCTATAAAGTGATCACTGCGGCCGATCTGGCCCGTGATAAAATCAAGCTGCCCGATTTTTACGGTGACAACATGTTACTGGCCGAGGGTCAAACCGCCGACTACTTAGGTCATGCGGTGGCGATATTATTGTTCGACAGTTTTCCCGCCTTTAAGCAAGCTAAGTCCTTGCTGCAATTTGATCAAACCTTACTGCGTTTTGGTGAGCAAACGCCACTTGTGTCGGACACCAAAGACCCTTATGCCAGCTGGCGTTTGATTCGAGTAGAAGGTGAAAATGGCGCACGGGAAGATTTATATAGCCCGCTCCACGATGGGCTGTTTTTCCCTAGCGTAAAAGATCGCAAGCCTGAATGGTTAGGTAATCCGAATGCCAAAGGGACAGTGTCTGAGCGCGGGCTTTATTATGCGGGTGAGATAGATAAGCAGATTGCTAGCGCCCAAGCCAATCAACAATGGCAAGTGTTAGAGCGGGAATATCGCACCCAGATCATCGATCCTATGATGATGGAACCCGAAGCCTTTAACGGCTGGTATGACGCGGCTAGCCAAACCTTTCATACTGTGATTACCTCGCAGTCGCCGCAGGACTTTCAAGAGATGGCAGTGCACATGCTGTTATCTAGCCCACTGGCAGGCAAGGTAAAACATCTTGTGGTGCACTCGCCTTATATCGGCGGTGGATTTGGCGCGAAAGACCATTCGATATTTCCCTATTACGGCGTGATCGCGGCCGTTTATGCCAAAGGGCCAATCCGACTCGCCAATGACAGATTCGAGCAATTCCAGTCTGGCCTTAAGCGTCATCCGTTCATCATGAAAAGCCGCTTAGCGGTGGATAAATCGACCTTAAAAATCCAAGCCTTAACTTCGCAGATGACAGTCGATGGCGGCGGACGAGTCAACTTTACCCCGTCTGTCACTTCGGTTGGCGCAACAGCGATGCAAAGCATTTATTACACACCGCGCAACGATATTATCGCCACCGCCTATGCGTCGCGTAACCCAGATGCGGGCTCGATGCGCGGTTATGGCACGCTGCAATCGATGACGGCGATGGAATGCATGATCCACGAGATCGCCGACGAGTTAAAGGTTGATCCCTTTAAACTGCGCGCCGCCAACGTGATGGAGTCTGGCCAGCGCAATACTCAAGGTGCGATTCCTAACGGTACTTTACGTTACCGCGAAATGCTCGAGATGGCCGAGCAAGCTCCCGTGTGGCAAAACCGCGCGGTGAATAAAAAGGACTATGAGGCCAAACATCCGGGGATGCGTTACGGCGTCGGTTTTGGTATCGCCACCAAAGATTATGGTACGGGCGCAGCGGCGCCAAGTGCGGCGGTTCGCCTAGCTAAAGACGGTAAAATCACCCTAGAAATCGGCTTTATCGAAATGGGCACAGGCACGCAAACCTCGCAAGCCGTTGTGGTCAGCGATGCCCTTGGCAACTTTGCCGATGAAGTAAAACTCGCCGAAGTGGATATTTGGGATGCAATGCAATTAGTGCAAACCGATAATCCTTATATTATTTCGCAGCAACGCCAAGATGAAATGGCGGCTAATCCACGCTGGACGCCCGTTAAAGCCATGGCATCGTCGGCATCTATGTCGGCCTATTATCAAAGCCATGTCAGCCGCATCGCCGCCGATATTATCTATCGTCACGGCCTGTGGCCTGCGGCGGTATCAATTTGGAACGAGTTGTATTTTAACACTCCGATGGGCTCGACTAATTTGCATAACTCACGGGATGGTCGCTGGGTCGATGGCAAGCTAACTGCCTTGGGCTTTCCGCCATTGTCGCTGGATATTCTCGCTAAACGCGCCCACGACATGGGTTTAGTGGTCGGCGTGATGGGCCATGCCTTTAATCGCTGGGCTTGGGCTGAAGCCGATTTCGACATTCTTGGCACTAAAGAGCGTTTAGCACTCGATGCGCTGGCGCTGCAATACGGCGAAGGTAACGCGACGTTTGCGGCAACTTCCGATACGACTATGAGTATCAAAGCGCGTCAAGCCAGCATGAAGTCTAACGGCTATCACTTGATCGATCGTCAAGCCATGAGTTATCCCAGAGCCGAACTGAACAATGCCATGGTGACTTACTACGCCCCCTGCGCCACTTTGGTTGAAGTGGCCGTAAACGAAGGCAATGGCGAAGTCACGCTGCTGAGTTCTCATACTTGGTTAGAAGCGGGCAAAGTGATTGTTAAAGAGTTGGTCGAAGGGCAAATTCAAGGTGGCCTTGCGATGGGGATTGGCCATGCACTGCATGAAGGCTTACCGCCATTTGAAGCCGGCGCTGGCAATGGTACGTGGAACCTCAATCGCTATCAGGTGCCGTTAGCGCGGCATGTGGGCGTGTGGGATCAACGTCATACCATATTGCCACAGTTATCTGATAACGATCCCAGCCGTGGTATCGCCGAAGTGGTGATGATCCCTGTGGTCGCGGCGCTGATTGAAGCCGTGTATCAAGCAACCCATGTCCGCTTTTACGATTTACCTATGACAGCGAAAAAAATTAAGGAGGCCATGGCATGAGCCAGTCTATTAAACTGACCATTAATAACCAAGCCGTAGGCCCGATTGAAGTCGCCGATGGTGTGATGATGATTGAGTTTCTACATGAATACTTAAACCTCACAGGCACTAAGTTTGGTTGTGGCGCAGGCGTATGCCACGCCTGTACAGTGATCGTCGACGACGAGCAAGGCATGAGCGAAGTGGTGCGTACCTGCATCAATGGCGTCGAGCGTTTTAATGGTAAACGCGTCCGCACTGTTGAAGGTCATGCTAGACAAAACTCCCTTGGCGAAATCACCGCCCTGAGCCCAGTGCAAGAAGCTTTTTTGGAGCACTTCTCGTTTCAATGTGGCTGGTGTACCTCGGGCTTTGTCAACGAATCGACCGCACTGCTTGAGCGATTAGAGCGACAACCTATCGCTAAAGATCAAGTTGAAAAAGTCGTTGAAGATGCCTTGAGTGAACACGTATGCCGCTGTACTGGCTATGTAAAATACTATGCGGCGGTCAAAGATCTGATCCTCAAAACTAAGGGGCTAACCCTGTGATGACATCAGCCAATCTGCGCCATTTACCGCGCCATTTCTCGTATCTTAACAGGATAAAAAATCTGTTGAGTCACAATCTACTCCTGAGTTTAGGGCTAGGTTTGCTCGCCTGTTCCAGCAGCGTTGCCGATGAAGGCGGCAATACGAATAACGACATCGCACGCGGCGCGTATCTGATGAAGATAGGCGATTGCGTGGCATGCCATACTGCGGTGGGCGGGCGTGAACTCACGGGCGGTTTGCCGTTCGAAACCCCCTTTGGCGCTGTGTACTCGACCAATATCACCTCAGACAAAGAAACCGGGATTGGCAAATACAGTTACGAAGAGTTTTTTGACGCCATGCACCACGGTGTTGGCGTCAACGGCAACCTCTATCCTGCTATGCCTTACACGTCCTACAGCCTGCTGACGGACGACGACACTAAGGCGATTTATGCCTATTTGATGAGTACTAAACCCATCAAGCAGGCCAATCGCGACAATGATGTTTACTTTCCGTTTAACCTGCGTTTTGGCTTAAAAGCTTGGAACTTAGTCGCACACGATGCTAAGGAATTTACCCCGAGCAAGGAAAAAAGCGAACATTGGAACCGCGGCAATTACTTAGTCAATGCCCTTGGGCACTGCGGTGAATGCCACACCCCAAGAGACACGCTGTTTGCCATGGAGCAGGACAAGCACTTTGAGGGCGCGATTATCGAAGGGCTAGAGGCATCGGACATTCGCCCCGCTGAGCTTAACAGGCAGAACTGGACCCATGAGGATCTTAAGTCGCTGTTTACCGAAGGCTACTCCCGTAAAGGCACCGTCTTTGGCGGCATGTATCCCGTGGTGTATCACAGCTTTAGCCACTTAACCGATGATGATATGCGCGCGGTAAGCAGTTATCTGCTCGATAACGACGATGATCTTAAACCGGATCCGCTCACCTTTAACGGCCATAAACCTGAACTGCCAGGCTATACGCTCTACAAAGGTTACTGCGCCGGTTGCCATGGTCAAAATGGTGAAGGTCGCCCTAATGTCGCCCCCGCGATGGCAGGAAACGCCACCTTAGATAAAGCGAGTCCTCATAATATCGTCGCCGTAATACTAAAAGGCATTCAGAGCCAGCATTACAACGCTACCACCAGCTTTTATGCCATGCCGGGATATGCTGATGAGTTAAGCGACGAGCAGATTAAAGACTTAGCCAATTACCTAAGACTCACCTGGAGCACACAAGCTGGTAATCTCGATGTAAAAACCATCCAAAGCTTAAAAGAAGTGATCCTCGAGCACGACTAACCCACATAGGTATGTGGGAGATTTAAAATAAAAGCCGACTCTAGAGTCGGCTTTTGCTTGAATGATTTAGAGCACGAAAATCTGTCAGTCAACGGCGTTTATTCTCACTAACCACGCAGTCGAGTATCAAAAAAGGCTAAGCTGCGCGCCCAAGCGAGTTCGGCGGTGGCTTTATCGTATCGGCCAGTGGAGTCGTTATGAAAACCGTGATTCACATTCGGGTAAAGATAGGCGACGTAATCGGCTTTGTTGGCTTTTAGCTGGGTTTCGTACTCGGCCCAAGTGTCGTTTACCCGCTGATCGAGCCCAGCAAATTGCAACATAAGTGGCCCCTTTACTCGGCTACGCAGTTCTGCAGCCGCGGGTGTGCCATAGAAAGGTACGCCTGCATTGAGTTCATCGGGAATCGTGGCGGCCAGCATATTGACGATATAGCCGCCAAAGCAAAAACCTACGGCACCGAGTTTGCCATTGCTTTGGGGATGGGATTTTAAAAACTGCGCAGCGGCAATAAAGTCTTGCTCGATTTTGGCTCTGTCTAAACTGCTTTGCATGGCGCGGCCCGCATCATCATTACCCGGATAACCACCGAGGGAATAAAGCGCATCGGGGGCGAAGGCGATATACCCCTGCGCGGCTAATCGGCGAGCCACATCTTCGATATAGGGATTAAGGCCCCGATTCTCATGCACCACTAATACCACTGCGGCTTTTTTACTGAGATCTAAGGTTTTCGGCTCACCTGCTGCACTGCCCGCGAGCAATAACCCATCGGGCATGACTAAGTAGCCGCGCCCTTCACCGTAACCATTTGGCGAGGGAAACTTAACATAGCTGGCTTGAATACTGGGATCGTTAAAGGAGACTTGCTCGGCGACGGCATAGTTCGGCAAGAGTGCGCTCGTGAGCATCGTCATGGTGAAACCTAGCGCCACCAGCCCTGCGAGCCGCCCCATAAACTCACGGCGATCGATAATGCCATGGGCATATTCGTCATACCAGTCAAAGGCTTCCTGCGGTATCGGTTGTACTTTCTGGGCATGTATCTGACTTGTTTCTGCTAAGGCTTGCTTGTCTTGTTGTGTCATCGTTATTCCTCCATTGAACAAGCTAACCACAGGTAACACGTCTTCCCTAGCTTGTGGGTGTTAAGATTTAACTCAAGAGTAAAGTAAGAATCGCACTTAGGGCAACTGACTTTAACGTTTGCCGTTTGGTAAGTTTGTTTTGAAATAGCACACGATCGGCACAAACGGCTGTCGGTTAGGGCAAGGCTAGCTTAAAATAGCGATTTAGATTCTAGAGGGCCTAGCGTGATACAACATAGAGCTAGCCAGATGGTGATATTCCACACTCTGGTGACCAGTGGTAGTTTTACCCAAGCGGCGGCCAAGTTAAAAACCTCGACTTCCTATGTCAGCAAGCAGCTTGGCGCACTGGAAGCCGAGCTGAACTTGCTGTTAGTGCAGCGCACTACTCGCACCTTAGTGCTAACCGACGCGGGCCAACAGTTTGCCCATTACTGTGAGCAAGTGTTTGAAGCGACGCAAAATGCCGATGCGATTATGCTAGATGCCCGCGATGACATTAGCGGTACGATTCGTCTCGGTTCCTCCCAGTCCTTCGGCACCTTACACATCATCCCCGCACTGGAAGTGTTGCAGCAAAAATACCCCGAATTGCGATTTGAGCTAAGCCTGTTCGACCATAAAGCCGACATGCTAGAAGAAGGCCTGGATCTGTGGATCACTAACCATGAACAGCTGAACGAAGGTTATATCGCCCAGCACCTTGCCGAGACTAACTTTGTGGTGGTCGCCTCTCCCGATTATTTACTCAAGCATGGCGTGCCACACCATCCACAGGCGTTAGCGCAACATAATTGCGTTATCTATCAAAGCAAGAGCCGTAATTATGATCGCTGGAGTTTTGCTAAGGATGACCTAGAACAAACCGTGCATGTGGCGGGGAATTACCGTGTCGATTTAGCCGAAGCCGTGCGCAATGCGGTGATTGCCGGGCGCGGCATAGGCTATGTGGCCACGTATTTACTCAGTGATGAGTTTCAAAGCGGAAAACTGATCCAGCTCTTACCCGATTGGAAACCACTGCAACAGATGCCCGTCTATGTGGTTTACCCGAGGCGGCGCCATTTACCGACTAAGTACAAAGTGATTATCGAATGTTTAAAGTCCCATATCGGCCACCCGCCCTACTGGGATAAAAAGCTCAAACCTTGGTTAGGTAAGACAGTCACTTAAACTGCAGCCACTTAAGCTACTGTCATTTAAGCAACAGTCACTTAAGCTGCATTTCAAAAAAGTACTGACTACGACACCAGCCTAAAGTCGTCTGTGGCGTGATTTCGATTATTGCCACAGGCACAAATATTATTTCCTCTGGGCAACAGTAGCTAAAATAGCTTTTATTCTCCTGCATAAACAGCAACTTAAACTGTTGCTATTTTCGACTATTTTACCGTAACAGCCCAGTAACGCCCTCGACTTGCCCTTACTGCGACTCGGCCTACAATGCGCGGCTTCTTCCTTAACTCAAAAGAATAACCCCTTATGATCGCGATATTAGGCATGATTAGTATCTTGTTTTTTGCTTGGTTACTGTCAGTGAACCGCAAGAATATTCCCTACCGCACTGTGATTTTAGCCCTAGGCTTACAAATTATATTCGCCCTGTTAGTGCTCTACGTTCCTGCGGGTAAGGCCGTATTGCAGTCTGTTACGGCGGGCGTGTCGAGCGTGATAGCCTATGGCAACGAAGGAATTGGTTTCCTGTTTGGGGATCTCGCCACGGGTAAAGTCGGCTTCGTATTTGCAATCAATGTGTTAGGTATCATCATCTTTTTCTCGGCACTGATTTCGGCCTTATACCATATTGGGTTAATGCCTAAGGTGATCAACATTATTGGTGGTGGTCTTCAGCGTTTACTGGGCACGGGCCGCGCCGAGTCTTTATCTGCCACGGCAAACATCTTCGTCGGCATGATTGAAGCGCCGCTGGTGATCAAACCCTATTTAAAGCACATGAGCGATTCGCAATTCTTCGCGGTCATGAGCTGTGGTTTAGCCTCTGTCGCGGGCGGTACCTTAGTCGGATATGCCGCTTTAGGTGTCGATCTCAACTATTTGATCGCCGCGGCCTTTATGTCCGCACCCGCGGGTCTGTTGATGGCAAAAATCCTCATGCCGCCTAGCGACAATGACAAAAATAGTGCCGATGAAATTACCTCAGTCGAACTGCCACGCGCCACCAATGTGGTTGAAGCCTTAGCCGATGGTGCTATGTCTGGCATGCGGATTTCTGTCGGGATTGGTGCCACTCTACTGGCCTTTGTCAGTGTTATCGCCCTACTGAATGGCATGTTAGGCGCTGTGGGTGAATGGTTCGGTTACCAGTTAAGCTTCGAATTTTTACTCGGTTATCTATTCGCCCCTATGGCGTGGCTGCTGGGTATTCCTTGGCATGAGGCCATTACTGCAGGCTCACTCATTGGCCAAAAAATCGTAGTGAATGAATTTGTAGCCTTCATCCAGTTAATGAAAGTCGAAGACCAACTGAGCGCCCATTCTCAGGCCGTTGTGACTTTTGCCCTGTGTGGTTTTGCGAACATTTCAACCATGGCGATTTTGATCGGTGGGCTGGGTAGCATGGTGCCAGAGCGCCGCGAATTTATCGCCCGTAATGGTTTTCGCGCCATTGCCGCTGGCGTATTCGCTAACCTCATGAGTGCGGCAATCGCCAGCGTGATCCTCTCGCTGTAATCCATCAGCTTGGGCTTTTTTAGGCACTCATCTCACCATTGAGTTAACCACTAAGTTAGCCACTCTCGCGCAGCAAAGCCGCGATCAACACAAACCCAAATCAAGCAAGCTTGGTTTGGGTTTTCTTTTATGCCTCAGATATTTTTTGTGTATAATGTCGCCAGAAAAAGATTAATGAGTTTACATTTCAATAACATGCGTAGCCAAAGGAGTACGAATGGCCATAGTGAAATACAAGGCAGTTAACGCCGCAATCACACTGACAATGGCAGGTATAACACTCTTGTTAACCGCCTGCGATAACTCAACGTCACCCTCCAATTCAGTTAATACCAACATACCCACAGAGCGTGAATATCAGATTATCTCCACAATAAACCTCAATGATGGCTTTGAAACCCGCAAAGTGCTGCAGGCACGACTGCTGCTGGATTACCAATTACAGAATGCAGAGGGTAAGGCGACCAGCTTAACAACGCCGTTAACCCATAACGCCCGTTTTTTTATCCAACCTAATATGCTGCAAATTAGCGATTATGGCATGCCGATTCCGGTGAGTAATATCGACCCTAAAGGTAACTCTAATGAAATCTTTCAGTTGGTTAAAGATGGCTTTAATGTGGAATTTAACAATGGTGAAGTCCGCCAACTGACTCCCATTGCCAAGATGGATCAAAAAGATATCAAAGAATTATTTGACCACTGGGTGAATCTTAATAGCTTGTTTAAACAGGCTCCAACCTTACCCGTGGCGCTAGAGCCTAAGGTCGGTTATAGCATTAGCGCCCCCATGGACGCACGCCTAACTTGGACGGTTGAGGGAGTGACCGAAGATAAGTTATTTGCGGTAGTACAAGGTGAGAAAGACAACTTTAAGGCCTATGGCAAGTTCGAGCTTAACCGCAAAACCGGTTGGTTAGAGAGCATGGCGTTTTTTCAACAAGAAGTGCAGCAAGGCAGTACTCTCACCCGCCGCATCGCCATGGCGCCCAAGGATAGCCCTTATATTATGAGCATGCTTTGGCATGCCGACGCTCGCTACGATGCGGAGCGTGATATAGATGATCTGCAAAAAGAGCTCTACCCGATTAGCGATGTTCCGCGGGAATATAAAGCCCATGATAAGGACTTTATAAAATCCTTATTAGCTGATCAGCAAGGTATTCTTGATAATATTGGCCCATGGGGCGCTGACACGCCAGAAGTTCTGCAATTGCGCTTTGTGCATAATATGAGCCCGCGATATGTGGTTGCTAATGTGAATTATGAAGACTTAGCCGCCTTTGATGCCAGCGGAAATCCGATAGACATTCACTTCTGGCAGCACAGCAGAGGTGTGGCGATGAATTTCAACCGCTCGATTGAGTCTTCGGTGGATCTTATCGCCACAGGCTGGGACAACACCGCCAATAAACTCAAACTGATAGACCATATCACCGCCAAGCTGACCCTTATCCCCGAAAGCAATAAGATAGTCGAAAAGTCGTGGGATGAACTGGTCGCGAATCCTTACGCCTTCGGCGATGCGAGCCTCACCATTCAGGTGCTCGACGCCAAGGCAAAGCTATTTAAAGTCGTAACAAAGCAGAGTAACACTCAAAACATTAACCTTCCTTTTCAGCAATTTAAAGGAAAGATGGCCGAAGCCCGTCGCGATGGTGATTATCCCCAATGGTTAACAGTGACGGATAAGGAACTACTGGGGGAATTAATCGGTGTCGATGATCCTCATCACCTTAGCACCCGCGCCCTGTTACTTAAGCTAGATGAAATCCCTAAAACCGTTGTAATCGTAGAGAACCAGCCACAGCCGGAGTTAAGCCAAACCAAGAACATCCGCTTTGTGACCTTTACCGACTACAACCAAAATCTGGCCAATCCCTTAAGCGAGTTTGGCGATTCGAGCCTCAATAACTTCCTCTATCAAGATCTTGAGCCATCAAACGCCGAAATCAGTGCGATCCAAGGGATAAAACCTGAGACTGAAAATGGCCATAATCTGTATATTCCTATGTCAGCCGCATTAGCGAGTGCCTGTAAACCTGAAATAGAACAAGGTTTTAAAGAGGGGAAACACGAAGTCACTTGGCTGTTTGAGCATAATGCCCCAAACGGACCAGCCTATACCCTGATGACGCCCGACCGCGAGCGGCAGTTTTTCTACGATAAACACATCCAAGGAAAAATCCATTGCCAAGGTGATATCAGTTGGCAACCCTTAGAGCAGGCCGCGAATCCACGTCCTTGGTTAATCGATTTACAAGCTTGGCTAACAAAAACCGGTTATGGTGACGAGCCGAGTAAAGATCTTAAGAACTACTTTAAAGTCGAAGATGCCCAAGGCAATCTGTTAACCATTCGACTCCCTGAAAATACTGAGCAGCGGATTAACGAGGCGCTGGTCGATGGCCGCTATTTGAGTGTTGCGGGCCCTGCCGCTAAGGTGAGTTATATGACGCTCTCTCAAAACCCCGTCGACATCCCCTATGAATTCGCCTTTAAACCTTTGCCATAAGGAGCAGTTATGCGTCTATTTATATTAAAACTGCTCCTTGGAGCATTCGTACTTATCAGTGCTAATGCTAGTGCAGACAGTGTGCTACTCGATGCCCATTGGAAGGTTGTCAAAGATGAAAAACAGGCTCAATACTATCTAAAACAATCGACCGAAGTGATCGACGGCAATTATAAGGCTGAGGTTTATTACAAAAACAACGATATGCTTTTTTGCGCCAGTGCCCTCGCCGATAACAAAATCGGTAAAACCCTCACAAGCGAACAATTCCGCGGTGCTTATCAATGTTACTTTGAGGATGGCAAGCCGTACGAGCAAGGCTTTCGCAATGGGCAAGGTCAACTTCATGGCTTGCTAAAAAAATACATTGCCACCGGCCAATTGTATGTTGAATCCCACTATGAAAATGGTGTGAAGCAAGGCCTAGAAACTGCTTATTGGAATGGCGGCAATATCCGTTACAAAGTGAACTTTCAAAAAGGCAAAGAAGTCGGCATCAGCGAACATTTTAGTCCTGAGGGCGAAGTTACCGCAAAAATCTGCAATGACCCGACCTGTGTGAGCCAATATTTTAATCTTGGCAAACTCAACCGCGAAACACATCGCGTTGATGGCCTATTGCATGGCACTGAGACAACTTGGGGCCTGAATGGGCAAGTCATCTCGACCCAAGAGTTCGTTAAAGACAAAAGGCAAGGTGACTATTTTGAATATTTTGACAATGGCAAAGTCGAGCGTCACTACCAATATCAAGCTGACTATCAGGTCGGTGAGCAACTGACTTATTATGAAAATGGTCAGATCAAATTAAAGGAAGTGACCAACGATAAAGGGGATGCCCTCCAATCCATCGAATACGATGAGCAAGGGCAAATAAAAAAAACCACCGACAGCAAATACCAAGGTAATCGCTGGGTTTATCGTAAGCAGCAGCGCTTTAGCAAGGGCCAACTGATTGAGAGCACAGAAAACGACATACTCAAAAACTGGTCACTCAGCGAAGACTACCAGCAAGGCGAGTTAGTGAGTCGCAGCGAGGAACTCGATAAAAAATTGACTGGCTTACATATTAAATCCTTCGACCAAACTGATGTAAACACCGTTTCCCGCGAGTATTTTAACGAGGGCAAGCGTGAAGGCCCCTATGAAATGGTGAAAATCGACCATAAAACCGGTAAGCGTTGGGTGGCCGAGCAAGGTCAATATTCCAATGACAAGCCCACAGGCAAATGGAAGAAGCAGCAAGAGGATACCAGCCTCACCTTTAGCTATGATGACAATGGTGAACTCCATGGCGAGTTTCGTAATGAGACAAGTTCAGGGCAATTACTTGAATTAATCAACTTTAACCATGGCAACCCCGAAGGATTAGTACAACGCTACGCCACGAACGGCCAATTGTATGAAAAGGGCGAATACCGCAATGGGCAGCAGGATGGCGACTGGGTGTACACCCATGGTGAGTTCGGTTTTAACCCAAGGCCAAATCCTGAGAGACACTATTGGTACGGCCGCTTCGACCAAGGTAAACAAGTCGGCCACTGGGAACTGCGTAATACCGAAGACTATGTGCTTGAAATAGCTAATTATGACGAGCAGGGCAGGCTTCATGGTAAACAATACGAATTTAGGGATAATGGCTGGATAGAAGTGATCAATAGCTTCCATCATGGCGAGTTTTTAAATCGGGAAATACCGCCGCCGGTGATTACCTCGGACCATGTTTTCCCTATTTTTTAGCCTAAGCATATTCGCTTAATCGATTAACTTAACCCTTGGCGCTGTGCACTGTATATAAGTGCACAGCCCGATAAATAAACTCAACAGCAAAAAATTAGGATTCTTGTATAGGCTGCAAACCGCGCGGCCTTAAGACCCAGAACAGAGCAAGGAATCAGCATGTTCAATACGTCATTTCACTTTATCAGCCTCGCGATTGCGGGAGCCAGCTTAACCAGTGTCCATGTACAAGCAGCGCAAAATCTCTCCTCCATGATGGTAGAAATCC
The DNA here is from genome assembly GCF_025653395.1 of Shewanella sp. SW24. Taxonomy (NCBI): domain Bacteria; kingdom Pseudomonadati; phylum Pseudomonadota; class Gammaproteobacteria; order Alteromonadales; family Shewanellaceae; genus Shewanella; species Shewanella sp. SW24. The sequence continues at coordinate 14,318 of NZ_JAKKSH010000007.1, forward strand.
GCCAACAGGACGGAATTCCTAGCTATTACAATCTCGCCACTGGCATGCCCTTAAATGGCGATATCGCCATAGTGCGCGACAACCAAGGCTATACCTTAGGGCAGTTTTCCGAGGGGATCCCTAATGGTAAATGGCAAGTATTTCATACCAATAACAGCAAGCTAGTCGAAGGAAACTATCAGCAGGGTTATCAAGATGGCACTTGGCATATGTTCGATTTGAGCGGCGCCGTTACTGAGGAACAGCAATTTGCCAAAGGCGTGCCCACGGGCGAATGGAAGGAATACAACAGCAGCGGCCATCTCAGCCAAACGACGCGCTATAAAGACGGTAAAAAGGAGCAAGTAAAACGTTTCTATAACAGTGGCAAACTGCAAGCCCAAGAAAGCTACCTCGATAACCTGCGCCACGGGAAATGGGAAAGTTTCTATGAAAACGGTACCTTGTCCCAAAGCCAGAGCTATGCGAACAACCAACTCTCAGGTTCTTATTTAGAACAAAATCCCAATGGACAAGCCACAGTGACGGGCCGCTTCGATGCAGAAGGCCGTCGCCAAGGAGCATGGGAAACCTTTTTCGATGACGGGACTAAATCGAGCAGCAGCCAGTTTAATCTCAATCTGCTCGAGGGTGAAGAACGGACATTTTACCCCAATGGTGAACTCGCCAGCCGCTGTCAATATAGCGCTGGGCAACGCCAAGGGAAATGCCAGCAATATAATGATGCAGGTAAATTACAAGTTGAAGAACAGTATGTTAATGGTGCATTAGACGGGCCACAGCAATATTTTAATGCCGAGGGCATTCTCACCAGTGCTCTCAACTATAAACAGGATCAACTCGCCGGTACGCAAAAATATTTCCACAACAACGGCCAACTTAAAGAATTACGTAACTACCAAGACTCAAAGCAGGCTGACAATGGCCAATACCCGCTTCATGGACCATCGGAGCGTTATGATGCCGAAGGTCATCTGCTCGAAAAAAGCCACTACGACATGGGAATTAAGGATGGCCAATTTGAGCGCTATCACGCTGGCAAGCTGCAATCCTCCGAGCAATGGCGACAAGGGCAGCGTCACGGTGAATCACGCCGTTACCACAACAATGGCAAGCTGCGGACGCTAGATCAATACGTTGAAGGTAAACCAACAGGGAAATCAGAAACCTATTTTGACGACGGCACAGTGAGTGAGCGCGGCGAACGTATCGATGGCCAATGGGTCGGAAAATATGAGTCATTTTACGATAACGGTAAACCTCGGGAAATATCTCACTACGCACGGGATAAAAAAGACAATGCCAGTCGTTACCCTCTTGATGGCCATTTCGCCCGCTGGTATGCCAATGGTGATCCCAATGAAGAAGGCACATATCAAAACGGCAATAAAGAAGGCCTATGGATACAGTACAGCGAAGGCCTGAAACAACGGGAGCAAACCTTCGCCAATGGCAAACTTAATGGTAACTATGCAGAGTATTACCACGGACGCCGCCGTGTGACAGGGGAGTATCTGGACGACCAAAAAACCGGTCTATGGACGGATTATCGCTACGAAGAAAAAGACCCTACCTATGGCACAATCCCCGAGGGAAATATCCAGCAAAAAAGCCATTGGCAGGAAAACAAGCGCCATGGAATTCGAGAGTTTTACAGCTTTAAGCAAGTGGTTTACCGCTCAGAAACCTATGATAACAATGATAAAACTGGCCCGTATGCCGAGTACTATCCCAACAATGGCCAGCTAAAACTTAGCGGTGCTATGGATAAAGGTAATCAAACTGGATTGTGGGAAAGCTGGTTTGAGGATGGGATGCAAGCTGCTAGCACTGAGTTTTTAGAGGGTCAAAGCCATGGCCAAACGAAAGAATATTACAGTAACGGCCAACTCAAATTAGAGGCAATTTATGCTAAGGGTTCGCTTGATGGTCAAGTTAAGCAATATCACCAGAACGGTAAGCCAGAACTCGTTGAAACCTGGGTGAAAGGCCAAAAAGAAGGCGATGCCAGCTATTACCACAACAATGGCAAGTTAGCCGAACAAGGCACTTATCTTAGGGATCGCAGGGAAGGCCTATGGCAAAGTTTTTGGCCTAATGGTGAAAAACGCACTGAAGGCAGTTATCTCAGCGATCGAGAATCAGGGGATTGGAATCATTATGATCAACTCGGCAAGCTGATTAAAACAGAACACCATGGCTAGCTTAAAAATGGGGTTTTAGATTAAAAAGCGATCTAGTTCAAACATTTATCCTTAACTCCAAATCTAAAGGAAGTTTCATGCAAAGTGTGCCATAACCAGTGTCTATACTAACGGCCTTTTTTTTCGTTTAGGACAAATTGCCTATGAAGACATTTATGAAAGACGAGTTAGCCCTGCTACTGGGAATACTGACCTTAGTATTCTTTAAAACCGGTGGCGATAGCTTACTCGCCGATGGCACCGCCCTCTCGACCTATATTCCCGTTTCACTCGCCCTATTGGGTGTAGTGACTTGGGCCATTTTCTCTGTGGTACGCCACTCAGATGCACTAGCGATTAAGCTTGGCGATCCCTATGGCACCTTAATCTTAACTTTATCGGTCATTTCACTCGAAGTAGTGATGATCTCCTCCGTGATGCTGACCGGAGAACCCAACCCTGTCATGGCACGCGACACTATGTTCGCCGTCGTCATGTTGATCATCAATGGCTTAGTGGGCTTTACATTATTACTTGGCGGCTGGCGTTACCATACCCAGCATTTCAATTTAGATGGCGTAAAATCCTATCTCGTGGCGATTATTCCCCTCGCCCTACTCTGTTTAGTACTGCCCAATTTTACCGAAGGTGGCACTATTGGCGGCATGTCTAAAGCCATGTCTTGGATGCTGATCATTATTTCGATTCTGCTCTATGGCGTCTTTTTAGTGGTACAGACGAAGAGCCACAGCCATTTCTTTGTCGATGCCGATCATGAAGACCATGAGGAACACCACGGCATACTGCGCAGTAATGCTTACCATACGATTCTATTAATTGGCTACTTACTCGTAGTCATTTTGCTGGCAAAAACCTTAGCTATGCCCATCAATTACAGCGTAGCAACCCTAGGCGCTCCACAGGCATTAGGGGGCTTTATTGTGGCCTGCTTGATTTTATCCCCCGAAGCTGTGGGAGGCTTTAAGGCCGCGTTAAACAATCAATTACAGCGGGCGATGAATCTGTATTTTGGCTCAGTGCTCGCGACGATTGCACTCACAGTCCCCGCGGTATTAATTATTGGCAGCGTGATAGATCAAGAAGTCCATTTAGGCCTGTCACCCGCCGACATGGTGCTGTTAATTACCAGTTTAATGGTCTGTAAGGTAAGCTTTAGCAGCGGTCGCACCAATGCATTGCACGGCGCGACTCATATAGTCTTGTTTATCGTTTACTTGTTCTTAATGTTTGAACATGCCTAAACTTTATTAAATCCAAGGCCGAGCGTGATTTATTTGCGTCTCGGCTTTACGCTTTTCTCATCCAGATTGACCCGCAGTAAGAGTACAAACCAGACTAAAGCGCCAACAACAAACCAGATAAAAATCCACACTAACTTATAGCCATTACGAGCCTCAAATGGTTCAAATTTGGGCATAAAAATCGTTTGATGTTCAGCTTGATAAAGCGGACTTTTTTGTGCGGCGCTGAGCAACTCTGAACGAAGAGAGGATGGGGCTAATCGTTCAAGGTAAACAAAACTCTGGGGATCCAACTCATTGAACTCATTTAGGGATTTAGCCAAAAACGCTTTGAATTGCGCTTCTTTCTCATTGGGTTCAAGTCGATTACTGATCTCCTGCTGATAAACTTTACCATACCAAGCGAGGGCCTTAGCATGCCAACTGTCTGCACGCTCTGCAAAAATAGGCATAGCGATATACAGCGCCATATTTAAGTGACTACTATGTTTACCTGTAACCTCTAGGCTTCGCTGCAAACCAATTTGCGTCTTATCAATATAAGATTGCTGAAACTGATAATACTGAGTATTTTTATGGAGATACAATTCTTGTATCGATGCTAATTGCGTTAACTTCCCCGTGGTAGTCTTGAGATATTCCTGCGCAACGATGCAAGGAACAGCCATTAATTGCACCGCGATCAATAAATAGAAAAAGCGCGAATTATCTTTAACAAACTTGAGTCGTTTTAGCCTAGGCCTGATATAAATGATCGACAATAGCCAAGACAGTATCTGCGGCAGCCACAAATTAACGATATCTTCATCTAGGCTAAAAAACTCAAGGTTAACCAACAACAGCCAATGGACAAAACTGTAACCAGAAACAAATAACAGGCTGAGAAATAAGAAGGGAAAATAGATAAGTTGAATTTTTTTTAAAAATACATCCACACAAATGTCATCCTTGAGAACATAAAATAACGACTATGGTACGCTCAAATCCATCATAAATTTATCAAAATTGAGTAGAAACTCAAAGCGTTAAAACATAAAGGCCAGATTGATTGCTCATCTGGCCTTTATGTTTGTACTTTTATAGAGCTGCAACCGAGAAACTAGGTCTCACTCAACTTAGCTAATTGCTGCTGGCTACGTTGTTTCTTGTATTGCTTAGCTTCAGCAGGAATAGGAGTGACTTTGCCAGTCTCTAGCCAGTTACGTAAACGGTTAGCATCCGCAATATGAGTATATTTGCCGTAAGCATCGAGCACGACAAATGCCACTTGGCGTTTTGCCATTTCAGTACGCATCACAAGGCAGTGCCCTGCTGCATTCGTAAAGCCTGTTTTGGTTAGATGAATATCCCAGTTATCTTTATAAACCAAACGATTGGTATTACGAAAATCTAAACTGTATCTTGGGTTGGCAAAGGTAACCGTCTTCTTCTCGGTCGAACTCAGCTGGCCTAGCATAGGGTACTTTTCACTGGCCTTAAGTAATACAATCAGATCACTGGCACTCGAAACGTTTTTATAGGATAAACCTGTAGGTTCAACATAGCGGGTATTTTTCATTCCCAGCGCTTTTGCTTTGGCATTCATCGCCTTAATAAAAGCTTTATGACCACCGGGATAATGATGTGCAAGACTTGCAGCGGCACGGTTTTCTGATGACATCAAGGTCAGTAATAACATTTCTTTACGGCTGATTTCACTGCCGATACGAACTCGAGAATAAACACCTTTCATTTCTTTGGTATCACGGATGTTTACCGCAAGCTTTTGCTCCATAGGTAACTTTGCATCCAGCACCACCATAGCTGTCATCAACTTAGTGACAGATGCAATTGACATTACTGCATTAGGATTATTGGAATAAAGCACTTCATTGGTTTTTAAGTCCACGACTATCGCACTACGTCCTGCAATTTCTTGCTTTAATGGTGCTTGCTTCGTTTTTGCTGTCGATTGAGTTTTGGTGCTTTTATATGCGACAGAGGCCGAATCGGCTGAATGCGCTGTCGTGGCAACGGTGAGACTGCTGCACGCAAGAATAAAACTACTGAGCAGAAAACGGATCTTCATATAGATTTCACTGAATAGATAAGGGATCGATTGTGCTATGGCACAGGTTTTGGCTAAGTATAGGAGTTCTACAGTGAAAGAAATAGAATGCAATTAGACTTTTATCAGTAAGATCAGCACTTTCTTCTCAATTTTTTTATGTAACACCAGCTTAACCTGTTACCAATCAGGAACAATAAAGCATCTAGGCCTAGGCTCTTCAATTACAGTAGAGACAAAGTCTTAGAAATAGGCTTTTTTCAGTAGAATAATTTGAAATAAAAATAATGGGCGACTTTTTGCACTTTTAACAAAAGTCCCTGTACAACAGTGGTTTCAAGCATCTAAATACGTCATTTTAGCCGAATGAAAGCGTTAACATACGCCCTAAAATGTCACGTTATAGCATCTTATCCGCTAGCGTAAGACAAATTCGAGTAAAGCTTCAGTATCTTCACACTCTTGTATCAGTTGGTCTGTCAGCACAAAACCGTGTCTGAGCAGCACTCGCTGTGAAGCTAAATTATGTTTAGCCACATGGGCAAAGAGGGGTCTTAAACTGACTAAAGGCAAAAATTGCGCTAAGGTCTGTGTCGCGATACCTTTGCCCCAATATTCACGGTCAATCCAATACCCTATAAGCGCTTGTCCATCACTTTGCCAATGCCCAATATTGCCCACAAACTTGCCATCGACCACTATCGCCCTTGGCAATACATTTACTTGTCCCAGAATATTTTGATGCCAATGTTTAAAAAAATGCTTCTCGATCCCGAGGAGGAAATTGAGCAAGCTGGTTAGCAATGGGATCGCTTTGATGCACAAAAATAGCTTCAAGATCACTTTCAATAATCTGGCGTAAACTCACGCTGTATTGCGTGTTTGGCTGTTTATCTGACTTACTAGACATAGGTATCACCATTAATACTATGTATTTCAACTTGGTACAGCATGCCACATTTTATGAAGGTAAGCTCAAAAAAAAAGCGCATAACCGAGAAGGAGTTAGCGCTCGAAGAGGCAAATTCGCCGAAATTGAGGTGTGTAAATTCAAGCCATAAAACTCACACGATAGCATTCAAAGCCTAGATAAAAATCAATGCAAAAACGGGTGCGCCTAACACCATAGCGATACCAATAAAAATCATAGTCAAACTGGCGATAACGCCCTCTTGCTTGCCGATTTCATTGGCTTTTGCTGCGCCCGCACCATGGGCAGATGCGCCTAGAGCAACACCTTTACCTAACGAAGTACGAATACGCATAAATTTAAATAAGGGATCACACACCAAGATGCCAATGACGCCTGTAATTAACACCATCATGGCAGTCAACTCAGGCACGCCGCCAAAGGCACTGGTCGCCTCCATCGCAAAAGGAGTCGACACCGAACGTACCAGCAAACTCTTAGACAATTCCACCGGCAAGGGCACAAACTTCACCAACAGCCAAGAAGACATCATCCCCAGAAACAATCCGGCCGTTACACCTAACCCTATCGTCAGCGGATACTGGCGGATCAAGTTACGCTCACGATAAATCGGCAAAGCAAAGGCGATAGTTGCTGGCGCTAACATGGCCATTAACCAATGGGTGTATTCAAAATAGGTTGGCAGCGGGATTTTAAGATTAAACACCAATAAGGTAATCACTATTGGCGCTAACACTATGGGCGCTAACCACCAGACTCTATGGTACTTATAGAGACGCTTGGCGCCGAAGTAACAGAATATGGTCAGCAATAAGCTGAATAAGGCTAATCCCGTCTGCGACAACACAAAATCCACCACTCTTGAGTCAGTCATCATTAAGCCGCCTTAGCGTGGCGACGGGCTTGCTTTTTGATGTTCAGTTGGCGCTCAAAACGAAACACTCTATCGACCACAAAGCCTGTACCAAACATCACACACACACTGCCCATCACTAAAGTGAACAATATATTGGTGCCGTATTGCTCAAACAAACCTTCGTACTTAATAACGGATATCACTGGCGGGATGAAAAACAGCAATAACTCACCAATCAACCAAGCGGCGCCCAGTTGCACTGCATTTTCAGGAATGAGTTTAAAACCTAATAAAAATAAGAGTATGCCTAAGCCAATCACACTCCCTGGAATAGGAGAATGTGCCCAAGTGGCGAACCAGTGACATGCGAAGGACAGTAAACAGAAGAGGCCGATTTGGCTTAATAACAAAGCCCAATGTCGACACTGACGTATTGCGGCTTGTGGGAATGACATGATTTTCTCGGTTAGAACAAAGTTTTCTATAGGGCTATTCTAGGCTTGCCTATTTGATAAAAAAAATGAATATTAAGAATGTAATGCATGAATTTTAAGAATACATTTTAAGGTGAACCTTAATGGACCTCAAAGTTATCCGCTATTTTATCGAAATCGTCGATGCTGGAGGCTTCGGTAAAGCCAGCGAAAAAGTCCATCTCACCCAACCTGCACTATCAAAAGCCGTACGCCAATTGGAAGAGGAGCTAGACCTCATCTTACTCGAACGCGGTAAACGCGGCACCCAAGTCAAACTCACGCCCGCGGGCGAAGTTGTTTATCGACATGGCAAAGAGTTACTCGCTGGCCGACAACGCATGCTCGCTGAACTCACGGCCCAACGCAGTTTAACCGCGGGCGAACTCAATCTCGGATTGGCTCCTCTAGGTAGTGCCGAAATTTTTGCCCCGATTATTGCCAAATATCGCCAGCAATATCCGCAGATAGAGATGCACTTACTCGTCCGTGGCGGTGTAGAGCAAACCGCGGCAATCCAAAAGGGCGAAATTGAACTGGCCACTGGGATTATTGATTTTGATGAGGGTTATGACGGCATACGTGTGTTTAACGATCCTATGGTAGTAGTGCTGCCTAAGGAAAATCCGTTATCCACCCGACAGATATTGTCGTTTAGCGATCTCAGCGCCGATCCTCAAGTGATGTTCGAAACCGAATACACTCTCTACCAATTAGTGCTCAATGCCTGCCGACACGCCGGATTTGTCCCTAAAAACATTACCCGCGTTAGCCAAGCCGATTTCGGGATTGCCTTAGTCGCCGCGGGCACAGGGGTTATGGTATTACCGCGCTCCATCGCGCGGCGCTACAGCGTGTCAGGCGTCGTAAATATCCCGCTGGCGAGTGACGAGCTGCGCTGGGAGTTATCCCTCTTTTGGCGCAAAGACCAAGTATTGTCCTTCGCGGCTCAAGCCATGATCGCCTTAGTCGAGAAGCACTTAACCCATAAATAACCCTATTCTTACCAAGGAACCACTAAGCTTAAACGCACTAGCGTATCGCTATCCCATGGCAGAATAGGCAAATACTCAGCCGAGTTAACATCGACTTTGGCATAGTGGTCTAAATTGTATTGCGTGTGCTCAGCACTCAGCATTAACACGCTATTAGGCCGCCAAAAATCGGTTTGGTAACTCAGCTCAAAGCGATATTGATTCTCTAACCATTGGTCTTCGTCTTGCCAGGTTTGTGCGGCCACTTGCATATGTAGCTTAGGCGTCACATTAGCCCCTACACTTCCCATAAAGGTATAAGCAAACATACCATTCCCAAAATCGCCACGATCGTAACCTCGAGTTCTAGGCACATCGTCATCGATTTCGAGATAGTAATAACCCGCACCCGCCTTGAACTGAGCCTGTAATTGTTGCCCATCAAAGTTAGCTGTCAGCCCAGGAAATACCTTAGCTTGTTTCTCAACCGAGCTAACGGTATTACGCTTTCCCTGTAAATCGAACTGCCAACCGAATGAAAACGCGGGATTAACACGATAAAGTTCACCGCTCGCGGCATAGGCAGACTTAAACCACACAGGGATGTGGTCAGGGTCGAGTTTATCGACATCTACGTCTATATAGGCATCCAGCGCCGCCGTCAGCAAAATATCGCTTTGGGTTTTATGTTCTAACAATAGACTCGCATTCACCCCTAAGGTGTGAGAATCCTCGACCACAAAATCATGGCTGCCTAAGCTGTAATGCCACTGAGTTTGCTCTTCGGCCTGCAGTGCACTCGATAAGCACAGGGCTAAGCACACTAATGCTGAGTTGAGATAGTTCACTTTTGACTCCTGAAACATCGTTTCTAGCTTGATAATCAAATCAGCCAGAGGATTAAACTGCATAAAATAGGAATAACACCAACTAAGGTTGCCGTTAAAGAGCGGCTAAACTAGCCAATTTAATCAAAAAATAATAGGCGATAGTTCAAATTATGACACTCTCATTGAGAAGCCGCTAATAAACACCACAGAAGTATAGATAGCCAAAAAACTAACAGTAACAATAGTTACAGACCAAAGCACAATAATTCAACCCAGAAAAAACAACTTACACACAAATTTGTACAGGAAAGCAGCGCCCCTCAATCTTGCGACTGAAAACTGCAAAATAGAAATGAATTTTTAATCAAATTAACAGCATAATTATTGACACTTAATGCTCATCTGCCTATAGTCGCCACACTGATAGTGAAATCGAACAAGAGAGTCTTAAATGAAAAAGTCCATGTTATTAGGCGGCCTGACCTTAACTGCCACCTTGTTGTTAGCTGGATGCGGAAAAAGCGATGACGTGTTAGTCGTTGGCACCAATGCCGCCTTCCCTCCTTTTGAATATGTTGGCGGCCAAAGTGGCGATGAAATCAAAGGCTTTGATATCGATCTGGCCAAGCAAATCGCTAAAGATGCGGGCAAGACGCTGAAAGTCGAAAACATGAAATTCGATTCACTGATCGTCGCGCTTAATTCAGGCAAGATTGATTTTATCGCCTCAGGTATGACGATTACCGCTGAACGTCAAGCAAACGTAAACTTCTCTGAGCCTTACTACGAAGCGACTCAAGTCGTACTAGTCAACAAAGATAACGATAGTATTCATACGCTTGAAGATATTAAAGGCAAACACTTTGCGGTGCAGTTAGGCACCACCGCTGACATTATGTCGAAAAAATACACCCAAAATATCACCGCCTTTAATACGGGTTTCGAAGCCATTATGGAGCTTAAAAATTCAAAGGTAGATTTAGTGTTATTCGACAGCGAACCTGCCGCTAACTATCTGGCTAAAAATCCTGAATTAAAGATGATCAAACTGGATTTTCCTGCTGAGTTTTATGGTTTCGCCGTGTCGAAAGAGCAGCCTGAACTGTTGGCGAGCATCAATAAAACACTGGCTAACATGAAAGCTGACGGCCAATATCAGACGCTCGTTTCTGCCCATATAAAGTGATATCAGCATGATAGACGCAATTAATACCTCGCTGTTTAGCCCGATTGGCGAAGATGGCATGATAGGCATACTGCTGATATTAAATGGTTTGAAAGTGACATTAATCGTCACTTTCTTCGCCATGTTATTAGGCGCAGTGTTAGGCATTGGCACCACCTTTATGAAGATGTCGTCTAGGTGGTATATCCGCTTCCCCGCCAATCTTTATGTCGGTGTGATCCGTGGCACCCCAGTAGTTGTGCAATTAGTGATCCTTTACTTCATCGTGCTTTCAGCCTTAGATGTCGATAAGATCACCGCCGCTATTATCGCTTTTGGTCTCAATAGCGGCGCGTATATTTCTGAGATAATCCGCGCGGGGATTCAAGCCGTTGATAAAGGTCAAACCGAAGCGGCACGTTCACTTGGCTTGTCCCAAGCAATGACCATGAAGTCGATTATTCTGCCCCAAGCGATTAAGAATATTCTGCCCGCACTTGGTAATGAATTTATCGTGCTCCTCAAGGAAACCGCCGTCATTGGCTTTATCGGTGGTGTTGACCTTATGCGCGCCGGTGAAATCATCCGTAGCCGTACCTTCGAGGACAGTGTGCCCTTATTTACCTGCGCCCTTATTTACCTATTCCTGACCTACAGCTTCACATTTGTGCTGTCGAAATTTGAAAAGAGGTTGAAACAAAGTGATTAAAATAACCAACCTGCATAAAAACTTCGGCGATAACCAAGTGCTCAAGGGCATTAGCGAGCATATTCGTCAGGGTGAAGTGGTGAGCGTGATCGGCCCAAGTGGCAGTGGCAAGAGTACCTTTTTACGTTGTATTAATCTGTTAGAGCAGCCAAGCCAAGGCGATATCGAGATTGAAGGTCAATTGATCACAGCGCCAAACGCCTGCGTAGATAAACTGCGGCAAAAAGTGGGCATGGTGTTCCAAAACTTTAACTTGTTCCCCCATAAAACCGTCATCCAAAACATCACCTTAGCGCCCATCAGCCTAAAACTGATGACGCCAGCTCAAGCCGAGACCAAAGCCCTCGACCTACTGGCACAGGTTGGTTTAAGTGACAAAGCCAATGCCTACCCCGCCAGTTTATCAGGCGGCCAAAAGCAAAGGGTCGCCATTGCCCGCGCATTGGCCATGGAACCAGACTTGATGCTGTTCGATGAGCCAACATCGGCACTCGATCCTGAAATGGTCGGTGATGTATTAGACGTGATGAAAGATTTAGCGCTAAAGGGCATGACCATGGTCATTGTCACCCACGAAATGGGGTTCGCACGGGATGTATCCGATCGAGTGATCTTTATGGACGGCGGTTATGTGGTCGAATCTAGCCCACCCGATGAGCTATTCACTCACCCGAAAGAAGCCCGTACCCAAGCGTTTTTAAGCAAGGTACTGCGCTAGCTTAAGCAGCTTAAGTCCTTTCCCTCATGCTCACTGCAGTGACTTTAATAAGTGCCTGCAGTGAGTAAATGATTCAAATTAGGATCCTAACATTCAACGTTTATGACAAAGACTAAATTAAACAAGTCAGGATACAATCATCTTTCACAACACCATAAAAATTATGCCTTTGAATTAATAGGTATTGAACAAAAGCTAAATAGCCGTTTATCTGTTCAGGGAGTTTATTGTCATTGTGTCTCCAGCGACACGCCGTGAATATGTCCTTATAGGCTCGACGGCGACATCCATGTCGCCAACGGTCACTGGTGCCCCAATGCCAATTTTAACTACCAGTTTTGCTATATATACGTAAAAAGCTAGTAGACATAAATGGGTTAGAATTCTTGCTCTAATCTATGATTTTCGGATTAAATTTTCTATGGATTAACGCCGCGCTCTAGGACAAACCGAAGCGCAGCGTAGATTTGTCACAGAGCGCCTTGTTATGCGCTTGCCGCTTCACTTAAATCAATCTCCATTGGAATCTGATATGAATTTGTGTAAAGGCTAGCTTTAAATGATGCCCTCGGCGTGATCAAGACTTTTCCATCTTTTACTGAAATTGTACCGACCAGAGGAAATATATCCGATGGTCCCTTAAGATCAACAAACCTTTTAGTGAAAGTAGTACCTGTTTTGTGGTTAATGTATTTTACAAGCCCATGAGATGCTTCGCCATTTGGGCGCAATTTATATGAAACCAGAACCGAATATGACTTAGTATGTTTTGCCTTAACCGGAAGCTCGACCGCAGAACCAAATCTTTCCACCTCGTTTGAAGCAAGCTTGATTTTTTCGGTTTTTTCTATGCTCAACTTACAAAGGTGCTCAAGACACTCAAAGGTACTGCGAATTACAAATTGTTCAAGTTCGGACTCATTTAATGATTTTAATTTCTCAAAATTTACACCACAGTCTATATACCTAAGCCACTTTTCTGGTGTTCTATCGGAAAAAACCATCGTGCCTTCTGGAATAGCATTTGTGTAGTTTACATATAGGTGATCGAATTCTCCGAGGGATAATCCATTTTCACCAAGTATTGTGGCTATGCGAGCACCCCAGTAATGAAGCAGCTTAGGAAATTTGAAAAATCTAGAACAACTCGAAGGTAGACTCTTACCTGTCTCATATAGGGAGTCGCTAGCGTAATACCTAATATCTATTAATGCTTTTTCCATTTATATATCCGCTCTCTCTTCACGCATAGCCGCAAACAGCTGCTTTGTATTGGATTGTTTTGCGGTAGCGTAGCAAAACAAGGAACGAAAAAGCCATCAGGCTGGTTTGCATTGTTATGTGTTACTCACAGAATGGACAAAATAAGTTGTTCATGAAGTCTAGTGGATCAATATTGGAGCTAGGTAGTAGAACCGTAACTCTACCGTGCTTTTGACATTCTATTTCTTGGAAGCCACCTTCTGCTTTTAAAGTACTTATTTCCAGATCGCTCCAGCCGCACCAAGGGCAACATTTTATCTCAGCTTCAGTGATAGCAGCTATTTCCTGCTCCCAGTTACACTCTCCGCAATGGACTTTGCGAATCGTTCTGGCTTCTGTGAGGTTTATTACTTTGGGTCTTTCGATCATTAAGATTCCCTTACACATAACGTTGGGTATAAGCGGATCCGCGTTAGCGAATAATAAATCAAGCCATCCATTTTAAACCAACAACATAATGCACTTTTGGTTTGCCTTCAACCAGCGATGACTTTGTTAAGTAACTGAAATCATTAAGCTGTGTGCTAGGCTATATGCAGGGTGAACACTGGAAGCGAGATATTCCGATAATACCTATTCTTACTCCCAATTATCCCCTTCTCGGCGACAAACATAGTCATAGTAAAGGGTGGAACCAAAGGGCTGAAATTCCATCTCAATGCCGTTTTCGTAATACTGACCATTTTCGCAGTCCATTCTGTCATTAAGTCGTACTAAGGCATCATGAATACCACCATGTCTAGCATTAATAAGCATCTTGACGAGAGTCTCTCTTTGCTGGACAGTTAGTGACGTTAAGAACTCATTTATTTCTGAATTTTCCTGCCTGTTTGGATAGCTCCCTTCTTGCAAGACCCATTTTTCAAATACTCCATCATGTAACTGAGCAAACTCGTCAACAAAGCTTTTCCACAATTCAACTGAACTCATTTTTTCTCCTGAAAGCATAACGCAGTGCCCATGCGCGTAAACTTGTAAATGCCGCAGGCCTCGAATGCCTCACTCTGTTATATATCTGCTGCTTCATTAAACAAAATCCTGTTTGAAAACGGATCTGTTACAGTAAAGCAACGATCGCCCCAAGGCGCATCTTCAATACTAGGTTTGTTGTATTTATATGGCTTAGAAGTCACATGAGCAAATAATTTATCAAGTTCACTCACATTCACAAAAACCTTACAGCCAGGAGTACAGTCGCCTGAATGTTCACTCAAGTGCAAAACAAAATTGCCAAGTGAAACTTGTATATAAATCGGGTAGCCATCCTCAAAGCGATGTTCCCAATCTAATTCCATCCCCAGAAAGCCAAGGTAAAACTCTTTGGCTTTATCTTCATCAAAGATCCGCATAATTGGGATTGTCTGAAACTTCATGCCATCTACTCCATCACACATAAGCTTTGTCTAGTACGCATAAGCACCCAGTTTCAAATTTTTTTTGAAACTAATACCTGCCTTGATCACATTGTTTTTTACTTAAACCTGCTTAAAATGCTGCCATTGAATTTGTATTCCTTAATGATTTGGAGCCGTTACATGAGTGATTTAAGTTTCTTCGCCAAAAAGCGCTACACCACTAAGGCCTTTGATCCAACTAAGACGATTCCTGCGGATAAAATAGCAGAAATCAAAACCTTATTGCAGTACAGCCCATCATCGACTAACTCACAGCCTTGGCATTTTGTGTTAGCGAGTACGGCGGAAGGTAAAGCGTTAGTTGCCCAAGCGACCGAAAACTATGCGTTTAATACCCAAAAAATTCTCGATGCTTCCCATGTACTCGTACTCTGTGCTCGTGCTCAATTAGATGAAGCACACTTACTGCAAGTACTCGAGCAAGAAGCAAAGGATGGCCGTTTTGCTAATGAAGAAGCCAAGCAAGGCCAACATAATGGCCGCTCTTTCTTCGCTAATATGCATAAATTTGAGCTGAAAGATGCCCAGCATTGGATGGAAAAACAAGTCTACTTAGCACTTGGCACTTTAATGCTCGGTGCAAGTGTATTAGATATTGATGCGTGTCCGATCGAAGGTTTTGATGCCACTAAAATGAATCAAGTCCTAGGCTTAAGAGAGCAAGGTCTATGTGCCTGCGTGGTTGTCGCCTTGGGTTATCACTCAGAAAATGATTTCAACGCTAAATTGCCTAAGTCTCGCTTAGATCAAGAAGTGATCTTCACCGAAATCTAGTCCTTCACTCTATGTAAAAATAAGCATGCCCTTGATTTTATGTGATATAAACAAGGGCATCATGTCTAAAGCTAGCCCTCTCTTAACTACCTTCCCCTAAAACCTAACTGCTGTTAACGGCTTATTTACGCCGAGAAACCATCTAAAGTAGGAGTCAACCATCACGGTATTGCTCTAAAATTCATCTTTGCCTACACTTTGGCTCTGTGGCATAGTTTGCGGCTCAACTTAGTGAATGATCATTTATCATCGCCTTTCGAGTCATCTTTGTTGCAGCACAGCGGTTTTATCGGCGCATTGGTAACACTCACAATTTAGGATGGGACAGTCAGTATGTTATTTGCCAAACCCTCACTCACTGAAGAATCTCAATCGATTCGAGTTGCAAACACTAAGGGCGATAACCCACTGATTTGGCCGTTGCTTACGGTTTTACAAGCTTCAAATCAAAGTTGGAAAATCCATCACTTAGCCACTGAATTACAAACCCAAGGGCTGATCCACCAGCTTGATGAAAATCCGGGTAACGATTTATTCAAACGTAACTTCCTACTGATGAACGCCCTGTTTGAGCTACAAGAAATATTACTGCCCAAGCAATGGCTGCAAGTCAAAGCCATGGAAATTCAAATCTTCCGCTTAGTACCATCAAACGTTAACCTGCTGATAATGCAAGATACTTCCCTGCGTGAGTATTACCTCGATTGGAATAACTACGACACCAGCGAAAACGTAGTACGAGAATTACTTGAGGCATTCTGGAGCAATTATAAGAGCTATATTGGCTTAAATATCAATCTGATGAACAAAGGTAACGCGCTGCGAGTTTTCGAATTAGACGAGAGTGCTACCGCCCGTGATATCCGCAAGCAATGGCGTCGTTTAGCACTCAAATGGCACCCAGACAGACCCGATGGCGATGCGGCGCGTTTTCGCGAGGTGTGCGAAGCTTGGCAGTCGCTTAGGGATATTGCGTAAGAATTTAGCCAGTGATGATGCAGAACGGGGCTTTAATCAACATGCACCGACTTAGCGATGCGATCCTATCTACAGTCCTGCCAAATCTAAGGTAAAACTTCCATTGAGATCACAGATTTAGCCTACTAGCTTCATGCCAATTCAGTCATAATTAAGCCTTTCCATTTAACCTGAACCTATGTGTCAACGCTGCCATTTTGGCTAGCTTAACTCCTAGGTTGAAGCTCACTCTATCTCTTATGTTGACCGTTGAATATCAACGATAACAACGACTGACATTGTGAATTCAATCCCACCGAATTTGAGGAAACTATGATTAAACAATTAGCCTTGGCTGTAACCTTTGCGATTGCACCATTGAGCACCTTTGCCGCCAATTTTGTTGAAGGCACACATTACACTCAAATCTCGACCAAAGCGCCTAGCAGCGAACCAAAACTCACTGAATTCTATTCATTTTATTGCCATAACTGCTTCAATATGGAAACCAACTATTTGCCTGATATCAAGGCGAACCTCAACAAACAGATAAGTTTCGACAATAAGCATGTCGACTTTATGAATAGCGACATTGGCACCGAAGTGATGCGTTCATTAGCCGTGATCCAAAGCGTTGATAACAAAGACGCCTTAACCCATGCCATGTTTACCGCAATCCAAGGTGCAGAGGGCGCAAACGGCCACGATCATAGTGCACCTGGCCATCAGCACGAGCCGCAAATTAACAGCCGTGATGACATCAAAAAAGTCTTCGCCCAATTTGGTGTCGATGCTGCTAAATACGATGAATTAGCCAATAGCAAAAGCACTAATGAAAAGCTTTCCCTGTGGCGCACCCAGCAGAATGAATTCAAAATCGACAGCGTACCCGCCTTTATCGTGAACGATAAATATGCAGTAAATTTAAACAGTATCAAAACCTTAGATGAGTTAATTGGGTTAATTAACTACCTTGCAGTTGAGAAAGATGCCGCCCCCGCTAAAACCTCATCGGGTGGCAGTCTAGGCTGGTTATTTCTAGTCTTCACCGCCGCAATTGGTGTGACCCGTCAGCAACGTCTTAGCTAATTCAAAACAATCGTTGAAATAAAAAATGGCCACCAAATTAGGAGGCCATTTTTATACGTGTTCAATCCAAGTGATTGGTATAAGCGCTCGATATGGGTTCTGAAGTTTATTGCCGAATAAAATCAATAATATGGCTCGCAGCCAAGACGAGATGTAGGATCAAGAAACCAATAAAAGCCTGCGCAAAGACTTGATGATAACCACGCCATGCCAGTGTTGTTGGCGTCCCTTGAACGATAAACCAAACGAGGCCCGTAACCCCTGTAGCCACCAGCAACAGCATGCCAAGACCTTCTATGGCACTAAACAGCCCTTTGCCACCAGCGACGGGGAATTTGCCTTTAGCAAGTCCAACAATATCTTGCTTTAACTGTGCCCAATCGCCCGCCAACCAGCCAAAGTATTGGTGCCACTTGCCACGCAAGGTATTGCTGAGTAAGAAAAGAATCCCAAGCACAGTGCACACTAAACCTAAATATACATGCAAATAATCCCAAAAACTGGCGTTATCGGGTATCCGTCGGCCCATAAAAATCCACGGACTGGAACACACGAGTAAGATAGTCGACACGACAATCCACACATGCAGTTGCGCCATAATGACTCGGCACAAGGAGCGAAGTTTAGTCATCATACTGATCATATTTAATGCTCCTTTGCCCTTGTGACTAAGGCATACATACAGCTTGCAGGGCGCGAATAGAATAGGGCTAAATGAAGCACCGAAATTTGATATCAAGCTTAAGCGCTGTGGATCTGCTCACCAAACTCAGTCACTTTCTGCCAATCCGTGTATTCAACATTGGTAACAGGGTCAGTAGGTCCTTTAGTTAACCACATGATGAAACGGATAATATTTCTATCTAAAGCGTTATAGCCTTGGTAATTCAAGTTCCCCCCAAAAACGCGCAACAATTGTGGCCGCCAAGTGGTTTTACTTAAAAATGCCTGCATGTAAGGATTGGTCTCTGGGGTGTTTTTCTCGGGTTTACGTGCCACTAAGCTGACAGAGAAAAAACCACTGACCTTATCCGTCAATACGGCTTGATGCTTTTCAATAAACTCGTACAAACTTGGGTTATGTTTACCATGGCGAATACTGGCACCTATGATGATTTTGTCGAACTCAGTGAGCACTGGAGCGGCCTTGATATCGGCAGTAACCACTTCATTACCCAAAGCCATTAACTGCTGTGCGAGCTTTTTAGCAATCTTTTGGGTTTGGCCGTGAACACTAGAGTAAATGATAAGAATTCTTTTCAATTTAGCCTCGATTAATCCCAAGCAAAATAACAATAAGCAGCCTAGAAAAGACGGTGCAGGCGACTTAATTTCGACTCTCTATGCCCGTTTGGCATATCAAATGACATCACAACGCTCAGACTAAATGCGCTAAAAGTAGCAATGGACACCCAGAGTCATTGGCATTCCAGTGGAATTTAACTTGGTATGCAAAAGTAAAATGACAATTATGATATTTCATACTAGGTGATTTACCCGCCAATTTACATGAAATAGATCACAGGCTTAGCGCCAAACACCCCAAGTATATGCGGTAGTTTTAACTGCCTCACAAAAATAACGCCTTAGGTATATTCTCGCTTTAGCGTCTTTGTAACCGAGGGAGTTAATTCGCCTAAACATTGTTACAAAATTGAAAGGGATAAGTCACACCTTATATAGCCAACCTAAGAAAAAAGCATTAGCATTTGAACACTTATCGCCTGAGTCCCTTATCCATGAAAGCTATTCAAGCAAAAGATCCTAAAACACTCTTGCTGTGGATGACCTTTGTTATGTCACTCGTGTTTGCCGTTTGGCAGGCATTGCTCAACAACTTCGTGATTGAGAAAGCCCAATTCACTGGTGCTGAAATCGGCATGTTACAAAGCCTGCGCGAAATCCCCGGCTTCTTGGCTTTTACGGCAATTTTTGTGCTGCTGCTCATTCGAGAACAAGCCTTCGCCCTGCTCTCGCTCGCCATTTTATGTATCGGCGTAGCGGTAACAGGTTTCTTTCCTCAGGTCATAGGCCTGTATCTAACGACTGTGTTGATGTCTGTCGGGTTTCACTATTTTGAAACCATCAACCAATCGCTAACGCTGCAATGGGTCGATAAAAAAGACGCGGCTGGATTTATGGGGAAAGCACTGGCGTGGCGTTCGGCGGCCGCTTTAGTCGGTTATGCCAGCATTTGGCTAGTAATGACTTGGTTGAAGCTAGACTACCTGCATATGTATTTGATTATAGGCGTATTAGGTCTCATCATTGTGCTAACCATAACATGGTATTACCCCAAGTTTGAGACAACGGAAATACAACACAAAAAAATCATACTGCGTAAACGCTATTGGCTCTATTACCTGCTCACCTTTTTTTCAGGTGCGAGGCGGCAAATCTTTATGGTATTTGCGGGCTTTATGATGGTTGAAAAGTTTGGTTATAGCGTCAGTGAAATCACTGCGCTGTTCTTAATCAACTATGCCGTTAATCTACTGTTTGCGCCTGCTATTGGTCGTTTGATTGGACGTATTGGTGAGCGTAATGCGCTTACTGTGGAATATATTGGACTCATCTTAGTCTTTATCAGCTATGCCCTAGTCGAACAAGCCCATATGGCGGCAGCACTCTACGTCATCGATCATTTACTGTTTGCGATGGCAATTGCGATGAAAACCTATTTTCAAAAAATCGCCGACAGCAAAGACATTGCCGCCACTATGTCAGTCAGTTTCACCATAAACCACATAGCCGCAGTGATTATTCCTGTACTTTTGGGCTTATTATGGTTAACCGATCCCGCCTTTGTATTTTACATAGGGGCGGGCTTTGCCGTATGTTCGTTACTGCTAGCGCTGAATGTTCCGCGCCATCCTGAACCGGGTAATGAAACCTTATGGTCTTGGCCAACTAAAAGTGCGAAATCAATCGCTAAAGTCGTTAAATAAAACGGCATAATAACGAACCAAAGAATTGGCTTAACGAGATGCTCAAACTAAAGAGATGATCATCTAAAGTAAGCTACAACCGAATGTAAGAGTTCACTAAACCCTCACCTCAACCACAGTGTAGGCTCAAGGATTAATAACGCGATGAAGGATTCAGATATTTTACTGTTGGCAGAAGAAGGCGAGTCAGCATCCGAGGTATCCGCTCGCAAAAAAGCCCTGCTACTTGGTCGCCAATTAGGGCTCGCCAGTGAGCAAGAATATCGCCCTGCGAACGCCTCAATTGCCGAGCGAGCTCAACATAGAGCACGAAAGTTATCGAGCGAATATCAGGCCAATGTGGAAACCATTTTTGCCTTAGCCCTCAGTTATACCCACTCAGATGTCACTGGGGTCGATCTTGATCCCGATTGGAGCCATCAATTTTTCTTGATGGCGGAACAAATCCATAACCGTAAGATGCAAGATTTGTGGGCTCGGATATTGTCGAGCGAAATAGTGAATCCGGGAAACTTCAGTCTACGTACCCTAGCGCTGCTCAAGCAACTGACTCACAGAGAAGCACAAATTCTTGAAAAAGCCCTTGGCATGGCGGCTAAGGTAAATAACGAGCAGCGCCTAAAACTCATCAGTGGCTACCGCTTGTCAGGTGGGATTGGCCAGTATTTCCGTAAAAGCACCTCAGTCAATTTAGGCTTATCCCAGTTTGGGCTACCTTATTCCAGTATTTTGACCTTAGTCGATGCGGGAATACTTCACAGCAGTGAGTTCGAAACCGGCCTACTCAATAACAAAACACCGATTCAATTTGCCCTACAAGGCATACAAATGAAGCTTACGCCCAAGAGCGGTAATCTGCTTTTTAGCTATTATCGCTTAACACCGATTGGTGATGAACTCGCCCAACTCGTGCAACCTAAGCCGGATCAAGAATACTTGAAGGCTCTGCAGCTCTTATTTGCTAAAGACTTTAAAATAGAATAATGCTCACGCCATAAAAAATTATGAATCAATGGTATAGGCGGTAAAGCCCGGGAATAACAAAGGAGCCTAAAGGCTCCTTTTAAGCAAGATAAGGGCTAAATGTTAAGCTAGCGCTTTTGCCTTATCGGCATTGATAACATTGATTGCCGTCAGATAATCAATTAAGGCGCGTACTTGAGTCACTAAATCGCCTTTGCTGGTATCTATGGTTAACTCGGCGGCCAATGGCGCTTCATAGGGTGATGAAATACCAGTGAAATTGCTAATCTCGCCACTGCGCGCTTTCACATATAACCCCTTAGGGTCACGCTGCTCGCACACACTCAAAGGCGTAGCTACATGCACTTCAATAAACTGCCCCGCAGGAAAACGGGCACGAATACCATCACGTTCTTCACGGGTCGGTGATATAAATGCCGATAACACCACAAGCCCCGCATCCACCATCAATTTAGCCACTTCACCCACACGACGCAGGTTCTCATCACGGTCTTCAACCGTAAACCCTAAATCTTTACACAGGCCATGGCGCACATTATCACCATCGAGTAAATAAGTGTGGAATCCCGCCTCAAATAACGCCCGCTCTAATGCACCCGCCAGTGTTGACTTGCCCGCGCCAGAAAGTCCGGTAAACCAAAGTAGTACCGGGTTTTGGCCTTTCTGCTCGGCTCTGGCGGCTTGGTCTACAGGATGTTGATGCCACACGATATTTGTCATAAAAACTCCTCAATCCCCATGTTGACTAACCGCTAACATAAGGGCAATAAACTCAAGCTAATCACTAAAATGGAAAGATGATCGGCACCATAAATATCACTATCAGGGAATAAAGCACAGATAACGGCAATCCAAGGCGGACAAAGTCACTGAAGCGATAATTACCCGCATTAAATACCATCAAATTGGTCTGATAGCCGTAGGGTGAAATAAAGCTCGCGCTGGCACCAAAGACAACGGCCATAATAAAGGGCCTTGCATCGACACCGTAATTAAGCGCAATCGCGTAAGCGATAGGAAACGCCAGCGCCGCCGCTGCGTTATTGGTCACCAGTTCAGTCAGCAATAAAGTCATTAAATACACGCCGACAAAAGCGCCAAATACCCCATAACCGTTAATAACTGAGAGTAATCCTTGGGCTAAACTGTTCGCAAGGCCTGTACTCATCATCAAGTTGGCAAGCCCTAATGCACTCCCCACGATCACCACTAATTCCAATGGGAAACGGCGTTTAAGCTCAGCCAGTGTGACTGCGCCTATGGCAAAATAACTGAGCAGCAATATCACTAAACCCTTAGCCAAGGGTAATATGCCAGTGACACTCAGGATGATCGTTGCCGCAAAGCCCAGCAATACCCAACGACCACGACGACTGTCCAGACGCACATTCAAATCTAAGCCGCTAATCGCCGCAAATTCTGAACTTAATTTTGCGCTATTGCTAAAACCATCACCTGGCGTCAATAACAACACATCACCGGGTTGCAGAATAATGTCACCGAGTCCGCCCTTCAGCGGATGATTTCCGCGGCGAATGGCCATCACAGCCGCATCAAATTGCTCACGAAAACGCGATGCTTTCAACGAACTGCCCACTAAACTGGATGACGGTGCGAGTACAGCTTCAACTAAATTTTGTCCTTTGGCTTGATGTTTACCAAACCAATCTAAACCATCGAATTGGTGCAATAACTCAACCGATTCCACCGCGCCACTAAAGCGCAGCACGTCGTCCGCTTGCAACACTAACTGGGGCGGCACAGGGCAAATACAAATGCCACTGCGTTCTAATTCAACCAGATATAACTTTTTCAGCGCCCTAAGTTTATTATCCACCACACTGCGACCGACCAAGGACGAACCTTTCGCCACATGGGCTTCGAGCAAATATGGCAGCGCTTCTTCACCTGATTCTTCCCGTCTGTCGGGCAGAATGTTCGCCAGTAAGGTCAGTAACAAGATGCCTGCGACGACGATCACCACTGCAACTGGTGTAAACTCGAAGAACCCTAAGGCGGGTAAGCCGGCGTTTTCCACAAAGGAGTTCACAATCAAGTTGGTCGAGGTACCAATCAGGGTCAGTGTGCCACCTAAAATTGCCGCATAATTTAACGGCAATAATAACTTAGCCGGCGCGTGTGCCTGATTGCGGCGCACAACACCAATCAGTGATGCCACAACTGCAGTGTTATTGGTAAATGACGACAGTAAAGCCGTCGAAAAACCGAGCTTTGCGATTGTCATAGGCAAAGAACTATTGCCTATGACTTGACTCAACTTTCCCAGCAGGGACGTTTTTTCTAATGCTGTCGCGGCCAACACCAACAGGACAAGCGTGACTAAGCCAATATTGGTAAAGCTTGTTAATGCGGTATCGAGCGCAACCATGCCAAGCAAATAACAGAGCAAAAATGCAAATAAAAACAATACCGCTGGATTGATACGGCCACTAATTAAGCCAGCCACAAGCCCTATCAAAATAATCGCTAATAGCCACAAGTCACTCACAAATTAAGCTCCAAGCTTAGTGATATCTATCGCTTGCCAATGGGGGAAGTGTTTACGCACTAAGGCATTAAACTCGACTTCAAAGGCACTAAATTGTGATGCTGTTTGCTTGTTAACATGTTGACCCGACACCACCATAACCGCGGCAACCGTCGCATTACTCAGGCGGTCGATTAAGATCATTCCGCCGGTATCGCGTACTAACGAATATGCATCAAACACTATGTCTTCGGTCAGTTCTAAGGTCACACGCGCAATGGCGTTTAACCCAAGAGTGTCCGTCGCACTGCGTGCTAAGGTATTAACGTCAACCACATAATCGATAGCAGTCACAGAGGCTTGCGTCTTCTTACCGGCCACTTTGATGTCGTATAACTGACCAAGTTGTAATGGCTTTTCATCCATCCACACTATGTCAGCGCTGATCACGTTAGCGACGGCTGGCGCAGAATCGGGTTTTGCCAGTAAATCGCCACGGGAAATATCAATTTCATCTTCCAGCGTGATAGTCACAGCTTGGCCTGCAACCGCTTCTTGTATGTCACCATCGAAGGTCACAATACGTTCAACCTTGCTGCGTTTGCCCGATGGCAAAGCGACTAACTCGTCGCCGACATTAATGATGCCAGAGGCTAAAGTGCCCGCAAAACCGCGAAAATCTAAGTGAGGGCGCGACACATATTGCACAGGGAAACGCACAGGCAATGAGCTGAGTTCACGCTGAGTATCAATGGTTTCTAACAGTTCAAGCAGTGTACCGCCTTGATACCAAGGGCTTTGGGTGCTGCGCTCAACCACGTTGTCACCATTAAGCGCCGATAACGGCACAAAGTGGATATCGAGATTACCGAAATCTTTAACAAAATCCGTAAAATCGGCACGAATACGGTTGAATACTTGCTCGTCAAACCCAAGCAAATCCATCTTATTCACGGCCACAACAAAGTGACGAATACCCAGTAATGACGCGATAAACGCATGGCGCTTAGTCTGAGTCTGCACGCCGTAGCGGGCATCGACTAAAATCACCGCTAAATCACAGGTTGATGCACCCGTTGCCATGTTGCGAGTGTACTGCTCATGCCCTGGCGTATCGGCGATGATGAACTTGCGCTTATCACTTGAAAAATAACGATAAGCCACATCGATAGTGATGCCCTGCTCGCGCTCAGCTTGTAGGCCATCCACCAGTAAGGCTAAGTCAATGGCTTCACCTGTGGTGCCCATCTTAGCGCTGTCGCTCTTTAGGCTCGCTAATTGATCTTCATAGATCTGGGCGCTGTCGTGTAACAGACGGCCGATTAAGGTACTTTTACCATCGTCAACACTGCCACAGGTTAAAAAACGCAGTAAGCCTTTGTGTTGCTGCAGGGCTAGATATTCTTTCACACCATGGAGGGTAATTTCTGCCGCCATGAGATTGGTTTTATTGACCGCTTTGTCCATCATATTCTCACTCTTGATCTGCTTGGCTGAAGATCGCGCTGATTAGCGCCACCTTCGCGAAATAGGGTTAACCCTGTAGAGATTAGAAGTAGCCTTGACGCTTCTTCTGCTCCATAGAGGCGCTTTGATCTGAGTCGATCAATCGGCCCTGACGTTCGCTCGAACGGGTTAACAGCATTTCTTCAATAATCTTTTCTAGACTGTCGGCCTCAGAATACATGGCGGCCGTGAGTGGGTAGCAACCTAAGGTTCTAAAACGCACCACTGCTTCTTTAATCTGCTCGCCCTCGGCTAACTTCATCCGCTCGTCATCGGCCATGATTAACTGACCACCGCGCTCAACCACTTTACGTTTAGCAGCAAAGTACAAAGGCACTAACTCAATGTTTTCTTGATAAATATATTGCCAAATATCCAGCTCAGTCCAGTTAGATAATGGGAACACGCGAATACTTTCGCCCTTGTTCACTGCGCCGTTATAGGTGCGCCATAATTCTGGACGTTGGTTTTTAGGGTCCCATCTGTGGTGACGGTCGCGGAAGGAATACACGCGCTCTTTGGCGCGGGATTTTTCTTCATCGCGGCGAGCCCCACCGAAAGCCGCATCGAAACCATATTGGTTAAGTGCTTGCTTTAAACCTTGGGTTTTCATGATGTCAGTGTGTTTCGCACTACCATGGTCGAAGGGGTTAATTCCCTGCGCCAAACCTTCTGAGTTGATGTGCGTCAGTAACTCGAAGCCAAATTTCTTTGCCTGCACATCACGAAACGCGATCATCTCTTTGAATTTCCAACCTGTATCGACATGCAGTAGCGGGAATGGGATCTTGCCTGGATAAAAGGCTTTACGTGCTAAATGCAACATAACGGAAGAATCTTTCCCGATGGAATACAACATCACAGGATTATCGAATTCGGCTGCAACTTCACGAATGATCTGGATGCTCTCAGCTTCCAGTTGTTGTAAGTGGCTTAGTTCACGCCCGGCCATACTATTCTCCGTTACCTTAAATTCGCCGTGTTACCACAGCATGGATTAGCTTAATTTGTTTAACTGCTTAATAGCTTTAACTGTTTACGGCTTAGCTTATCGACGCGCCCGAGACTCTAACCGATTGAGTCTGTTCATCGCTGACCTGAGTCGATTCAATCGCTTCAGGTTTGAACCAATGCAAGGTGTCACTCAGCGTGACAACTTCACCTATGATCATCAAAGCTGGCATTTGTAATTCTGGATCGGCGGCAAGCTGTTCAAGCTCACCTAAACGGCCGATAAAACGACGTTGCTCTTTAGTGGTTGCCTTTGACACTATCGCCACGGGCGTTTCAGGGCTTCGGCCCGCATCGACTAGACCTTGACGAATAATGCCTGCGTTCAGAATCCCCATATACACGACTAAGGTATTGTTAGGATTAGCATAACCTTGCCAATCCATAGGACGACTCTCTAACTGACAATGGCCAGTGATAAAAGTGACGCCTTGGGCATGGTCTCTGTGGGTTAGGGGTATTCCCGCATAGGCTGACGTGCCGCTGGCAGCGGTAATGCCGGGAACGACTTCAAACTCAACCCCAGCTTCAACTAAAGTTTGTAACTCTTCGCCCCCGCGACCGAAAATAAAAGGATCGCCACCTTTAAGGCGCACCACATTTTTACGGGTGTAGGCTTTAGTGACAAGTAACTGATTAATCTCGTCCTGTGCGGCGCTATGCTTGCCCGCACGTTTACCTACGGCAATCTTCTCAGCGTCTTTGGGAATAAGATCGAGGATATCTTGGCTGACTAAAGCATCGTATAGCACTGCATCAGCGGTTTTAAGGATGCGCCATGCCTTTAACGTCAATAACTCAACGTCGCCGGGACCGGCACCCACCAGCCAGACTTTGCCTTTGGCCGCTTGGCCCGGTAAAGAGAAAATTTCCATCAGAATCCCCAAGATCACTTTAGTCTGTAGAAATATAGCGCGTCTTATATTCCATAATAAATAGATAATTATTAGTTTTTATATCATTTAGATATAAAAGAATGAGTAACCACTCACTTAAAGTGGGGAAAACCTTGGGTTTCAAAATCAAAAATGCCCTAAATCCAAGTTAACCCATTGAAATAAAAATGACTTAATAAGATTAAGCGAATTGCATCAAAATAATTTCTGTCCGCTAAGTGCATGATTTTGGCACTATGTTATTGCCAAAAATTCTACCTAAACATGTCTCTATGGGACTAAAAATGGCTGACTACAAGATTTGTCATTAAGTGACACCGGATTTTTCCATAACCATAAATTCACTTTCTAATGTTAAGCTGGAAATAACTATCTTTGTTGAGTACGACTGACAAATAAATAAACACATCAAGGAGGGCAGATGAAACCACTTTACTCAGGTATTGCATTGGCAGGGCTATTAGCCTGTACGGACATAAATGCCGAAGAATCATTAGTCAAAGGAAGAGTAAAAGATGAACTTGCCACGGCGGATCTACCTTTTGTGATTACGCCACATAAAGTGAATTACCTTTTACCAGTCACCTACAGCCCAGATCCCAACATGGCACCTTTCACCGAAGATGCAATACTCAACCCCTATTCATTAGATGAGTTTGAGGCTAAGTTCCAAATCAGTTTTAAATTTCCTATTTGGTACAATGTGTTTGGTGATAATGGCCATTTATTTTTTGCTTACACCAATCAATCCTATTGGCAGGTTTATAACAAAGACACTTCATCGCCTTTTAGGGAAACCAATCACGAACCTGAAGTTTTTATGCTGTTTAATAACGATTGGAAAATTGGCAGTGTGACCAATTCCTTTTGGGGATTTGGTGCCGTACATCAATCGAATGGTAAAGCAGGGCCACTTTCCCGCAGTTGGAATCGACTCTATGCCACTATGATTTTTGATGCAGGCCCACTCGCCTTCTCCACCAAAGTGTGGTGGCGTATTCCTGAAGATGAAAAGACAGATCCATATAAAGCCAGCGGCGACGATAACCCTAATATTGATGACTATATAGGTAAAGCAGAGTTTATTGGCGTTTATGGTATCGATGAACATAGATTCACTTTAACCGTTAAAACGAATCTAGAAGATATCGACAGAGGCTCAGCAGAACTGACTTGGAGTCATCCTATCGTCGGCAACTTACGCTTTTATACTCAATACTTTAATGGTTATGGCGAAAGCCTAATCGATTACAACTATCACAATCAACGTATTGGTATCGGAATTTCACTCAACGATATTCTTTAAGAAAGATATACCCACTTGATCCCGCTATTTAAGATTGTTTGGGTATATAAAGTGACTAAGTACAAAAATCGACCATAATTTGCTGCTAATCTACCAAACCTGCTGCTAAATTGCTCAGATGGACCTGAGTTTATGGCTCAGCGGGACGATTTACATTGATCCGAATGGCATTTAAGCCGATAGTCGCACACCTTTTTGTGCCCTGAAGCAGAGCCTTAACATCATGGAGGAATATGAGTTTTAGCTACCGCAGCATAGTCATGCTACTCAGTGTCATTATTTTCGCGAGCTTACTTAAGCTCGCGTTTTTCGCTGTGCCAAAAGATAGCGCTGCACCAGTGCTGAATGCACAAGAGGTACGCCAAGATCTCTATGCCTTATTGGATCAAATCGAGCAACACTCAGCGTTTTATGCCTTAACGGCCGACAAAGCCAACCCGCAGCTTAAATTTATGGCTAGCCTTATTGTTGAACAGTATCAAGATATTACTCCCAATGATCGCTTTGCTGCTGAAGTCACTAAATTACTCAATACCCTCAAAGATCCAGGCGCTCAAGTGCATAACTTCGATGATCAAAGCGGCGATCTCCCGTTAACGCTAAGGCCAGTCAACGACCAATGGTTAGCCTTGGATAACGGTAATAATCCAGTCAACAACGACTTCCCCTTTATCACTCATATCGATGGTTTACCTATGAGCAAATGGGTAGCGACCAGCCAAGCCTACTTACCTGAGCCGGCAAAACAGAGCCAAGAAATGCAGTTACCTTGGCTGAAAAAACTTAACCTACTGCGCGAAGACTTAGGACTCAGCATAAAGCCCTATGTAGTCATTACGCTAATTAATGATGACCTGCAAAGCCAGCAGGTGACTCTCGCCCTGCCAAGCCATAAACCGCAAGTTCAATTAGCAACTATCAGTGAAAAAGACGAGACTCAAGATATTAATGTGCTCGAGTTTATTAACCAATTATCTCAATTTGAACGCACCGAATTTCAAGACATGCCAAATCAATTAGAGACGGTCAACAATACGACGGTCAAACTTAAGATCAGCGATCTCTACGCCTTTGAATTAGATAAAGAACAACAGCAAGAACTGCTCAAAGGCATGACACATCCATTACTGATCATTGATTTACGTGATGCCAGTGGCTTTAGTCCGAAATTATTGACTATGCTGTCGCGATATCAAGATGCGGATTTAAATAACACTTTAGCACCTAACGTGATGGGATTTGCGCACTATCGCCGCTCACCAGAGCTGAGAAATGACTATCTACAGCCGCTCAATTTTATGCCTCTGGATGCGTTAGAGTACAGTCAACCTAAGCTCAAATCTCTCACCCGTAACTTACCCTCTGTCGATAAAGAGAAATTCAGCCCTTGGTATGTTCGCACTAAGCCTGCGGTGGCTCCTGAAGGGCGAAATCGCTTAGCTCTACTCGTGAGTCCCCATTGTCGCCAAGAATGCGAGTGGATTGCCTATCGTACTAAATCTTGGTCTAGGGCAAATTTGATTGGTGAAAAAACCTCAGGCGACTTTGCACGTCAGTATCATTTCAAACTGCCAAACAGTGGATTAAACATAAGATTCAGCAGTTCGTTAACCTATGATGCACAGGGGCAACTCCTGTCCGGTATCGGGACTGAACCGGATATTTTGCTCCCTCAGAACAGTGATATTCAATGGCAAGGGCTCGTTAGTTTAATGCGCTCCGCCAAGCCAAAAGCACAACTTGTACTGCCAGCACAGCACACTAAGTTGGCTCAAGCTAAGCTAAATTAAGCCAAAAAAAGAGCCAGCAATCTGCAGGCTCTTTTAAAGCAAATATGAGTTTACTAACGCATTACTTCTTTTCAGTCGCTTTAGAATTGGCGACTGAACCTATGACCAAGCCTTGCTTATTCACATCAAAGCTCATTTGAACTCGCATGTTGTAATCTTTAAGCATTTGCATTTCTTCAGGGATCGGCTCACCGCTCATTTCTAACAGTGTAAGCACTGGCGTAAACATCTTGCCGTAATCAGCAGACAAGCTGTACATGCCATTCGCTGACAGTTTCTCGCCTGCTAATTTGTTGGCTAAAGCTAAGCCTTTATCACCGCTATACACCACTAAATGTTGACCTTTAATCGCCAGCATTGGCTTAACACCTAACTCTGGAGGCAACATCAATATTGGAGATAAATCAGTAGCATCGCCGTTATCGGCTAATTGCACTTCAGCCAGCATAGGGGCGAAAGGTTTGACCATATTGAACAACATGGATGGGTTTTCGGCGCTAAGGCTGACTAAAGCATCTAAGCTTTCTAACTTAGGCTCTTGATCTTGTGTGCTCATTTTAAAATCGAGCAATGAAACGCTCATGCCTTTCACACCGTTAGCCATGCCAGTAAACATGCCTAGCATAGCAGGGCTCTGTTGGCTCAACTCAGCCTGCAACTCTGCCAATGGTGTACAGGTCAGTTGTGGCTTTTGCAGATCATCCCAAATAGCCGTTAATGAAGGGGTAATTTCATTGATATCTAGACCTATTCCCATGGAGAAGATAGTGCTGTCGATATCCGCCAGATGCGATGGAATAAAACCACGCATCTTTTGCATTGCCGCAAGAATAGGTTGATTCTTCGTTTCGACAACAAATGAAGCCGCCATATGGCTTTCTTTTTCAGTCACAGAAAACGCCGTTAAACCAGCAACGGTACGCGGCCAGTTAGCGGCAATCGCAGTCAGTTCGGTACGACATTCTGGTGTTCTGATTTGAGCTAATGGATCTTCACCCTCACTTTCATCAGCAAAAAATTGAGTCAGTTGCTTAGCTAGCATATTGCTATCTGCAGAGGTCAATGCCTTTACAATTTCCACATGGTTAATAAAGCTAATGCTGTCATCTTTAAAACCATGGGTCTTAATAATATCTTCTAATATGCCAGAAGCGGCTAATGACTGCGGCGCCTTCTTAATACCAAATGCCATTTCTAATAACTCAGGCTCGGTAATAGAGGTGCTGAAAGTCATCGTTAATATGCCATCTTTCTGGGCAAATAACAGTTCAGCTTTCTCTGCTGAGCTTTCATCCGATAGTGCATAAGCGCGATAATCAACATCGCCCACTTTACGCATTTCGTGGGTTACACCACTGTCTTTTTCGGCTTTATCTAATACAGCCCAAAATGCTTCAGCCTGATTAACATCAATCTTTAATACTGGCAAAGCACCTAAAGTATAAATATAAGGTTTAACTTCATCGGGGAAACCGAAGGTTTTTAACAGTAAGGCAGGATCTTTCATCCCATCCATATACTGCTGATAAATACTAACGAAGAACTTGCCCATAGGGCTATCCTGCACACCGAGTTCATCAAGCGTGTTACTTGGATATTGCTGATAATTTCCAGAAATAGACTGTAAATACGCTTTTAACGGGAAGGGTTTTAACTGGCCCGAAAATATCGGCGTATCGGCAGGCACATAGTCGAGCAAAGGATTAGCAGAGGCACTAGAACCCGCGCCATTCTGCATATACCAATAACCACCAGCACCTGCTGCAATAATTGCCGCGGCAATCACAATCTTTTTCATTTAAGAAACTCCATTTAATGACATTCAATTTTATGAAAACAATACCTAAAGAACTCACCTTAGGTATTTAAATATTTATCCGCTCTTACATATCCCTTACGCAGATAATGCAAAATCAGAAAACACAACAACTCAGCCCTACGCAATACAAACCCAGTTTAAAATGCTTAGGCTAAGCGAAACTAAGGTATAAAATTTTCCCGATAATTTAACATTAAACCGACACAGAAGCGAACAGGATAGGAGTTCGCAGCATTAAAAACGCATTAGAATTAACGTTTATTAAACATAACTCCAATCTTATTTCAATTCGGTAATAAAACATCTCAAAGTCATCGACGATTAAGCAAAGAACTCAATGACAAATTAAGCTCATCTCACTCAAACTACCTCACCAGAGCGTCATCGTGCTTCGTGGACTTTTTTAAGCGTGACGTCACCTAGCTGACGCATTTGCTTACGGATCCAAGCAGAGCGCTGCTGCACATACGATGACGGTGGAGACACCTTATAGCGCCAAGGATTGGGTAAAATGGCTGCGAGTAATGAGGCCTCGTATTGGGTAAGTTTTGCCGCTGACTTTCCAAAATAATGCTTTGATGCCGCTTCGGCGCCGTAAATGCCTGGGCCAAATTCTACAATATTTAAATACACTTCAAGAATACGCGACTTATCCCAAGTCAACTCCATCAATAACGTAAACCAAGCTTCCAATCCCTTACGAAAGAAACTGCGACTCGACCACATAAAAAGGTTTTTCGCCGCCTGCTGACTTAAGGTACTTGCCCCGCGGACTTTGGTACCTTTTTGGTTGTATTTCAGTGCCGAACTTATCGCGGCTAAATCGAATCCAGTATGCTCAACAAAACGTTGATCTTCCGCAGCAATCACAGCCAATTGTAATTCGGGAGAAATTTGCGCTAAATCGCGCCATTGATGCCTGATCTCACCGATAGGAGCAGGTGGAAATAAGGCACGTTCGATACGCCAAGTCCACATAAGAGGATCGACGAATCGTAGTAGGATCACTAATAAAATTGAGCAAATAAATACCCAAACTAATCCCTTAAATAACCAAGACAATAAACGACGAAAACCACGCTTTCGTCTCTGAGGTGCTGGGTCACTCGACTTATTGACACTTGGACGCCTGACATGATCTCGCATCGCATATAAAGGGGCCGTCATTTATACCATCTCATCCACACACTCTCATTTCTTGTTTCTCATCTATCCAGTCAATCCCATTACAAGGATTCTTTGGGGCAACCTAGGCTTACAGAAAATATTCTAAAGCTTTACGCGAGTTGCAAGCTGATCATGCTACGAGAGTAAAGGAAACACCAAGGATATCTTACTCGATAATCAAAGATAGGTTGAGAAATAACCATAACAAGAACAAATCACTATTGGAGATTGACTGGGGGTCGACTTAACTTGACCTCGGCAGCTTTGACGACAGCTGACCGAGGTAATGATGGCTGATTAACGAGAGCTAGCAAGTCAATCAAACTGCTTGATACTCGCAGGTGCGAGTCAGGTTTTCAACGCTTTCACTGCATCCAATCAAGCCATATCGATACACAGCAAACCCAGCCCATAAATACCGATATACAACAACTTAACCTCATAAAAGACATGAATCATGTCAATTAACGCAGTAAAACGCTTCAAAACCATCTACGGGAACTTCAAAATATAGCGCAGGCTTAACCAATGTGCATAACTCTGTGAGTAAAAATGTACAACATTTTTAGCATTTAAAAATGAATGCAAACTAACTCTATGAATATCAATCTATCTTAGTTAAATGACGCTTAAATGACATCACTTAACTTCCTCGACAATCCAGAGTATTAAATTCAATCCCACTTATCTTAAAATGATAAAAAAACGCCCCAAACTAAGTTGAGGCGTTTAATATTTAAAATCAATAAAATGACTAGATTTCGTAGTGCAGACCACACTCACGTTGTAGGCCATTAAAGCGAGTTTCTTCCTCTGTCATACCTAATTCGAGTGGTTTACTCGAATGGGTATCCCCCACAGAAACATAGCCTTGGTCCCAAAGTGGATGGTACGGCAAGTCAAATTGAGTCAGATAGAGGTGCACATCTTTATTCGACCACTCGATAATCGGCAGTAACTTAAAGCGAGTACCATGAATCGCCAGTATCGGCAACGCCTCACGGGTACTGGCTTGACTGCGTCTAAGCCCAGCAAACCAAGTGCCGACTTCAAGCTCGGCTAAAGCGCGTTGCATAGGCTCAACTTTGTTGAGACGGTTGTATTGCTCTAGCCCGTCTACCCCTTGCTCCCACAACTGACCAAAGCGTGCCTCTTGCCATGCAGATGTCATCACTGCTTGATACACTTTTAAATTCAGCGATAAACGCTCTGTCAGTTCATCGATAAACTGATAAGTCTCAGGGAATAAATAACCCGTATCCGTGAGGATAACCGGAATATTCGCCTGTGCCTGACTCACCATATGCAGCATCACTGCGGCTTGAATCCCAAAGCTTGAGGACAGCGCATGATTACCGGGCAAATAAGTTAAGCCCCATAGCACCCGCTCTTGTGCGCTTAATCCACCTAAGAACTGATTAATACGTTCAAGCTCTATCGCTTGCTCTGCCTTAGGCGCACTCAATAATGCCTTGAGTTCGGCAGCGCTGACCACAGTCGGCACTTTATCACTGGTTTTTTGCTCAATATCAGCCATGAAAATCCTTAGCGGCATCGATCACCGCCTTCACTACACCCACGCGGACGGTGAAGTTACCAAAGGTTTCGCCTGCATCACGCTCTACGGCGTAGCGGCCAAACAGGGCATCCAATTCGGCGAGAATGTCCGCCTCTTGGATATTTTCTCTGTGCATTTTGTTCAAACGAGTCCCTTCAAAACTTGCACCTAAGTACAAGTTATAACGACCCGGCGCCTTACCCACAAGCCCAATTTCAGCGGCAAATGGGCGGGCACAGCCGTTAGGACAACCCGTCATACGCACGACAATCGCTTGCTCGCTGATGCCGTGTTTTGCCTGTAGCGCATCGATATGATCGATAAACTCAGGGAAATAACGCTCGGCTTCCGCCATCGCTAATGGACATGTCGGCAACGCCACACAGGCAATCGAGTGACCGCGGGTTTGCGTCAACACTTGGCCCAGCAGACCATGTTTACGGGCTAAACCTTCAATCGTGGCTTTATCTTCTGCCGCTACACCTGCGATGATCATGTTTTGATTCGAGGTCATGCGGAAATCGCCCTTGTGGATCTTAGCAATTTCACGCAGCCCCGTTTGCAGGGTCTGGCCCGGTAAATCCTTAATGCGGCCGCTTTCGATAAATAGGGTTAAATGCCACTTACCGTCAACGCCTTCGACCCAACCATAACGGTCGCCGCGATCGCCAATCACGACATCACGCTTAGGTTCAAATTTTACTCCTGCACGCAGTTCAACTTCGGCTTTGAACTTTTCATAGCCGTGGTCAACGATTGTGTACTTAAGGCGCGAACGCTTACGATTAGAGCGATTGCCCCAGTCGCGTTGCACTGTCATGACAGCTTCAGCAAACTTCATCACGTCTTCAGTTTTGATAAAACCAAAGTCGTCAGCCAGGCGTGGAAAGGTTTCTACTTCGCCATGGGTCGAGCCCATGCCGCCGCCCGCCGTTAAGTTAAAGCCAACTAGCTCGCCGTTTTCGGCAACAGCAATAAAGCCTAAATCGTTAGTGTAAACGTCAACATCGTTATCGGGAGGAACCGCAACCGCCATTTTGAACTTACGTGGCAGATAGGTTTTGCCATACACAGGTTCGACGGTTTCATCTTCGGTCGAAAGTAACTTTTCTTCATCTAACCAGATTTCAGCGTAGGCGCGAGTGTGTGGTAATAGATGATCTGACAGTTGTTTCGCCACCGCATAGGCCTGCGCGTGCAGTTTCGATTCCACCGGATTGGGGTTACACATGACGTTACGGTTAACGTCACCACAGGCAGCAATCGAATCCAGCGCTTCGCGATCTAAGTCTTGAATAATGGTCTTCAAGTTACGCTTAGGAATACCGTGGTATTGGAAGGTTTGGCGGGTCGTCAAACGAATACTGTTCGAGCTGGTGAGCGTCGAGGCAATTTTATCTACGCCTAACCATTGCTGTGGAGAACAAATACCGCCAGGTACACGGGCACGCAACATAAAGCTATATAGAGGCTCAAGTTTTTGCTCTTTACGTTCGTTACGTAAATCGCGATCATCTTGCTGATAGAAGCCGTGGAATTTGATCAACTGCTGATCGCCATCACTGAAACTGCCGGTTACCGCAGAATCTAAGCCTTCTTTAATCGTACCGCGCAGGTAATCACTGTCGGTCTTTAGATATTCGTTTAACGCTAACTTTTGCTCACTCATGGCAACTGCCTCTTCAAATTCGGTTCGCTGACTGCACAGCTCATCATGTGTGCAGCTTTGGCTATTCTTATGCGTTTCTTATCTGCGCAACGGTTGAGATTAATACACGTCTTTTTGGTAACGTTTATCGCTGCGCAGGGTTTCAAAATAGGCTTCGGCAGCTTCGGTATTCAAACCACCGACTTCGACTGCCACCTCAATCAAGGCTTGGTGAACATCTTTGGCCATACGCTCAGCATCACCGCAAATATAAAGATGCGCGCCATTTTGCAACCATTGCCACAGGGCTTGGCCTTGTTCTTTAATGCGGTGCTGCACATAAATCTTATGGGCTTGATCGCGTGAGAACGCCACGTCGATACGGCTGAGATCGCCATTTTTCAAATACTGTTGCCACTCTGTTTGATACAAGAAATCCTGCTCAAAGTGAGGATTGCCGAAGAATAACCAGCTATCACCTTGGATCCCTTGTGCTACGCGCTCCTGCATAAAGGCACGGAAGGGCGCAACACCGGTACCAGGGCCCACCATGATCACCGGTGTTTCTGGATTTTCGGGTAAACGGAAATGCTTGTTCGACTCAACATAAACCTTAACTTGCGTGCCTTCCTGCGCAGACGCTAAGAAGTGTGACGCGCCGCCAAAACGTGCTGAGCCGTGGCGCTCATCTTCCACTAAGGCCACAGTTAAGTGGACTTCTGTTTCGACTTCGCTTTGACTTGAGGCGATAGAGTAAAGTCTTGGCGTTAATGGACGCAGTAGCTCAAGCAGTTTTGCTGCATTTAAGGTTACTGAGTTATTTGATAACGGATACTGAGTGACTAAATCGGCAAATTGATGCTTAAGGATAAAGTGGCGCACTTGTTCTTTATCTTCGCTCAATGCCAGCAGTTCTGCGCTGCCGCTCAATTCGGCCCATGCTTTGACTAATCCAGGGTATAACTGAGTCAATTCTTTCTTATCAACCAAAGCTTGCTTAAGGGACAAGGATTCAGTACCAAGGGTCACTAACTCATCGGCGGCTAATGACAGACCCGCTAAGACTTCATCGACTAAGACTTCGTTATTACTAAACCACACACCAAGGGCATCACCCGCTTGATAGGTTAACCCTGAGTCGCCAAGGTCGATTTCAACATGGCGCACGTCTCGGTCTGATCCACGGCCGGTAATTTTCTGGCTCACAA
Source organism: Shewanella sp. SW24 (assembly GCF_025653395.1). Taxonomy (NCBI): domain Bacteria; kingdom Pseudomonadati; phylum Pseudomonadota; class Gammaproteobacteria; order Alteromonadales; family Shewanellaceae; genus Shewanella; species Shewanella sp. SW24. The sequence continues at coordinate 52,293 of NZ_JAKKSH010000007.1, forward strand.
GCACTTCGGCGCTATATGGGTTTTGCTTAGTAAATTCACTTTCGCCAATCGCTTTAGCGGTGCCGATGGATACCACACTGGCGGACGAGGTTTCGATTAGCGGCTTAACGGCCTCTAATACATCGGCGTGCCACTGGCCCGCGGCAGCTTCATAATCCACATCACATTCAATTAAAGGTAATAGTGATTTAGCACCGAGTGCCGCTAGGCGGGCATCGAAGTCTTTACCGGTTTGGCAGAAAAATTCATAGCTAGAATCCCCCAGCGCAAGCACAGAGTAATGTAGATTGTCTAACTTAGGGGCTCGTTTCGATGCTAAAAACTTGTGTAATTCAATCGCATCATCCGGCGCTTCACCTTCACCATGGGTGCTGACCACCAATAAAAGCACAGCTTCTTGCTTTAATTGGCGAACATTGTATTCGCCCATTGAAGCCAAATTGACCGCATAACCTTGCGCCTGCGCCTTATCGGCGAGCGCTTTAGCGACACCACGGCCATTACCCGTTTGGCTGCCATAGAGAATCGTCACAGTTTGAGCCGTTTGCGCCTGTGCGGCAGGCGCTAATTGGCCCGCATTGGCTGTGGCGGCAAGATAGCCACTCACCCAGGCCAATTGCACAGCACTTAACTCAGAAGTGAGTTGTTTTAGCTTCTCGACTTGTCCTTGAGACAATGGCGAAGCCAGCGATGAAAGTTCTTTTAACAACATGAGACGGCCCTATGACAGTGTAATGTCCACAAGCTTATCGCGGTTTAAGAAAAGCAAAAAAGAATAAAATAGGATTTTTAATTCCATTTTGGAATATACAAAGTGCAAAATTTAAGCTACAAAAGTGTGCACTGGTTAAAAGTTTTTGATCCGACCAGTGCAGAAACGGCCTGCTTGAGAAATATGCACTTGTGCCAAGCTAAAGTATTGCCACAATGGTCATGAGCCTGTCGAACAATAATTTCTGTTGCCCACAGAATAGTTTGTTTTAAAAACAAAAAGTGTCCATCCTAGATTGAATGCCCTAACTGACTCGAATCACCCGCCGAATAAACGCTGGTGACGACAGATTTTGCAGTTGAGTACGATGAAGGAAGAACAGCAGGCGGAACGATTATATAAACCATCAGGGAGTAGTCATGCAGATTGGAATACCGAGAGAAAGTCTCGCCGGTGAAACTAGGGTCGCCGCGACCCCAGCCACCGTTGAGCAGCTTAAAAAACTCGGCTTTGAAGTTGTTATTGAGGCCAATGCGGGTCAACTGTCAAGTTTCGATGATGCAGCTTTTGAAGCTGCGGGCGCGAAGGTGACAACAAACGTTTGGCAAGCCGATCTGATCTTTAAGGTCAATGCGCCAAGCGACGCCGAAATTGAACAAATCAAAGACGGGGCGACTATCGTCAGCTTTATTTGGCCCGCACAAAACCCTGAGCTGGTTGCGAAGTTATCTAAACGTAAGATCAACGTGATGGCAATGGACATGGTGCCACGCATCTCCCGCGCCCAGTCACTTGATGCCCTCTCCTCTATGGCAAACATTGGTGGATATCGCGCCGTTGTTGAAGCCGCACATCAATTTGGCCGTTTCTTTACTGGCCAAATTACCGCTGCTGGTAAAGTACCGCCCGCCAAAGTGTTAGTCATTGGTGCTGGTGTAGCTGGCCTTGCCGCCATTGGTACAGCAGGATCGCTTGGCGCCATAGTGCGCGCCTTCGATACCCGCTTAGAAGTGGCCGAGCAAATCGAATCTATGGGCGGCCAATTCCTTAAACTGGATTTTGGTAACGAGGAAGGTGGTTCATCGGACGGTTATGCTAAAACCATGTCGGATGAATTTATTGCCGCCGAAATGGCGCTGTTTGCTGAGCAAGCCAAAGAAGTCGATATCATCATCACTACGGCGCTGATCCCTGGTCGTCCTGCGCCTAAGCTCATCACCAAAACCATGGTCGATAGCATGAAGAGCGGCTCAGTGATCGTCGATTTAGCCGCTGCGACGGGTGGTAACTGCGAATACACGCAATCGGGTGAGCTGTTTGTTACTCCTAACGGCGTAAAAGTGATTGGTTATACCGACCTTCCAGGTCGTCTACCGGCGCAATCCTCACAGCTTTACGGCACTAACTTAGTCAACCTGATGAAGTTAATGTGTAAAGAAAAGGACGGCACAGCCAGCATCAACTTTGATGATGTAGTCATGCGCAATATGACAGTGATTAAAGAAGGTGAAGTGACCTTCCCGCCACCACCGATTTCTGTTTCTGCGGCGCCAGCAAAACCAGCGGCGAAAATCGAGCCGAAAAATACCACTCCGAAGGCACCATCTAAGCTCAAATACGTGCTCGCCGCCTTAGGCGTTGCAGGGTTTGCTGCCGTGGCATCGGTAGCACCACCAGAGTTCCTGTCGCATTTCACAGTATTCTTGCTGTCCTGCGTTGTTGGCTATTACGTGGTATGGAACGTATCCCACTCACTGCATACACCTTTAATGTCAGTCACTAACGCGATTTCGGGCATTATCGTGGTCGGCGCCCTACTGCAAATCGGTCAGGGTTCAACTTTGGTCACTGTACTGGCGTTTATCGCCGTGCTGATCGCCAGTATTAACATCTTCGGTGGCTTTACCGTCACTCAGCGCATGCTGAAGATGTTCCGTAAGGATTAAGGGGGTTTAACGTGTCTCAAGGACTGGTAACAGCAGCTTACATTATTGCCGCCATTCTCTTCATCTTCAGTCTCGCGGGACTGTCGAAGCAAGAGACGGCAAAACACGGCAATTTATTCGGTATCTTAGGTATGGCAATCGCCCTACTGGCTACCATTTTCAACCCCGATACTAACGGAATTGCGTGGATCTTAATCGCTATGGTGATTGGCGGCGCGATTGGTATCCGTTTAGCACTAAAAGTCGAAATGACTGAAATGCCAGAACTGGTTGCTATATTGCACAGCTTTGTGGGTATGGCCGCGGTATTAGTGGGTTTCAACAGCTTTATCGACTTACACCCACAGGAAGTATCACAAGTCGTGGTGGCAGTCGGTGGTGATATCAATACGACCCTCGCCGCAGTACAAGATGCGTTGAGTGAAGCGGTGAAGACCGCCAGCAAAGAGCACCTCACTGGCGCTATGCTTAAAATTCACTTGGTCGAAGTCTTCCTCGGGATCTTCATCGGTGCGGTGACCTTTACGGGTTCTATCGTTGCCTTTTGTAAGTTACGCGGACTGATTTCATCTAAACCTCTGATGCTGCCACATCGCCACAAGCTAAACCTAGTCGCAGTGCTAGTGTCTTTCGCCCTGTTGGTATACTTCGTACAGACAGGCGGCACTATGCCAGCACTGCTGTTGATGACCTTGATTGCCTTCGCCTTTGGCTGGCATTTAGTCGCATCCATTGGCGGCGCGGATATGCCAGTGGTGGTGTCTATGCTGAACTCCTACTCAGGTTGGGCAGCGGCAGCAGCAGGCTTTATGTTGTCGAACGACCTCTTGATTGTGGTCGGCGCGTTAGTGGGTTCATCGGGTGCTATTCTGTCTTACATCATGTGTAAGGCCATGAATCGCTCATTTATTTCAGTTATCGCGGGTGGCTTTGGCACAGATGGAGTGGCCTCGACTGCCGATGAAGAAATGGGTGAATACCGTGAAACCAACGCCGAAGATGTGGCGGATATGCTGAAAAATGCCACTTCAGTCATCATCACTCCGGGTTACGGTATGGCAGTGGCGCAAGCGCAATATCCTGTTGCGGAAATCACTCAAAAACTACGTGATCGCGGCGTGAAAGTGCGTTTTGGTATCCATCCAGTTGCTGGTCGATTACCAGGCCATATGAACGTACTGCTCGCTGAAGCGAAAGTCCCCTACGATATCGTGCTCGAAATGGACGAAATCAATGAAGACTTTAAAGACACAGATGTCGTGCTCGTTATCGGCGCCAACGACACGGTTAACCCCGCGGCAATGGAAGATCCAGGCAGTCCAATCGCAGGTATGCCAGTGCTGGAAGTGTGGAAAGCACAAAACGTGATTGGCTTTAAACGTTCGATGAACACAGGTTATGCCGGCGTGCAAAACCCACTGTTCTTCAAAGAAAATACCCAAATGCTGTTTGGGGATGCTAAGGCCAGTGTTGAAGCCATTTTAAAGGCACTTTGAGTTTGATTTAATATCAACAGAGTAGAAATCGTTTAGGCGATAAACACTATTCTAAAGAAATGAAGGGAGCCAATGGCTCCCTTTCTTTTCACATTTTTTTAAGCCTATTAAGCTAGTCTCTGCGCCAATATGATGCGAGGCTTATCTGCCCACAATGCTGATATGCTTAATGTAAACTAAAACACTAAGTTAAATCTAAAGCTGGTTTAAGGAAATAATAAATGTTGCTTGGGCTGTTTATCCTGTCTGCCGTATTAATCAAAACCTCATTACTCGGGCTTGGCTGGATATCGATTACCATCGGCCTGAGTGGGTACCTATTTTGTCGATGGTTTAATATCAAGTTAGATATCAAACTGACTGATAAATTTAAACGACTCTTTATCACTGGCGCGGCTCTACATCTTCTCGTCTATATCGGCTTAATCACTAAGCTTTTCCTTATCGACAGCTTTGAAGACTTGCCCACATTCCTAATAAGTCACTTAGTCTTCCACCACGCAATCTGTGCCGTGATTGCTGCCGCATTAACCTTCTTGGCTATTCGCATCTATCTACAACAGCAAAAATTAACTCAAGCCTATCGACAGGAATTAAGCTAACTCAAGCCTATCGACAGGAATTAAGCTAACTCAAGCCTATCGACAGGAATTAAGCTAACTCAACATGGTTTTGATGACAAATACCGACGGAGAAAATCTGACTAGATTCATCGTTAGCTTAAGTGCCATAAAATAATGGGGACTAAAGCAGATCATGCAGAAGTGTTGTCAGCAACACAGAATTCATCAATGGATTCAAACATCAGGGATAAGAATGACCCCTGATGTTTGGGGGGAGCTAAGCCAAGATACGTTAGTCGACGGCAATATCGTTATCTTTAAGCTCTTTTGACAGGGTTTCATAATTCGTTTTGAGTTTTGGCAAAGTATCTTCTTTGATTTTACTCAATACATTTTGCAACTGATCCTTACCGTAAGAAACGCTATAGTGACGGGTTTCAATATTACTAATGATCTTCTCAGACTCTAAATACAAACGACGAATATCAGACAAAATATCACTCGGTGTTTCTAGCGCATTGGCAGAATAGCGCATGTTATCCCAGACAAATAATCCCATCTGCGGATGCATTTTCACTAAACTATTACTACTCACAGTCTCAACTGTGTCAGCGTAATGACTCAAGATTTCAACATTGTCACTCACTTCGTCATATAGGGCATGACGCAGATGATAGTTATTCTGCATATTGCTCAGGGCATCAAATTTAATTGCCTGTGACAACCCTTCTTGCGCGGCTAAGTACACGCCAACAACAGTCGCAATGATTATAAAAATCTGACTCACCCAAAAACTGGTTTTGATAAGCTCAGTGTTATCAAGCTTAATGGCGCGTTTAGGCATATCTGCCTCATTAGAGATGGGTGTCATGTCCATATGTTTTATCCTGTCAAATCAAGAGTACAAAGCAATATCACTAACTTAAATCATTATTGAGTGGTCATCCTACACTATTGGGGTATGACTTACCTCAGTACAAATCACGATTTTTACCCACAAAAAAGGAGCCATCTGGCTCCATTTTTATATTCATTGGTCAGTCTATTATGCTGCTTTTGCCACATCAAAATTGGATAGCAACATCACAGCTGTACGGCCTAATAGGTGGTTGATCGTGCGATCGCCCGCTAAGCCTAACTCAGCAATCGCTTGCTGACGCGCTGTACTCACCGCTCTAAAGAGGGTAATTTCATTATTCGCACCACCACAAAGACTAAAGAACAGTCTTAATACTGCGCGGTAATGCTCTTCCTGCATTGCCTGCATCCAGGATGTTTCCAATGCCTCTTGGCTAGAAAAATCCAGCGCAGCAACAAATAGATTGCCGATACGACTATCTAAACGAACAAGAAAATCGCTTTTGCGTGGAAAATGGTGACTAATACCTGTGCGACTAATACCCGTTGCTTCAGATAACGTAGTATAAGACATAGTCTCAAAGCCGATAGTCAAAATTTGTCTTAACGCTTCATCCATAATTTGATTTATGGTTTGCTCAGTTTGTACTCGCGAGCGCTTAGCCATAGTAATGTCTCCCCTCTTATTTTTAGGGGGAAAGCTTACCAAAGCCGCTCAGGGATTACTGCTGTTCACTGGGCCGTAACCAGCGTATTTCACTTTTGTTCAGCTAGGGTTCAGTTTAAAACAGGCTTCACCACAGATTTAATTAACACATTCATAACATTGAATTTTGTACCAACCAGTTATGTGCTTTTTCTTCGCCCATGAGTAAAACGAACGTCGGTTGGAGATAGTGTCCAAGATCAGCTTTTCGCCAAAATAGATATTCAGGAAGGGGTTGCAATACACTCGCGCCAAAAGTGCGTTGCATTAAGCTCGAATACTCACCTAATAATCTCGGCTCTAATTGCTCGGCTTTAGGGTAAAAATTCGTTAAAAAGTCCCGATACTCGGCAAATTTAGCCACTTGAGCAACATCGTATCGATGCAACACTTGTATCAACATTGGCGAACTCCAATGTGACAAGTATTGCGGGCTTGTTAATGCATCAAGATTGCGTCTGTGGTATTGCTGCCACGCCAAGGCAAAATCATTTTTCTCCCGTGCGATACGCCAAACCAAATAAATGTCAGCTAGCCATTCATGTTGATATGCACTCAAGTGAGTCGGTAACACAGAGCCTTGCAGAGCAAGGTTCTCCAAATGACCGAGCTCATGCCATAGGGTTAATTGCGGCTGTTCAAGCAAAGGTAATTGGTAGGTCACCATATCGACACTGGCTAACTGTACTTGCGGTGTCCGCTGCTCATTCACTAAGACTAGGCCCGCAATTTTATTGTCATCGACGGGCATGACCATGGCACTTCTGCGGCCTAAATCAAGCCTAAATTGTTCGAGTGTTGCAGGAAGCTGCACCAACACTTGCTCTGGCAATAATGCCAAGCAAGTACCAAGCTCTGGTAAAGGGCAAATCAAAGCCTGCTTATCGGCAATGGGCGTCCAAGTCAGGCTAGATGCGAATGCCAGAGCGACTAAGCTCACTGATTCGCCATGATATTTTGTATAATCGCTGTCGTTGAAATGCCATCCTCAAAGCCCAGCACTTGAACTTGGCCACCGGCGGCAATCACTTCAGCGCCACCAGCAATATCCTCAAGCTTATAATCACCACCTTTGACCAGCAGATTTGGCAGCAATCGAGTAATGATGCGCTGCGGCGTATCTTCACTAAAAGGCACAACCCAATCAACAGAAGCTAAGCCAGCGAGCACAGCCATACGACGATCAACCTGATTAACTGGACGGCCTTCACCCTTGAGGCGTTTAACCGAGGCATCATCGTTTACCGCGACGATCAAACGATCGCCCAAAGCTTTCGCCTGTTTAAGATAGCTCACGTGGCCCGCATGTAAAATATCAAAGCAACCATTAGTCATCACCACACGTTCACCGCGTAGTTTGGCTTGCTCTAAGGCGTAGGCCAGTTGATCTTCACTCACCACCCCAAAACCCGATTCTCCATGGTGCAAAGCTAGGGCTTCAATAAGCTCAATGCGGCTCACGGTAGAAGTGCCAAGTTTACCTACCACAACGCCAGCGGCGGTGTTCGCAATTGCGCAAGCCTGCGGTAAATCGGCGCCCGCGGCTAATGAGGTTGCTAAGGCTGAAATCACAGTATCGCCAGCCCCCGTCACATCATAGACTTCACGGGCAACGGTAGGAATGTGCAACTCAGGCGCATTAGCGGTCACTAAGGTCATGCCCTTTTCAGAGCGGGTGACTAAAATGGCATCAAAATGATGTTGCTTGAGTAAGCCACGGGCTTTTTCCAGCAGGTCGGCTTCAGAGGTCACAGTGCCAACAACGGCTTCAAACTCGCTCATATTTGGGGTAATTAGCGACGCGCCATGATAACGACCAAAGTCACTGCCCTTAGGATCGACTAATACCATCACACCTTTCGAACGCGCTAATGCAATAAAATCTCGCGGCTGATCGATAGCGCCCTTTGCATAGTCGGACAACACCACAACATCGACAGAATCGAGTAAGGCCTCGGATTGTTTCAATAAACGTACGCTATCGGCCTTGTCGAAGGCTTCTTCGAAATCGAGGCGGATAAGCTGCTGATTACGTGATAACACCCGCAGCTTAGTGATGGTTGGTTTATCAGTAATACTTAACCATTGGGGTTCAACCCCTAAAGTTTGCACACCGAGCGTTAGGGCATGGGCAGTATCGTCTTGACCGACGAGCCCGGCAAGTTGGACTTGCCCCCCTAAGGTCGCGATATTGAGCGCCACGTTGGCCGCGCCGCCGGGTCTGTCTTCGACTTGATTAATCTTCACCACAGGTACGGGGGCTTCAGGGGAGATACGTCCCGTAGGGCCAACCCAATAGCGGTCTAACATCACATCGCCGACGACTAACACTCTGGCTTTTTCAAATGCAGGCAGAGAAACCTTCATAGTGCTCTTATCTTTATGCAGAAATTAAACCGTGATTGTACCTAATTTTCAGCAAAAATTGAGTTAGAATGAGCAGTAATTTTCAAAAGTAGTGAGTATTTTTGTGGTCGAGAAAGCCGAGTTTTCATCTTCTTTATATCATCCTAAGCATTGGCCCATGTGGTTTGGCGTATTTTTGATGCGTTTAACTCAGCTTCTACCGCTTCCTTGGCAGATGACGCTGGGTAAGGGATTGGGTCGCTTAGTGATGAAATTCGCAGCTGGCCGCACCCACACAGCGCGCCGTAACTTGACCCTCTGTTTCCCTGAAATGACGGAAACACAGCGAGAAGATTTACTCACGCGTAACTTTGAAGAAACGGGCAAAGCCATTTTCGATACCATCAATGCATGGTGGTGGTCCGATGAAAAAGTGCAGCAGCACATGAGCATCACAGGCAAAGAACACGTACAAGACACGTTAAATGCTGGCCACGGCGTGATCCTCTTTGCCGTGCATTGTTTACCGCTGGAAATGGGCGCACGTATCTTCGGCCAATTCCAACCCGGCGTGGGGGTTTATCGCCCACACAATAATCCTGTGATGGAATACCTGCAGGTCAAAGGCCGTTTACGCTCGAATAAAGGTCTTGTTTCTAAACGCGACTTGCGCCAAATGATACGCTGCCTACGCAATCCCGATGTGATTTGGTACACGGCCGATCAAGACTTTGGCCGTTCCAGTGCGGTATTTATCCCATTTTATGCCATGCCAGATGCGGCAACGATTACCGGTGCCACCACGTTAGCTAAACTCGGCAAAGCCAAAGTCCTGCCTTTTTTTGTGGAACGTACTACAGATGATAAAGGCTATCGAATTGAAGTGATGCCACCGCTAGATAATTTCCCCGGCGAAGATGAATTAGCCGACGCGATTCGCGGTAACAAGATTATCGAATCCATCATAGATAAAAACCGCGCCCAATATATGTGGTTACATCGCCGCTTTAAGACCCGTCCCGACCCAACGGACAAATCTTTATATCAATAAGCTCAATTAGCTTTGAATACAAAAATGCCAGCAAATAAGCTGGCATTTTTTATGGTGACTTTCGATAGTAAGGACCATCTAGCACATAGGATTAGAGCGCATTCTCAGTCGGTAAACGAATACCTACGTTAGTGACTTTACCTTCATACAACCCCGCCACCACCCAATGCAACGACTGCCAGTGGAACTGATCCCCAAGTACAGGATTGGCGCCAAGCTGAGATACCACAAGGTCTGCGACTGTCATATCATCAGCGAGATTATCTAAACTCAAACCATAAATAGGCGCGAGATCCGCAAGCTTAACGTCAGTTTCAATAAAGAAATCACCGAAGAATCGTTGTACTTCTTTATTTTCTGGCGCTTGGCTAAAGAGGTTACTCAAGGCTTCTAAACTTTTCTCCTGACCCAGCACACAGAGTATATCGCCCGCCTCGAGACGAGTGCTACCCGATGGATGCAGCAAAGTGTCATCCCTAAATACCGCCGCAATCCGTGTCCCATCTGGCATAGCTAAGCGCTTTAGCGGCTCACCAATACACCACTTACTTTCACTCAAACGATAGACAAACACTTCCCATTCGCTGCTCGGGTAAATTTCAACTCCCGAGCGCGAAACGGGTAACGGCTTTGGGGGCAGTTCCACCTTAGCTAAACGCGCTGCAGTGGTCAAAGATGCACCTTGAACCAGCAACGACACTAATACAACGAAGAAGGCTAAGTTGAAGTACAACTGAGCACCCGGTAAGCCCGCCATCATAGGGAATACTGCTAAGATGATAGGCACAGCGCCGCGTAACCCCACCCAAGAAATAAACCAGCGGTCGCGGCTGCTAAAGCTCTTAAACGGCAATAAACTGATCCATACGGCGACAGGGCGAGCAAATAAAATCATTCCGAATGCCAGAGCAAAACCTGGGATCATGATATCGACTAAATCTGAAGGGGTAAGCAATAACCCTAATACGAGGAACATGCCGATTTGACTGACCCAAGTCATACCATCCAGTACGTTCAAAATCGCATGACGGCCACGGGTTGGCTTATTGCCGAGGAACAGACCCACTAAGTAAATCGACAGAATACCGCTACCACCCAGTTTGTTGGATGCAGCATAAATAATCAGACCACCGCTTAAAACTAAAATAGAGTACAGACCATCAGCTAACTTGCTTAAATTGACGAGCTTCCACAGCATCCAGCCGCCGCCTAAACCTAAACAGATCCCCAGACCAAATTGCTTTATAAAGCTAATAAGCATAAAGCTGAAGGACAACTCACTGTCGACATTGGCAAGAATGGCAATCAAGGTTACGGTTAAGAATACCGCCATAGGATCGTTACTGCCGGACTCAATTTCTAAGGTCGCACCAACCCGCTCGTTAAGGCTACGCCCTTTAAGCAAGGAAAATACCGCGGCGGCATCGGTCGAGCCCACAATCGCGCCCACCAGCAAACCTTGCAACCAATGCAAGTCGAACAACCATGCGGCCATCATGCCAGTAATACTGGTCGTAATGGCAACGCCAAAGGTCGCCAACGATAATGCAGGCCATAGCGCCACCCTAAAACTGGCAACGCGGGTGCGCATACCGCCATCGAGTAAAATAATCGCTAAGGCTAAGTTACTGACTAAATAGGAAGTTGAATAATCATCAAACTGGATTCCACCAACGCCATCTTCGCCAGCCAAAATACCCACAGCGAGGAAAATCAATAAAATAGGGATGCCCAAACGGGAAGACATAGGACTAAGTAAAACACTCACTGCTGTAAGCAAGGCGCCAATCAGAAAAAAACTATTGATGGAATCTGCATCCACAAACGCCTCCTTAATACAGGTTGTTTAGTTAAACGATAGACAAATCACCGAGGTTAAAAATGACTCAACTCACAATTTTATGATTTTATATTAGCACAAAAATATCGAATTATTGGAGCGTTAAATATTAAATTTCAATCATCTACATAAAAAATGTCATAAAACCAACTTTCTATTAACCTTTAGATAAAGGCGAACGTAAAACCTAAAGGATAGCAGAACATCTCCACATGACTTAATAAGAATTAAAAGAAATAAATATCAAATAGTTAAAAATAACAAACTGAACGTAAACTCAAATCATTCAAGCAAAACTCAGCTCACAAACCTGCATAAACTAACGGTATCATAGCCAATTTAGTGCCAGATAAAATAATGTCGTATAAAAGGTGAATATTTGAACATTATTCTTAAGCTAATTGTTTTAACTCCATTTATTTGCCAATGAGATGATTTAAACTCACTTTATCCGATGAGCAATAGCCTTGTCAGAAAATGACCACACACTGTTTTCCCAAAACAAATCAATTCAGTTCCAGTAACGCCATACATGCTCGCCATTCAAACAGACACGTTTTAGATTGGTTAACACTGCAAATATTTTTCATCAAGCAGGAAGGCATGCACAAGACAATTGAGTACAGCAGGTTTTAACGACAAGACTAAATACTGGCAATTGACGCCGCCAAGGAAAACCGTTAAAACAAAAAATTAAGCGATAAATACGCCGTACTGATCATATTTCAGTTGAAATAATGTCCAAAATAAGGAAGGATGCGAGCTTCGCGCGCCAGTGCATTTTGCTCGTCAAATTGCCGCTCTCGTTTTAAGAGAGAAAGCTGCGTTAAACACGCTTTTTTATTAACAGGAATCGTAGTATCCGCTTATGAGTATGCTTCGCACCACAGCTTTATTATTGACTTTGGTTTTCCCTAGTCTGTCCGCTTTAGCAACGGAATATCCTTTACCAGCCGCCCAAAGCAGGCTAATTGGCGAGAACCAGTATTATACGGTTCCAGAGGGTAAACACACTCTCGAAGATATCGCAGCCAAATACCAGCTTGGTCTCAGTAACTTACTCGAAGCTAACCCAGGTGTGGATCCATTTCTGCCAAAACCAGGTAGCCAACTGATCATTCCATTGCAATTGATCCTGCCAAACGCTCCCCGTGAAGGCATAGTGATCAACGTGGCTGAAATGCGTTTGTATTACTATCCGAAAGGCAAAAAGACTGTTGAAGTGTTGCCTATTGGTATTGGCCAAATTGGTAAAGACACACCAGAAAACTGGGTGACCACTGTACAACGCAAGCGTGCGAATCCAACTTGGACACCCACACCGCGCATTCGTAAAGAATATGCTGCTAAAGGTGAAATCCTGCCAGCGGTATGGCCAGCGGGTCCAGATAACCCTATGGGACTGTATGCGCTGTATATCGGCAACTTGTATGCGATTCATGGTACTAACGCGAGTTTCGGTATCGGTTTGCGTGTCAGTCAAGGTTGTGTGCGTTTACGCCATGAAGATATCGAGCATCTATTCAAGACTGTACCAGTGGGAACCCGGGTACAATTTGTGAACCAACCGATTAAAGCAACCGAAGAGCCAGACGGTAAACGCTACTTAGCCGTGCATCAACCATTGTCTCGCACTGTGGCGGAGTTTGAATCAAATGAGCCCGTTGCGATATCACTGCCAAAAGAGATCGCTAAGTTTATCGCTAAAGCTGACACTGATTCTTCTGTGATCAAGAAGCTACTCGATGAACGTACTGGTGTGCCAATGCGAATTAATCAATAATTCACTGGCGAATACCACCTAAAAAAATACCCGCAATCTGCGGGTATTTTTTTGTCATGTCAGGCTATTCACTAACGTAATAGACTAACATATCAATCACATAAAGGTGCACACAGGGCCAAGAAGTGAGTCATAGCAGCACTGTTTGCTAATACGCGTTGATCGAAGTTTTGCAACGCAGGCGTTTCAGTACAAGCACCGACACGAGCACCACTTCGTACTAAACAAGCTTCAAAAGACGTATCAAAATGATTGAAGATCAAACCATCCTTAACAGGACACCCATCAATCTCACCGTCTACCGCAATCGGGAAATAACCACCTAAAGTATCGCGCAGATCGAGACTAAAACGTCCTGGCACTTGGCTTGGCTCAAAAGAATACACATAGGCTTCACGACTCAAGACATCTTCATGGCAAGTTAAAATACCGTCTCGACTCGCAGCAAGCAGTAACTGTGCGTGCTCTAACAATAGCTTACCTTCAACCGATGTATGTTCATTCGCTTTAGGTTTACCGTTCTCAAATACAAAACCACGATTTGGATTTTCGCCGTATTTATTAAATCTATGACCACGACTGAATCCAGTAGGATTGACGAGAGGCAATAAACTCAAGTTCACCCGTTCAAATAGGTCTGCTGAAGCTTCACTCAAAAAATGCAACAAACCCCATGGGCCTGCAGATTCTTCGCCATGAAATCCTGTGCTGATCAATAAAGAAGGTAAGCCTGACTTAGCGGCCGGTGACTGATACAAGCTAACATCGTATTTACCCACTTCACCCAATGTTTTCTCAACCATGCCCAAACGGGTCATTTCCTGCTCAAGCAGCAGATAGAAATTATCAATATCAGTGCTTTCACAGTTAAAAATATCGCTTTTCCACTGAAAGGATTCGAACGGAGATCTGCTTACCATATCTTGTACTTATGCCAGAAAAAGAACTGTGCCATCATAGCAGTTCTTTTCAAAAACTGAATGCTATTCAACTGATTTCGATGAAATCCGAGCAGTCGTCGACAGTGGTGCAATCTGTATCGATACCTGCGAATGTATCAATTGCCTGTCGTTAATGGTATCCAGCTTGAGTAAGACATTTGACAAATTAAAAAATAAGCTCGGCAGGACGCACTTATGAAAACTCAAATCACCTTTTTTATCGCCCTTTCGGCCAGTGTTTTCAGTCATACGCTACAGGCCCAATGCCGCACGGAGCAAGATGCGCAAGCCTTATATACGCTCGAAGCGAATATAGAGACCTATACGCTACAAAATGGCCTGACAGTGCGATTACTGCCCATGGTAGATAAACAAACAGTCACAGTCGCCAGCCAATTTAATTTAGGCGCCCGCAACGAAGCCCAAGGTCAGAGCGGTTACGCCCATCTGTTTGAGCACATGTTGTTTAAAGGGAGTGAAAATGCCCCCGGCGATACCTATGCTCAGCAGTTCAGTGCTTTAGGTGCACGTTTTAATGCCAGCACACATTTTGACTACACCAACTACTATGTGACGCTGCCAAACCAAGCATTAGAACTGGGCTTATATCTCGAAGCCGATCGCTTTATCCGCCCTAGCCTTAATGCCACTACGGTTAAAAATCAGCAGGAAACCGTACTGCAGGAAATGGCACAAACCATAGATAATCAGCCCTATATCCGCAGCGCGATGACGTTTTTACTCGAGCAAGTAAAAGGTACTCCTTACGGTCACGGTATTATTGGCAATCGCGAAGATATCTTGCAAGCCACACCAGAAAACCTAACGGCCTTTCACCGTGCTTATTATCGTCCCGATGCGATGCAGCTTTCCCTTGTCGGCAAACTAAGCCCACAAACCCGGCAATGGATTGAGCAAAATTTTGCGGCTTGGTCTAGGCCAACGATTGCTGAACCTGAATTTTCTGAGTTAACAATCCAACCTAAACAAGTACATGCTGAGTTAGTGGATAAGCGCGGACCTTGGCCCGGATTACTGCTCGCTTGGCATACAGTAGGTAAAGATCACCCCGATGCGGCGGCAATTCGGCTACTAGAAGGCTATTTATTTCAAAACACCACCAGTGCACTCGCTAAACTCAGTCTGCATAATCCCGAACAAATGCTCAGCTACTCCCTGCCCTTTGAGTTAGAAAATCATGGCATAGCGAATATCGTCCTGGTTCCACGGGCACGGACCTCACTCGATGCCTTAGTGCAAAAAGTGTTGGGACTTGTGGCACAAACACAGCAAGATGCTCTGGATGAAGCAAGTCTTTGCACACTTAAACAAGTGTGGTTAAACAATCAATTACAACAACTGGATGACACCCAGGCCTTAGCTACCAAGCTTTCCGCAACGTCGGCTCAAGATAAAGACCATCCCTTTACCGCGCAGTGGCAACGGATCAACGCAGTCACGGCCGACGATATCCAAAGCGTCGCAAAACGGTATTTCAACCAAGATTATGTCCGAGTCGACCTACTGCCACCTTGGTATATTCGCTGGGGTAAAACGCTACTGGAATGGCTGCCTAACGATATGAGTGACAGTTTAGAGGATGCGGTATTATGACGACTCAGACAATGTCAAAGCAGCTACAAGGCTTAATGTTCTGCGCTGTGGTTTTATCACTAAACGCCTGCCAGCAGACGCAAATCGTCTTCACGCCGAGCGAACCGCCGAGTTTGGCCCATTTTGAAACGCCAAACTCTTTAGCCCATTCTTTGCCTAGCTCTTTGAACAATCATTTACCCAAAAGCGGCGTCATTATCCCCGTAACGGATGAAATTTTTACCGATGAAGTCCATACCGAATTGGATTTACCCTATCAGTTACATCGCCTTGCCTCAGTTCAAATGAATAACAGTGTGAGCAACAGGGTCAGTTTAGCGGCTGTGAGCCCGCAAGTTCCCTTCAATAATCCTGATATTTTACAGATTGCCTTTCAAGAAAAGGCCCGCACACTTGCCATTAGCCGCGCAGATCCCTGTCTTGAGACTTTCAGTATGCGTGTCAGCTTGCACAGCATTAATTTAAGCCTCACTTGCCCCGACGATGTTAACCATATCTACGGCTTACTACTGCAATTTTGGCAGCCAGATGCCTTTGTTGATGCGACAACCGCCCCCGTCGATGTCGACAATATTCGCCGTCAACTCAAGCTCAATAAACACTTAAACGCCTTTAGTGGCGCCGAGATAGATAAAGTGTGGCGCGATAAACTGCTCGGCCCTAAACATCCCTACAATAGAGTGATCAATAATAATACATTGTTCGATTCGCTCAGCCTAAGGCAACTGCAACAAATCCAACAGCAGGCGGTAACACAAGCACAGTGGCATCTTTTTCTACCCAACTCTTTGGCAAATAACGCTAAATTTAACCTTCAAGCTAGCCTTAAACTGTGGCCAATATTGCCTAATTCAGTGCCGAAAGTGGATAAACCAGAGACAGTAAAGCCTCAGCAAATCAAGAGGATTTACCTTATTGATGCGCCGGGCAGCGTGCAAACCCAAGTCCGCCTAGGTTATGCCATAGATCATGTCCTAAGTAATGCATCAACTCAGCAGCAACTGAACCCACAGGAAGTAGCCTTAAGCTGTCGCAGTTTATCCGCACTCATGGGCCGCAGTTTTTCGGGCAGACTTTACTATGATTTACGGGAAAAACGCGGCCTCACCTATGGCATCTACGGCCAATGTGCTAATGCACCGCTCTCCAGCAGTATCAAGTTTTACGGCAGTACAGCCATAGAACATACGGGCGCGTTTGTGGTGGGGATAGTAGATCACCTCGCACTCGTTAAGACGCAAGGTGTTAGCCAAGGTGAAATCGATGCACTTAAAACCTATTTGATCGGTGAAGATTTGCTCAGCCAAGACAACAGCATTCAACGTGAAAACCAATATATCCACCAAGTCGCGACAGGATTAACTCAAATTGAAGTTCAGCAGCTAAATGCAGGATTACAGGCTCTAACGCCCGAAAGGCTACAACAGTTAGCAAACGCGGCTTTTAGTGGTAATCCATTGATTATTTTGCGGGGCGATGTTGATCGAATTCTTCCTGACTTAAAAACCAAGCTACCAGAGTGGCAGTTTGAAAGGGTCAAGGTTGGCCTAACTGACAACTAAAGCCAAATAATCCTTCTAAAAGATTCAAATGCGCGATCGACAGATTAGAGCTTATTGGTCGCACTGTCGCTGGCAGGCGGTGCGCCATTATCACCCTGCGTCATCTGTTCATGGCCTTGTTCCATTTGTTGCAAATCTTCCATCGCCGAATCCTGCTGTATGGCCTGCGGATCAGGATCTTCTGCCGGTAACACCGCCATATTGTCGGCATTCGCGCTATTTGGCGTAGCAGGTTGTTCAGGAGCCATACCATTTACGGCCTTAGGCCCCTCGATTGCCGGAGACACCTCAGTTTTGAACGTGCTGTCACTAAGATTCGGTAACCACTCACGCAATTGCTCGGGTCCAAAACTAAAACCTAACGCTATGACGACAGTTGCCACTGCAACATACAGCCAAGGGCGAATCGCCAGATTATCACCTCTTAGTAAAGTGCTTTCACTGGCATATAAATGCGCATCCGAGCGTTGAGCTATTGGCGCGAGTGCTTGTAGCATGTCCGGCAAGGCATCAAGTTCAGGACCTTTAATACGCTGACCAATAAACTGCCCGCCTTCGTAAATCTCCATCTGATGACTGGCGACTTCACCGTCAACCACACCAGAACTGGTAATAATCAACTTATTACAACAGACTCTTCCGCGAAATACGCCGCAAACACGCAGCTCATGACAACTGACTTCACCAGAGATTTCGCCGCCAAGTTCGATCTTAATTTGTCCTGCTGATCTAATATTGCCCTGCAATTTACCCGCAATGAATGCCGCGCTCTCTAACTGAATGTCACCCTCAATCAAGGTTTGTGCACTGATAACCGTAATGCCATTGCCCTTACTCGCCATAGGATTCATTCCATATCATTATTTTTGTGACAAAGATGTTATGGTAAAAGTCCTCGAGAATAAAGCACTGGTTTCGCTTAGTATTTAACCTAAGCCTCAGAGCGGGACTTAAGTCACGTCAGCGACTATGTTACCCTGCGCATCTTGCCATATGGCTCCCGAGTACCTGAATATGAGTAACAGGATGCCTCAAAAAGGTGAGTACTGATATCGCACTAAAACAAAGCTAAAGAACACACTAGCAGCAAACACCGAAAACAAACCGCCAACGAGACCCCGACATGGCACATTCAAACTCCGCTAGCTCGCAATCGATAACCCCAATCGTGACACCACTTGAAGCGTATCGCGCCAAGGTGAGCATAGATCTCATTGACGATCCCGCGCAGCAACAGGCGGTGTTGGCGCTCGATGTGCTATTTAAGCAGTTGATGCTACAGCCACATTCAGCACACTTTCCCCTTATCAACAAACAAGCAATCAAAGGTTTGTATCTGTGGGGCGATGTGGGTCGGGGCAAAACGTTTCTGATGGATTTGTTTTTCGATTGCTTGCCGAGTGAAGGTAAGTTAAGACTGCATTTTCACCGATTTATGGCACGGATACACCAAGCATTACGCGAACATTCGGGTAAACGAGATCCGTTAACTCTCATTGCTAAAAATCTCGCAAAAGAGTGCAAGGTGCTGTGTTTCGATGAGTTTTTTGTCTCGGACATTGGCGATGCCATGATACTCGCAGGGCTCTTTGAATGCCTATTCAAACAAGGTGTGGTGCTGGTCGCCACCTCAAATATTCCTATTGAGCGCTTATATGAGAACGGCCTAGCTAGGCACAGATTTTTACCTTGCATCCAACTGCTGCAAACACACACTCAAATGCTGCATCTCAATGGCAACCAAGACCATAGGATGCACGCCATCAATGCTTCATTAAACAACGAGATTGACATTGATAGCGCTGAAGTTAACGCCTCAATTTCCCGCAATATCGGCATTACCGGAACACTCGATTTTGAGCCGATTTTTGACAAGCTAGTGAATGGGTTAACACCAAATACACTCAGTATGAGCGCTATTGGCATTAGTGATAGCAGAATGAGTAATGCTAACCTCACCATCTGCAACCGTGAAATTCCAGTGATCCGCGCCGCTATAGCGCCAACAGGCAACTCCGTCGCTTGGTTCGATTTTTATGCCCTATGTGACGGCCCGAGATCCCAACTCGATTACATCGAAATCGCCAGCCGATTTAAGATCTTAATGGTGAGCGGCGTTCCCAAATTAGGCGGCGAAGTGAAAAGCTGGATCCGTGCCCGCGGCACAGAAGACGGTACAGGTGATAACCAAGCCGCAGCCACGGGCGAGCGCAAACTCTCCTATGCAGCCAACGACGACCCAGCACGGCGTTTTATCAGCTTAATTGATGAGTTATACGATCAAAATGTCAGCTTATATCTCAGCTGCGACGTGCCACTGAGTGAACTCTATCAAGGTGGCGCACTCAGTTTTGAATTCCGCCGCACCTACAGTCGATTAATAGAAATGAGTCGAAGTGAATGGCCGTAAAACATTAGCGATTTATCGCTCTGTTGAGTTAGACCAAAACCCTAATATTGATAAGCAAGAAGTTAGCCATCACGATAAAAATTCGAGGAACAATTAGTGATAAGATAATTCATGCATTCAGAATATAACAAGTCAAATACGCTATTTGCAGATACAAGCCTAGAAAGATGAATAAGTACCTAAATTGAAAATCTGCAATCATAGACAAACTAGTACAACAAAAAAATTATAATAATTAAAAATCAAATACATAAAATATAAAACCCATCTTCCATAATCGATTCAATCCACACAACCAAATGACTCATTACGTTCAATTTGCTTCTAGCTGTTGCTAACCTTGAGTTTTAAGGTACGGTGTAACTTAGTTTCAATTGTTCTAATTTACAGCCTATAGGTTTAAATCGATCAAATTTACAACCTGCAACATAAAAGCTCAAAAATATAATCTATAGTTTATGCAATCAACTAAAGACTCATGATTCTGACTAAGCGCCATGACACTTAGTTCGAAATATTCGCTAGAAAATATTAAGAACAGCCTTAAACGGAACTCTTTTAAATACAGGGACGATTAACTTATGTGGTTACGACAATTTAAGATTGGCTCACGATTAATTGCTGCGTTTGGATTACTTGCTCTTGTGTTGCTACTTCAAGGAATCATGTCATTACAGACAATGTCATCCATGCGCTCCACTGCTGTAGAAATTGAAGATAATACTCTACCTTCGCTAGTCAGTCTGTCGAGCATCAACCTCAATGTGATGCGCGCTAGGGTGTTTACATTTCGCCTGTTATTAGCAAATTCGGCTGCTGAACTTAACAAAGGACTCGATACATTAAGGCAAATCCGCCAGAGTATTAAAACGGATCAAAAAAACTATGAGCCTTTAATTAGCCTGCCAGGTGAGCAGGAGCTTTATCAAGAATTTAGTGGCAGCCTTGAACTGTATTTAAAGCATCAAGATGAGATGATCAGCAAGCTACAGGCGAATGATGCAGCCGAAGCTAAACGGATCATGGATGATGTCATGATAGTGCAAGCCGAAAAAATGACAAAGACGCTCATTAGCATTGGCAGCTTGAATACTGAATATGCAAAGGAACAAGGTCAAATAACTGCACAAGCCTACGACGAGAGTAAATGGCTAAACAGCATTATGATAGTGGGCTCCTTAATCGCTGCATTTGTAGTAGCAATATTTTTAACTCGCAGTATCGTGCAGCCAATGAAGGAAGCTGTAGGCATTTCTGTGGCAGTCGCAAGGGGGGATTTAACACAGAAAATCAGTACAGTGGGTAAAGATGAAACCAGTCAACTGATGCAATCATTAGCTGAAATGCAGCAAAACCTGCGCGACACTTTATCCCATATAGCAAACTCCTCTAGCCAGCTCGCCTCCGCCGCCGAAGAACTCAATTCAGTCACTGAAGATGCTTCCCGCGGCATACAGCAACAAAATGATGAAATACAGCAAGCGGCAACTGCGATTACCGAAATGAGTTCGGCAGTAGATGAAGTTGCCAATACGGCGGTGCTCGCTTCAGAAGCCTCTGAAGAAACCGCCCGCAGTACCGAATTAGGTAAAAAACAGGTAGATCAGACTGTCGCAGCCATTATCGACATGAATCAGGATGTGACGCAAAGTTCACAGGTTGTTCAAACCTTAGCGATTCAAGCGAGGGATATAGGTAAAGTTCTCGATGTGATCCGCGCCATTGCTGAGCAAACGAATTTACTGGCCTTAAACGCAGCCATTGAAGCGGCGCGAGCGGGCGATACAGGCCGTGGTTTTGCGGTTGTTGCTGATGAAGTTCGTGCCCTAGCCCATCGCACTCAGTCCTCGACCCGTGAAATTGAAGACATGATTAACAAAATCCAGCACGGCACCGAAACGGCTGTGCAATCAATGCAGCACAGCGGCCAAAAGGCTGAACAGGCACTCTCAGTCGCAAGATTGGCAGGGGATGCATTAAACACGATTAATCGCCAAATCAGTACGATGAATAACAGCAACATGGTCATCGCAAGCGCCGCCGAAGAGCAAGCGAAAGTCGCACGCGAGGTCGATAAAAACATTGTGAATATTAGTGATCTTGCCAGCCAAAGTGCTGCGGGGGCACAGCAAACCAGTGCCTCAGCACATGAGCTCTCAAGACTCGCCGTTGAACTGAACAATCTACTAACGCGATTTAAAGTCTAGAGTATCACTTTATAATGGAATCAGAGGGTAATGGCACAAGATGTGTTAAACCGTTACCCTCAATGCATAACGCTATGCTCTAGTTTAATAAAGCATTCCATAATACAAGCAAGACTCAAGAGTGCGAGGACCGAGTTTGCGGAGCATGATTAAAGTGCATAGCCAATTCACTGATATCAGTGGCAACCCATTCTGGCTCGATACACTCGACCAAATGCGCCGCCATAAAGTCCACCAGTTGCATGGCGGCATAGGGCAAACGGCGATCTTTACGGCCAACTAGATACCAGTTACTTTCGAGCGGAAACCCCGTAACAGTTAGAATTGCAGGTTTTTCGCGCCCTTCTTGCAAGGTATGCGCCGAAATCACCGACAAACCTAAGCCCGACGCGACGCTCAAGCGTATCGCCTCATTACTCTCGATTTGCATAGTGTCACCGAGCGTGATGCCTTGGCCGCTGCACCAAGACTCGAACATTAAGCGGGTGGCTGACCCCGGTTCGCGAACGATAAAACGCTCATTTTTAAGCTCGTTAAAATTCACTTGTTCACGACCCACAGCCCAATGCTCCTTTGGTGCAATCAGTTGCAGCGGATTTTTGATGATGCGTGCAGATAACACGTTATCGCCACTTGGAGGATGACTGAACAGGTATAAATCATCTTCTTGACGTTCAAATCTGCCTAATACATGGGCACGGTTACCAATATTTAAGGTCACTTTAACCTGTGGAAACTGCCGATAAAATGCCCCTAAAATCCGTGGTAACACGTATTTTGCGGTAGTGACAATACCGATATTAATGTGACCGACACTGCCACCTTTAGCCTGCTGCATAAAAGCATCGAAATCCTCAAAACGACTCAAGGTATCGCAGGCTGCGCGGTACAACTCATTACCAATCAAGGTCGGTAACATGCGGCCATCACGACTCTCGAGTAATGGCTCGCCCAACACATCGGCCAGTTTTTTAAGCTGTAATGACACTGTGGGTTGAGTTAAATGCAATGCCCTCGCCGCTGCGGAAATATTACCTAACCGCACCACTTGCACATACACCTGCAGTAACCGAAAACTCAAATGCCGCAATTTAAGCTGAGTCGATGACGAACGCTTATCCATAGACAATTATCTATACCTAGGTGGTAAACAATTTATTTTTCAATATAACTAATTAGGTCCAAAATCACCAGCCATCAGGATCACTCGACAAACAAGCGCGTTTTGCACCGCTTAAAAGTCAAACTTAATGAGATACTTATGCCCGATATTGTCATTGCCTTTTTCGCCTTAGGCCTATTAGCTGGCCTTGTGAAGTCAGATCTTAAAGTCCCACCCGCGATCTACGAAACCCTATCCATACTGTTAATGCTTACCTTAGGTTTAAAGGGCGGAATGGCGCTCCACGGTCACACTCAAAACTTAGTGTTCACTGAGCTGTTAGCGGTTGTAGCCTTAGGTTTGATTATCCCCTTGGTCTTATACCCTGTACTAACCCGGCTGGTTCGCATTGGCCATACCGATGCCATTAGTATTGCCGCCCATTACGGCTCCGTCAGTGCGGGAACCTTTGCGGTGGTGATGGCTATGGTTGAAAAATCTGGGCTGATCTTAAGGCCAGAAACGACCCTATATCTCGTGCTGCTGGAACTACCTGCTATTGTCGTAATGCTCTGGTTACACAGATACTTAAGCGCCAAAAAAGCAATTGAAACATCACCCAAAAATGAAACTCAATCAAGCGTGTTGCACGAAGCCTTAACCAGTCGTGGCGTTGTATTACTCCTTGGCGGTGTGGTGATAGGTTGGCTTTATGGCCCAACGGGACTTGCGCCGCTTACACCTGTGTTACTAGGAGGGTTCAAAACCTTACTGGCATTATTTTTACTGGAAATGGGCTTAGTAACGGCCAAAGTGTGTTTGCCGCTACCACTTAAACAATGGCGGTTATTAATGTTTGCCGCCGTAGCGCCCTTTGTATTGGCTTGGTGTGGTATTGGTGTAGGCGTTTGGCTGGACTTACCTTCAGGCAGCATTTTAGTGTTAGCGGCATTAAGTGCCAGCGCATCTTATATCGCAGCGCCAGCGGCCATTCGAGCCGCAATCCCCGAAGCCAATATAGGTCTGGCTATGCTAGCCTCACTCGGGATCACATTTCCGGTTAACGTGCTAATTGGCTTACCCTTATATCAACATTGGGTAACGCTCATTACAGCTTAGTACTTCTTCGCCGAATAAAGTCCAATGAAAAGGGAGACATTATTGTCTCCCTTTTCATTGGCATAAGCGTAAACAATTTAAGATGCATCACTGTGATGTGTGGCTTTATCCTGATACATGGCTTTATCGGCGGAATCTAACAGATCCTCTAAGCTCATATCTGAATCCGGTGTCCAATGGGCGATACCTATGCTGGTCGCCAATCTATGTTGCTTAGGATGCTGTTGATTATATTGCTCAAGTAACTGCTTAAAACGCTCGATGACCCGATTGACTGTATCTCTATGCACAAAACTTAACAGCACCACAAACTCATCGCCGCCAAGCCTTGCGATCACATCCGACTCCCTAAAAGCAGTCATTAAGATATGGGCAAAATCATATAACACCTGATCGCCCTTGCGATGACCAAAGCTGTCATTCACTTCCTTAAAAAAGTCGAGATCGAAGAATACTAAGGCCGCCTCAGATTCGGTACGTCGACAACTCGCCAGTGACTGATGGGCCAGTAATTCAAAACCACGTCGATTCGAAATAGCCGTCAAGGGATCTAAGGTATTTTGCGCGATAGAGAGTAATTCAGCCTCTACCATTTGTCCTAAATCCGTCAAGGTTTCAATATCTTCAGCCGTAAAATCCCGCGGTTCAGTACCGATTAAACACAAAGTACCCACCCGATATTGCTCGTGAATGGTGAGGGGATAGCCGGCGTAAAAGCGAATATGCGGCTGCTCAGTCACCAGAGGATTGTCACTAAAGCGGGGATCTTTGAGGGCATCGTTCACGATGAAAATGCCGTCATGATTGATCGCATGTCCACAAAATGAAATTTCCCGAGGTGTTTCAGTCACCTCCAATCCTTGACGTGATTTAAACCATTGCCGATCGGCATCTACTAAGGTCACAACACAGATGGGCAAGGAGAAAATTCTGCGCGTAAGCCGAGTAATACGATCGAAACGTTCCTCGGCATCGGTGTCGAGCACATTAAGTGCCCGTAACGTAGCCAAGCGTTGCAGCTCGTTTTCAGGAATTGTAGGTAATTGCATGGCACTCTCAGCTAACTGCTCTCATTAAACTCTAGCCTAAATGGTGTATTCTTGCGGTGTTAAGGCTGAAATTCGTATCAGCCTTAATCCCCTTAAAGACTGCACTATTCGAGCACAGCACGATAAATGTTTAACACCCGCTCAGCATGGTCTTCTACCTCTGACACTGGTAACTGCCCCGCCTTTTGTTGCAGAGTCAGTCGATGATTTTCATCCCGTAGTAAGCAATATGTCTGAGTTAAATGCTGGGCACTCATCATTGGCAAAAGTTCAAACTCAGCTAACACACCAAAAATCCGTACATTGTCAGACCAAATCGTTAGCTCTGGATACTCGTGAGCATTAGCCAGCACTAAGTACTGGGCAATAAACTCAATATCGGCAATCCCGCCTGGACTCTGCTTTAAATCAAACATGCCATCACTGACTTTAAGCAAGTGATCGCGCATCTTCTGACGCATCTCACGTACCGCTTTTTGTAGCTCAGCTTTATCACGGGGCTTTTCCAATACTGAAGCGCGAATATGACTGAATTTAACCGCTAAACTATTGTCGCCAAAAACAAAACGCGAGCGAACTAAAGCTTGATGTTCCCAAGTCCACGCCTCATTAGCTTGGTATTCGCCAAAACGCTCAATCTCACTGACCATCAAACCCGAGGCGCCAGAAGGACGCAGGCGCATATCCACTTCATACAACTCCCCCGAAGTGGTGCGAGTCGAGAATAAATGCAGAATGCGCTGGGCAAGTTTGAGGTAAAAATGACCAACTTCAATCGGGCGATCACCATTGGTCAGGCCGTTCTCTGTTTTATTTTCACACAAGAAAACTAAATCGAGATCGGAGCCGTAACCCAATTCAATCCCGCCGAGCTTGCCATAACCGACAACGGCAAAACCTGTGTCACTGCCCTCAAGGTATGCAGGCACGCCGTGGCGCACTGAAACCTGTTGCCACGCCTGCATCACCACTTGTTCGATAATAGCTTCGGCTAAAAAAGTTAAGTGATCGCTCACTTGCATCACGGGTAAAACACCCGTGACATCGGCGGCGGCGATTTTAAGTTGTTGTGAAAGCTTAAATTGTCGCAGCGCTTCCATCTGCTGCTCCATATCATCCTCGGGCACGCGCATCATGTACTGACGCAGCTCGCTCGGATAATCGTCGATGGAGGTCGTGTCATAGAGCTGCGACGGATCGATAAGCTCATCGAGCAACATGGGAAATTTAGCCAACTGCGCGGCAATCCAAGGACTGGCGCAGCACAAGCTCACTAACTGTTGCCGTGCGCCTGGGTTTTCACATAAAAGCTCAAGGTAAGTGGTGCGAGTTAAAATTTGCTCCAGCACCTTAGACACGGGCTCAAAAGCTAACGATGGACTCTGTTGATGAATCAATTCTTCCAATAATCTTGGCATTAATTTATCTAAGGTTTCTCGCCCGCGTGGTCCAATGGAACGCTTAGTCACTGTTTCGCGCCAGCTGCTAAGCATAGGGCACAGCTTGTCATCATCAATTTGCTGTTCGGCCAACAACGTAATGCCATCATCAAGGTCTTGCATATTCCACAGCTGCGCCGTCCAATGTTCGGCTTTTTCTTCGCCTTCTTCGCCACCCACAGTGGCTTTAAAATGACGATGGATTTTGCTCATTGCCGCTTCAATATGAGTGCGTAAATCAACCTCATTGGCCATATCGAGTACATGGCACAATCGCGCCCAATCGAGTGGATTATTCGGTAAGGTTTGGGTTTGTTTATCGTCAATGGCTTGCAGCAGATTCTCAACCCGGCGCAGCAGTAAATAACTGTGTTTAAGCTCATCCACCGCCAAATATTCAAACTGCCCTAAGCTGTAAAGCGTATCGATAGCACCGAATAAACTCTGCTGACGCAACGCAGGCTCACGGCCGCCACGGATCAATTGAAAACTTTGCACCACGAACTCGACCTCACGAATACCGCCTGCACCGAGTTTAATATTGTCGGTCAAATGACGGCGCCGCACTTCTTGCGCGATGAGTTGCTTCATTTTCCGCAGGGATTCTATTGCCGAAAAGTCAATATAACGGCGATACACAAAGGGTCTCAGGAGGCTGTGTAGTTCATCGGAGAAATGGTTCCAAGGCCCGAGCGCACGAGCCTTGACCATGGCATAACGCTCCCAGTCTCGCCCTTGTTCTTGGTAATAATCCTCAAGACCACTAAAACTCACCACCAAGGGGCCACTTTCACCGTAGGGACGCAAACGCATATCCACGCGGAACACGAAACCATCGACGGTAACTTGATCGAGCAAGTTCACTAGCCTTTGCCCCATGCGGATAAAGAATTGTTGATTGTCTAAACTGCGACGACCGCCGACGGTTTCGCCATGCTCAGGAAACGTGAAAATCAAATCGATATCGGAGGAGAAATTAAGCTCGCGGCCGCCTAACTTACCCATACCTAAAATCAGTAGCGGTTGCGGATTCCCTTCTTTGTCCATCGGCGTGCCATATTGAGCGCACATATCTTTATAGAGCCAATCGCGGGCGCAGATTACTAACGCTTCGGCGAGCGCCGACAGATCAAGCAAGGATTCCTCTAAACTGGCATAGTCTAAAAAGTCACGCCAAGCTAAACGCACCATTTGATAGTTACGAAACCGTCGCAGGGTGGTTTTAGCCATCTCCTCGGTGGTCGTGCTAGCCAGTTCTTCATGCAAATCAACATCAAAATTTTTACGATCAATCAGGCTTAACTCGCCCGCAAACAGCATAGCGATCCACTCGGGATGTCGGCATAGTTGAGCCGCTACATAATCACTGAGTCCCAAAACCGTTTTGAGTTCTTGCTGCTGAGCAGGCGTTAATTGCGCAAGTCCTTCGGACCATGCTTCCTCTAATCGCAGCCAATTGCGTTCAGCGGTTTGATTAATAAGAATAGACAATGACTTATTACTGTCTTTTTGCATGGTCATAATAATCCCTAACAAATTTAGCTATCGACATATTATGTCGTAAATGATATAGATTGACGCCACATCATGTTATGTTCGACGAGACTTGCAGCTACCTGATGTAACACACAAATAAAGGTTTACACTTTTATCTGTGGCATTTAAGGGTACTATAACCTGCGCGGCAGGCATATTGGGCAAGAGGATTATTATTGCCTGCAAGTATTTGAGTTTTATTTCATTACCTTTTGGAGAAAACATGGCAGGAATGCTAACCCGTGTTCTCACATCGATACTTTTTTTAGCCGTTTCGCTATCGCTGACGGGTTGTGGCGATGACAGACCGGATAAAATCGCGAAGTATCAACAACTCACGCAGCAACGTCTCGCTACGCTCACGACGATGATCGATGACGGCCAGTTGCGTAACGCTAATCTCTTAAAACAATACACGACACTGCTAAAGCAACAGAAACCCGATTTAGCACCCTTACTCGATGAATTAGCAAAGGATTCTGGCACCCAAGGTCCCATGTATACCTCGCTGAAACGTCGTTTAGATGAATCGAAAGTGGCGAGTAACTTTGCTGATCTCGATCAACAGCTGGCCGAAGCGGAAAATCTTTATCAAGCCGCAGATCCCAGTCTGTTTAACGATATGTTGTCTGATCCCGTCAACGTGGTCGCCGATATGTCCGACGGCAAACTGGCTCGCGTGAATTCGATTAGCCGTGAGGCCGCAACATTAGCCAATGGCGGTGAAGATTTTGGTCCAGGCAGTCAATTAGTTGGTAATCCCTCTTACGGCAACTGGCAAACCGACTCAAGCGGCACTTCGTTTTGGGCTTGGTATGGCATGTATTCGATGTTTTCGAATGTTTTCAATCGCCCAGTTTCCTACGATCGTTGGTCGGGTAACCGAGGTTATAGCTATTACAATGACGTAGGTCGTTATCGCTATACCTCACCCAAACAAGCGGATGCGCAAAATAAGACCTTCGAACAAACGAAAAAACGTTTCGACTCACAAGGCAAACGCTTTGACAGCCCTTATGCTAAACCGCGAACTGGTGGCACGGCGTTATCCCGTGAAAGTACCAGCGCACCTAAGGCCAGCACGACAAGTGCGAGCAAGAGTTCGAACAGTAAGTTTCGATCTAACTATGCTAAAGACAGCAGTTTCCGCAATTCCAGCAATCGCACGACCCGCAGTGTGCGCCGGGGCAAGTAACTAAGGATTTCCAATGACATTATTTCAGGATTTCGGTATCACACCAGAGCTAGCCATCATTCTGGCTATCGACCTCACCATAGCCGTGATTTTGCTAACGCTAATGCGTTATTTGCAAGGTTGGAGTGTAAAGGTCAATAGCAGTAAAGAGCTGGCAGAGCGGGATAACTTTGCCTTTGGCATAAGTACCGCTGGCGCAGTTGCCGCCCTAGGCATAGTGCTTACAGGCGCTATCACAGGCGCTGCGGCACACTCTTATCTTACCGAAGCGATTGGCATGAGCTGCTATGGTTTATTCGGTTTAGTACTGATTAAACTCGGCCGTTTTCTCCACGATAAAATAGCGCTAAATGAGTTTGATAAGAACGAGCAAATCATCAAAGGTAATGTGTCCGTCGCTATCGTCGATGCTAGCGTTGCTATTGCTACCGCCATTATCATTCGCTCCGTCTTGCTGTGGGCAGAAGATTTAACGGTCGATACCTTCATTGCCATCTTCAGCGCCTTTGCGATTTCGCAGTTGATGTTAGTGCTACTCACGCGGTGGCGTGAAAACCGTTTCGCAAGCCGCAACCAAGACTCGTCTATGCAACAAGCCTTAGCCCAAGGTCATACAGCGTTAGCGCTACGCCATGCGGGTTACATGATTGCTATGGCACTGAGCTTTAATGCCGCCAGTCACTTTATTATTTATAATCCAACGGCTTATGTGACTAACGTGATCGGTTGGTTAGTGTTCTCAGTCATTATGCTGATCGCGCTCTCCTTACTGCTGTTCGTCGTGAAGAAACTGGTATTGGCCCGTATCGATTTAGCCGATGAAGTGGAAAGACAACACAATATCGGTATCGCCGCAGTAGAAATGGCGATCAGTATCGCTATCGCACTTATTCTTACGGCACTGATGGCTTAATCGAATGCAAGAAATTAGCTTAACTCCCTCGGCGGCTAAACCTAGCCGCCTAGGTTGGTTCGACGATGTTCTCTTATTGGGCATTATGGCCGTATTAGCAGGTTGCGGCCTGATCTACGAATATCTTTTATCCCACTATGCGGGCCGCATTTTAGGCGCATTAGAAGCCGCCATTTACACCATGATAGGCTTAATGATTGTCTCCATGGGGCTAGGTGCCTTCGCCGCGCGTAAGATCCGTGATGCCTTTACCGGTTTTGTGATTTTAGAACTCACAGTTGCACTCTGTGGCTCACTCGCCATTTTAATCACAGCAGCGGTGATTGGTTTTGGTCAACAACTGCCATTGATCATTGCTAATACCTTAGGTTTACCGCCAGATCAACTGCCCGAAGGTGGCATGATAGGCTCGCTGCAAAAACTCAGCGAATACTTACCCTATGTGTGGGGTGTGTTATTGGGCCTGATGATTGGTATGGAAATCCCGCTGATTGCTAGGGTTCGCCAATCCCTTTCCGACGAGCATTTACTGCATAACGCGGGCACCATTTACGGAGCTGATTACATAGGCGCAGGCATAGGTGCCGCCATTTGGGTTGGCTTTATGCTCGCCATCGATATCCAACTCGCCGCCGCCTTAACTGCCAGTTTCAATCTATTGGCAGGTTTTGTGTTTATTTGGCGATTCTGGCCTAAAATCCGCCGCCCTAAACTGCTTTTGAGTGGGCATTTTATCGTGACTGGTGTCTTACTCGTATTAGCAATCCACGGCCCACGCTGGGAGCAAGAATTCAATAATTTGCTCTATAAAGACAAAGTGGTTTACGCCAAGGCGACACGTTTCCAACAGCTGACCTTCACCGAGCGGTTGCGCGGTAACGGTCTGCCGCCCGTTTATGCTTTATACATCAATGGTCGCTTACAATTTTCTAGCATAGACGAGCACATCTACCATACGTTTCTCGTTCATCCTACGCTCGCGGCCAGTGCCCGTCACAACAAGGTGCTGATCATTGGCGGCGGTGATGGACTCGGTCTCAAACAAGTACTGCGCTGGGAGCCTGAACAAGTCACGCTGCTCGATCTCGATGTGGGCCTAGTGCAATTATTTAAATCGCCCGATACAGATATGCCCGATAGTCTCAGTCGCGCTATGTTGGCGCTCAATGGCAACGCACTGAACGATCCCCGTGTCACAGTGATCAACGACGATGCCTTTAATGGCGTCGATAAACTGATTGCCACAGGCGTGAAATACGATGCGATTATCGTAGACTTGCCCGATCCGAGCCATCCCGATCTTAATAAGCTGTATTCGGACTATTTCTACCGTAAATTAAAGGAACTTATGAGCAGTGATGGCGCTCTGACTGTACAGTCGACATCGCCTTACCATGCCCCTAAGGCCTTTATTTCGGTAGCAAAAACCTTGGCATTGGCGGGATTTGACGTCAAGCAGTACCATCATAATGTGCCCAGTTTTGGCGAATGGGGCTGGAGTATTGCAACCTTAGGCGGACTCGATGCACAACACAGATTAGCGAAGTTAACTGAGTTGCCCATCAAAGATGACTGGCTCACTTTAGGTTTAGTGGATGGCGCCTTTGAGTTTCCAGCCAATTTTTATCAAGATGCCGCCAACATAAAACCCAATGAATTGGGTTCATTGCAGCTGTATCACTACCATTTGCAAGATTGGTCCGAGAATCAAGGACTGGATCTTTTTTAATAGGATGAGATAGTACTTGACATATTATGTCTCGGTGCTATCTTTGAACACAGACATAATATGTCAATAAGGACAAATATGAATATCCATACCATTGCCAATCACCTCAACAGTCTTGGCAACAACAGCCAAACTGGCTTTCAATTTGATTGTTATCCAATCGATGGTGAAGTCGAAGTGTTGCAAGTGAATGTGGTCGGCCGTGAAGAAATCCCGGTATTTGTATCGGTAACGGACAACCAAGTGCTTTGCATCAGCTACCTGTGGGGCGAGAACGAAGTAAATCAAGAACGTCGCAGTGAAATGTTTGAAACCATGCTAGAGCTCAACATTCCAATGCCCTTGTCAGCTTTTGCAAAAATTGATGACAAATACGTGGTTTACGGTGCGCTATCACTACAATCTAGCATGCTCGAAATCGAGCAAGAATTAGCAGTTTTATCTGATAACTGTTTAGAAGTTATTGATGAATTGGTCGACTATCTGAAATAAGGAGCCACAAAATGGGCATTCTGAATAAAATTTTAACAGCGTTTCGCGGTGGTGCCACCGAAGTTGGCCAAAGCATCGTTGACGCAAACTCAACCCGTATTTTCGAACAGGAAATCCGTGATGCAGAAAAGCATTTAACCAATGCTAAACGTGAACTGACCGATGTCATGGCAAAAGAAATGCAAGCCAGCCGTGAAATCGACCGTCTGAAACGTTCGATTGCAGAACACGAAGGTTATGCAACTCAAGCATTGGACAAAGGTAATGAAGCCTTAGCGATTGAAATTGCTGAAAAGATTGCTCAGTTAGACCAAGAGTTGTCTGAGCAACAAAGCGCCAACGACAGCTTTAGCGCCCATGCTGCACGCTTGAAAGACTTAGTGAAGAAAACCGAACGCCAATTGTCTGATTATCAACGTCAGTTGCGCATGGTTAAAACCACCGAAAGCGTCCAAAAAGCGACGGCAACCATTACTGACTCGTTCGCGTCTAGCAACTCTAAGCTGCTGAACGCTAAAGATTCACTAGAACGTATCAAGGCACGTCAGCAACAATTTGACGACCGTTTAAAAGCGGCTGAAACCTTAGCCGATGAAAACAGTGATAAGTCGTTGCAAGCCAAACTAGCCGAAGCGGGTATTGGTGAGCAAAAGTCAAACGCAAATGCAGTGCTAGATCGAATCAAAGCACGTAAAAGCTAAGCAATGATTGACCGAATGCCGAGTCTCAGTGGGATCATCACCCCCTACTGACCTCGGCATTTTTTTGTTTCATCCTCATTAAATAAAAATGACCACTATTGCCCGTGAATATCTGCTGCCAATCAATATGAGGCCGCACGCGAGCATAGTCAGCAGGAGTCACTATGGGATTTTTCAATAGTATTTTTGGTAAGAAAGCCCCGCCACAGCGCGAGCTCAATCACCCGTCCCAGCTCAATGTCGGCGACATGATCTCAATTGATGATAGTTTTGCCCTGCCACCACAACTCCGTGGTCAACAATTAAGAGTCGAAGCCGTACATACTTACGAGTCTGAACGTAAACAACACTCCGAGTGGTTACTCAAGGGACATGGTAGCGATACTCTCTTTTTGAGCATTGAAGAAGACGACGAAACCTATCTCGCCTTTTCGATGAAGGTTTCCCGCGCCCAAGTGGAGCAATTATTCGATCTCGAGCAATTCAGCGCCCTGTTCGAGGAACCTGGTCATGCCGAGTTAACTACGCAAGTATTACCGGCCGACTTAGCTGAACAACTTGAACAATGGCTTGGAAAACAATACCACCAAGTGACTTTTGCCGCTTTTGGCTATTTCCATCGTCAGGATTATCGTGGCCAAAAGCCGCCACAGGATGCCAATGGCGCCACAGGTGAGCCCTTTGAGTACTATTTATTACTTGATGACAATGAAAGCTGCGCCGTCGAAGTGGAAGTCTACGAAGGGGGTGATACCGATGTTGTCTTGACCTTATATCGTCCACTGACGGATATTCGGGAATACTGGCCAGCGAAATAAGCCAAAAATAAGATAAAGTGCGCGCTCGCACTTTATCAATAATCCCAATACAATCTCACAGATAAGCGCTAGAAACGGTTGATAGCAATAGGTAATACGCCATGAGTAAGACCAAACACCCTCTCCCCGAGCAATGGTTAAAGAACCAACAGGCCGCGAAAGCAACGCAAGTCGCCTTCGATCTCGATGAAAAATTTCAATACTCAATTCGTAAAGCCGCGTTAGATGCAGGTGTTAGCCCTTCTGATCAAATTCGCACTATTTTAGGTCTTAGCGTATCGAAACGGCCAACGCGTCCGCGTCTTACCGTGTCACTCAATGCAGATGACTATGTGCAACTGGCAGAGAAATATGGTTTAAGTGCCGATTCACAGCTAGAAATTAAACGCCGTGTACTCGACGATTTAGTCCACTTTGTTGATGAAACCTAAAGCAACGCTGATCTCAAGCGCCAACCCTTCTTACCATTGGCTGGCGCGATTAATCGATTTATAGCCCTTTTATTAACTCAGTCAATTTACTCACAGCCTAAAGTCTTTTACTTTAGTAGTGATATTCGCCGCACTTAACAGGGATCATGTTTGGCATGACAGATAAAACCCCATGGTCGCTTCGCACCCTTGGCACTCCTTCTCCATTCGAAATGGCGATGATGCTATTGTCCTTGCTGTCGGTGATCATAGTACTTGTCATGACCTTCGGCCGCCTAGATAGCGAAACCTACCGCTTGCTCTTCTTTGTCGATACCA
Source organism: Shewanella sp. SW24 (assembly GCF_025653395.1). Classification (NCBI taxonomy): domain Bacteria; kingdom Pseudomonadati; phylum Pseudomonadota; class Gammaproteobacteria; order Alteromonadales; family Shewanellaceae; genus Shewanella; species Shewanella sp. SW24. The sequence goes on from NZ_JAKKSH010000007.1 coordinate 87,170, forward strand.
GTATTTGCATGATTTTTATGATCAACTTCTTTGTTGGGTTGATCCGTGCTCGCGATAAACGCTTTTTCATTAAACACCATTGGATTGATTTTATTGCCAGTATTCCGGCGATTGAAGCCCTACGTATGGCACGGCTTTTTCAAATCCTACGGGTAATACGCCTGATCCGCATGAGTCGCTCACTGCTGCTCCCACTGGTAAAACAACGTAAACAAGCCACCTTAGCCAGTTTACTGGTTGCTATGGTGACGATTCTGACATTAGCTTCCGTCATTATGCTCATCGTCGAAAGCGGCACCGAAGGCGCCAATATCCAGACCGCTGAGCAAGCGATTTGGTGGGCATTAGTCACTATCTCTACCGTCGGCTACGGCGATTATTATCCTGTAAGCACAGCAGGCCACATCATAGGTGGCGTGGTCATTGTCAGCGGTGTGAGTTTTTTTGGTGTGATTTCAGGTTATATGGCATCGGTATTTGTCGCGCCAGATGAATCTGAACGCCAAGAACGCCAAGATGCGCATAAAGCCGAAATCAAATCAGAGCTTGAATTAGCCTTAGCGAGAATGGAAGAGAACCAACAAAAAATAGAACAAAATCAAGCGCAAATGCTGGCTCAAATTGCGGAACTTAAGCAGGCTATCAAAACAAAAAATAGCTGACTTTGTTGCGAAAACGGACTAATGAAAAGGCTCAATCTAATATAGATTGAGCCTTTTCCGTTTATCAGCGATAAAAAGTAATATTACCAGTAGACCTGCTGTTGCATCGCGTTACGGCGTGTCGATTCCATAGCAAACAACAAACTCTGCTGCTTGTCTTCCAGCCACTCAGCTAAATTGATATCTAACTCCCGACTCGCATCCTGTAAGGCGCGATAACAAGCCAAAGTTTTAATCCCAAGCGCGAGATCTTGCCAAGGTGCACGAAATGCGTCCCGTGATTTCGCCTCATATAAACTGCCGTAGGCATGACCCACAAGAATGCTCGCATCCAACACTGTGGCCACTTGTAGATAATTTGCCGCTGTCATGACGCTATTGAGTGGCATGACCTCAATTATCGCCATCCAAGAAGCTTGCTGAGCACGATCGGCATGCTGGTGTAAGCTAGGCTGATGGGTGATATCCACTTCACCAGCACTGATCTTTAGCAACAGTTCAACAATAGCCAGCTGTAATTGACCATATTCGGTCTGTTGCCATAGGAAGAGTAAGCGTCCCGTCAGATTAATCTCTGTCAGTTGCGCCAGAAGTCGCACTTTAACTTGGGCGTGTTGGCCAAGTTTAGCAAATAAGCCTCTTTGGCTACCAAGCAAAGCGGTCAACGCCTGTGCCTGCTCAATAAAATCGAGCTGCTTTTCAATCAGCATAAATTGGCTAGACAGTGTCACATTCAATAATTCGAACTGATTTAGGGTCATGCGCAGCAAACGAATACAGGCGCGCATCCGCCACCATAGTACCACACAGGCTTCAGGGTCGCTTTCCTCTGCGATCATGCTCTCTAATAATTGCCAACGCTCAAGGGCGGTTTCAAGCAGGATTTGGCAGTTTGCACTTAAATCCTGTGAAGAAGAATCGTGTGACTCGGCCAGTGGCAGAAATTCCAATGCTTTTAAATCGAGCGGCTTAGCCTTGCCCGCCAATCGATAGCCCCGCTGCGCTTTACTGGCCTTACCTAAACGCACGGGCACAACGCTCGCCACTTGCATCGCCAGCTTAAGTAGCGCCTCAGTATCGCCGCTGAGGAGTTCAAACTCGAGCTCACACAGGGCTTCTTGCTGGCCATTTGCGGTGATTTCACCTATGTCTAACGCCACTTCGACCACGCTGTTATCAATCTGAACATGCCAAGCGCGACGATAAAAATCGGTGTGAAATATACAAGTCAACTGAGCTTGCGTCGCCGCTAAATCGGCATCAACGGGCCAAATGCTGGTAGGAAATAGACTTAAGTCTGGGCTATCGGATTGGATAGTCACATTGTATTCGGGCCGCGAATGAATGCCGCCCACGACTTGTCCTGCGGTTTTTATGGTCTGCTCTCGGTGCGCATCGTAACCGCGCACCCGCAATCCCATGTCCCACTGACGTAATTGCAAGTCAGGGGTGTCGAAGTAACCATTCGCCAAACGACGTTGACCTTGAGGTACGGCATTATCGAGACTATCTAACTTATTTATCAGGGATTCTTGATATATCGGCAGGAAAAACAGTTTTAATTCAATCTCAGCATTCATTGCGTAACCGCTCACTTTGTCATCAAATATTCATCGATGCGTCATCTTTAGTTCATAATGTCACAAATGTGTCATAAAAATCCCGTAGGATTTGGTTTTGCAGTTGGTATATAACCCGTTAGAATAAACCTGTCGTTTTTTCTGAAAAAACACAGTTTCAATACGCGGACGCATAGGTTAACATGCGCCCGCTTTTTCCAATAATGGAACAATCTAAATAGGTAAACGGCAATGCCAGTAAACTCTATTTTGGGCGTGTTTGCAAAATCGCCAATTAAGCCTCTTCAAGAGCACATGGACAAAGTACACGATTGCGCATCGTTACTCGTCCCCTTTTTCGAAGCCACTATCACAGGTAACTGGGACAGTGCAGTTCAATTACGTAAGCAAATTAGTTTAGCCGAGAAGCAAGCAGATTCACTGAAGCGTGAAATCCGTCTGACTCTGCCAAGCGGTTTATTTATGCCAGTAGAACGTACAGATTTATTGGAACTTTTAACTCAACAAGACAAGATAGCCAACAAAGCCAAAGATATTTCCGGTCGTGTTATCGGCCGTCAGCTGTTAATCCCTCAGGTCATGCAAGTCCCATTTATTGCTTATCTACAACGCTGTATCGATGCGGTAGCACTAGCAAAACAAGTCATTAATGAACTCGAAGATCTGTTAGAAACAGGTTTCCGTGGCCGTGAAGTCGACTTAGTGGCAAAAATGATCAACGAACTCGATATCATCGAAGAAGATACTGACGATCTACAAATTCAGTTACGCCGTCAGTTATTCGCTATGGAATCTGAATTGAATCCTGTCGATGTGATGTTCCTCTACAAAACGATTGAATGGGTCGGTGGTCTTGCAGATCTTGCCGAACGCGTCGGTTCGCGTCTTGAGCTTATGCTGGCTCGCGTTTAACAAATTAAGGTTATCAAGGTATCAATATGGTTGATGCAGGTATTGAGGTGGCTAACGTCTTAGTCACCAATGGCCCGTGGCTTATTGCCATTGCGGCTGCATTTGGTTTTCTCATGGCATGGGGTATTGGGGCGAATGACGTCGCCAATGCGATGGGAACCTCTGTAGGTTCAAACGCAATTACAATTAAACAAGCGATTATTATCGCAATGATCTTTGAGTTTTCCGGTGCATTTTTAGCTGGGGGCGAAGTTACCAATACAATTCGTAGCGGTATTATTGATTCTAGCTATTTCACTGCAACTCCTGAATTGCTGGTTTACGGCATGATAGGATCATTGTTGGCAGCAGGTATTTGGCTTGTCGTCGCATCGGCTCTTGGCTGGCCAGTATCAACGACTCACTCCATCGTCGGTGCCATTATTGGCTTCGCCGCCGTGGGTGTTGGTGCAGATTCAGTCTCATGGGATAAAGTAGGCGGGATTGTAGGCTCTTGGATCGTAACCCCCGCTATTTCGGGCTTTATGGCATTCATCCTCTTCCAAAGCACTCAAAAACTCATTTTCAACACTGACGATCCATTGAGTAATGCTAAGCGTTTCGTACCTTTCTATATGGCATTTGCTGGTTTCATCATGTCATTAATGACGATTATGAAAGGCTTATCCCATGTTGGTCTGCATTTCTCAGTTACCGAGTCTTACCTACTCGCAGGTGCTATTGCTGCTGTAGTTGGTATCTTAGGTAAAATCGCCATTTCACGCTTACAAATGAGTGATAAAGCAGATCGTCAAACCCAGTTCAAAAACGTTGAAAAAGTGTTTGCGATCCTGATGGTTTTGACTGCTTGTTGTATGGCTTTTGCCCATGGTTCAAACGATGTAGCAAATGCGATTGGTCCATTAGCGGCGGTTGTTTCTGTCGTCAATAGCGGTGGTGAGATTGCAGCGAAATCACCTCTAGTCTGGTGGATTTTACCTTTGGGTGCCGTAGGTATTGTGATGGGTCTGGCGATTTTTGGTCAGCGCGTTATGCAAACTATCGGAAAAAACATCACTCACTTGACGCCAAGTCGTGGTTTTGCGGCAGAATTAGCCGCGGCAACGACTGTAGTTATTGCTTCTAGCACTGGTTTACCTATTTCTACCACACAAACCTTAGTGGGTGCGGTATTAGGTGTAGGTATGGCCCGTGGTATCGCAGCGATTAACATTGGTGTGGTACGTAATATAGTCGTATCTTGGGTTGTGACCTTACCAGCAGGTGCTGGCCTATCAATCATCTTCTTCTATATGATTAAAGGTATTTTTAATTAAGAAGTCTCGCTAAATGTGTTGCTGACATTAAGCAGTATTAGCGCCTAGGACTAGAAGGTCGTAGGAAAGATTGAATTAAATTGGAATGGTCATAGCATGGATGCCGTAAAGTTGAGGGAAGTCTATGACTTCCCTCTTGCATTACAGGCCTCAAATCCCTAGCATGTGCAGACTATTTCGTTGATGAGAATACAAAAGTGTTTAGACTCCTGACTCTGGTAGGAATGATCTTGCTGTCTTCCAACCTGCTGGCCGAAGGCCAATCCCGCTACATCTCGGATAACGTGTTTCTGTATCTTTTAGGTGGCCCTGGTACTGAGTTTCGAATTGTTGGATCAATTGAAGCGGGTCAACCTGTGACACTGCTCAACGAAACTCAAGGTGATTACTCCAAAATAATCGACCATAAAGGCCGTGAAGGTTGGGTACAAACCAACTTGATCAGTTCGACTCAAAGTTTCCGTGAGCAAGTCCCTGCGTTAACAACTGAACTCGCACAGGCCAAAGCTAAGTTAGCAGAAGTATCAAGTTCAACAGATAATCATGCCGGCGAACTGCTCGAATTAAAGGCTAAACTAAGCGAGTTAGAAACCAACCTAGCTAAAACGACTCAAGAACGTGATCAACTGAAAAATGCGGTAGATCGCACAGCTCAAGACGAGCGTTTTGAACTTTGGCGCCAAGGTGGATTAATCGCAGGCATGGGCTTAATCCTAGGCATTATTTTAGTGTATTTACCTAGACCACAACGTCGCAATAAAAAACGTTGGATGTGAGTCTGACACACAAAAAGTCTTAATTTACCTTCCAAAAGCCAGTGTTTTCAAACACTGGCTTTTTTGTCAATCAAGCGTTACATCGACTTATTAACAAGCTAATCAAACAAGCTTCACAATCTTTCACGCTATAGTGTTGTCCGTCACATTTTGGTTGTATAATCTGCGCGCGCAAACCTTCATATTGTATACAAAATATCAAATGCGTTTGGCGCCTCCCAATTTGTTTCAACAATAGCGCCCCAATAACGGCCAAGATGGAAGCGATAACTATGTTCAAAGCGAGTGAAGTGCTGGCAGGCCGCTACGATTCTGCCAATCTCGACGAACTGTTCAAAGCAGTCAGCGACAACTACATTGTCGATGAAGAACAATACTTGTCAGAGCTGATCAAACTAGTGCCCTCCAGTGATGAAGCCATAGAGCGCGTCACTCGTCGTGCCCACGAACTGGTCAATAAGGTTCGTCAATTCGATAAAAAAGGCTTGATGGTCGGCATAGATGCCTTCCTGCAACAGTACAGCTTAGAAACACAGGAAGGCATTATCCTGATGTGTTTAGCCGAAGCTTTACTGCGAATTCCCGATGCGGCCACTGCCGATGCGCTGATTGAAGATAAGCTTTCAGGCGCTAAGTGGGATGAGCACATGAGCAAGAGTGACTCAGTACTGGTTAACGCATCGACCTGGGGCTTAATGCTCACAGGTAAAATCGTTAAACTCGATAAAAAACTCGATGGTACTCCAAGCAACTTGCTGAGCCGCTTAGTGAATCGCCTCGGTGAACCCGTGATCCGTCAAGCCATGATGGCAGCGATGAAGATCATGGGTAAGCAGTTCGTACTGGGCCGCAACATGAAAGAAGCCCTAAAAAACAGCGAAGATAAACGTAAGTTAGGTTATACCCATTCCTACGACATGCTGGGCGAAGCGGCGTTAACTCGCAAAGATGCCGAGAAATACTATACCGATTACGCCAATGCGATCACTGAGCTCGGTGCTCAAAGCTATAACGAAAATGAATCACCGCGGCCAACAATCTCCATCAAGCTGTCGGCATTGCACCCACGTTACGAAGTGGCCAATGAAGACCGCGTCTTGACTGAACTGTACGACACAGTGATTCGCCTGATTAAGCTGGCACGTGGCTTAAATATCGGTATATCTATCGATGCCGAAGAAGTCGATCGCCTCGAGTTATCACTAAAACTGTTCCAAAAACTGTTTAATTCTGAAGCAACTAAAGGCTGGGGATTACTCGGCATAGTAGTACAAGCCTACTCTAAGCGTGCCCTGCCCGTACTGGTTTGGTTAACGCGTCTGGCAAAAAATCAAGGGGATGAAATCCCAGTGCGTCTGGTAAAAGGTGCCTATTGGGATAGCGAACTTAAGTGGGCGCAACAAGCTGGCGAAGCCGCTTATCCACTCTACACTCGCAAAGCCGGTACTGACGTTTCTTACCTCGCCTGCGCCCGTTACTTGTTATCGGATGCGACTCGCGGTGCTATCTACCCACAATTTGCTAGCCACAATGCGCAAACGGTGGCGGCAATTTCCGATATGGCGGGCGATCGTAACCATGAGTTCCAACGCTTACACGGCATGGGACAAGAGCTGTACGACACGATTTTGGCTGAAGCCGGTGCTAAAGCGGTACGTATTTATGCGCCTATCGGTGCGCATAAAGATCTACTGCCCTATTTAGTCCGTCGTCTGCTGGAAAACGGCGCGAATACTTCGTTCGTCCACAAACTGGTGGATCCTAAAACCCCCATCGAGTCATTAGTGGTGCATCCGCTAACAACGCTGACGGGCTATAAAACCCTGGCTAACAACAGAATCGTTTTACCTGCCGATATTTTCGGTAGCGAACGCAAAAATTCCAAGGGACTCAATATGAACATCATTTCCGAATCTGAGCCATTTTTCGCGGCACTAGAACAGTTTAAAAATACCCAATGGCAAGCGGGCCCTCTGGTTAACGGTAAAACCTTAACTGGCGAACATAAAACTGTTGTTAGCCCATACGACACTACCCAAACCGTAGGTCAAGTCGCCTTCGCCGACAAAGCTGCAATCGAAGCAGCCGTCGCGTCTGCTGAAGCAGCATTTACCTCTTGGGCACGCACACCAGTGGAAACCCGTGCCTCTGCACTGCAAAAATTGGCCGATTTATTAGAAGAAAACCGCGAAGAATTGATCGCCCTGTGCACCCGAGAAGCGGGCAAGAGCATTCAAGACGGTATCGACGAAGTACGTGAAGCCGTTGATTTCTGTCGTTACTACGCAGTACAAGCCAAGAAGATGATGGCAAAACCTGAACTGCTTCCAGGCCCAACGGGTGAACTGAACGAACTGTTCCTCCAAGGCCGCGGTGTATTCGTGTGTATCAGCCCATGGAACTTCCCATTGGCCATCTTCCTCGGTCAAGTGTCTGCGGCATTAGCGGCGGGTAATACAGTCATCGCAAAACCCGCGGAACAAACCTCGATTATTGGTTACCGTGCGGTGCAACTCGCTCATCAAGCGGGTATTCCTGTCGAGGTGCTGCAATTCTTACCAGGTACTGGTGCAACTGTCGGTAGCGCAATTACGGCCGATGAACGTATCGGTGGCGTGTGCTTTACCGGTTCTACTGGCACAGCAAAACTGATTAACCGCACACTCGCCAACCGCGAAGGCGCGATTATTCCATTAATCGCCGAAACGGGCGGTCAGAATGCCATGGTAGTGGACTCAACCTCTCAACCCGAGCAAGTGGTTAACGATGTGGTTTCATCATCATTCACCAGCGCGGGCCAACGCTGCTCCGCACTGCGCGTGCTATTCCTCCAAGAAGACATCGCCGATCGCGTGATCGAAGTCCTGCAAGGCGCCATGGATGAATTGGTGATTGGAAACCCAAGTTCAATCAAAACCGACGTAGGCCCAGTGATTGACGCCACCGCCAAAGCCAACTTAGATGCGCATATCGATCATATCAAGCAAGTCGGTAAGCTTATCAAGCAAATGCCGCTGCCTGCTGGCACTGAGAACGGTCACTTCGTGTCGCCAACAGCAGTGGAAATCGACTCAATCAAAGTGCTCGAAAAAGAACACTTTGGCCCAATCCTGCACGTGATCCGCTACAAGGCAGCCGAACTGAGCCAAGTGATCAACGAGATCAACAGCACAGGCTTTGGCTTAACCTTAGGTATCCACAGCCGTAACGAAGGCCATGCCCTTGAAGTTGCCGACAAAGTGAATGTGGGTAACGTCTACATTAACCGTAACCAAATCGGCGCTGTGGTGGGTGTACAGCCTTTCGGTGGTCAAGGCCTGTCAGGCACAGGTCCTAAAGCCGGTGGCCCACACTACTTAACCCGTTTTGTGACTGAAAAGACCCGCACCAACAACATCACCGCCATAGGTGGTAACGCCACGTTACTGTCACTGGGTGATAGCGAAGAATAAGCACACTGAACTTGCTTTAGAATATCGCTATGCATCTTTAGCCATCGCGATAACAATAAAAAAGCCAGACTGAGTCTGGCTTTTTTATTAGAGTCTAAAACGGTACTTATCTATGACGTAACAATTTAATTAAAATCTCAGTCATTACATATCCGTCATTAATACGGGTTGGCCAAAACCTTTAAGTTCAGCATGGGAGGACTCAAAATACTGTTGCCAAAACTGTTTCAACGGCAACATTACTTGACCGCCTCTAAATCCTTTTGATGTAGCAGGAACCCAACCCGCACCTAATACGTAAATATCTGCCTGCTTAAAATCACTCAGCATATTCGCTTTTTGTATTTTTAGCATTTCTTGCTCAGGTTCGATAACTTTTAAGGTGTTTTTACTGTAAAAGCTGGTCACATCTGAATTTTCAACCATATCGGACACAAGTAACAATACTCGGCGTCCTTCGGTATCGGCAGCCACTTGCGGCGCAATAACCTGAGATAAATTACTGAGGATTTCAGTTTTGGGCAAATCCACATAATTAGGTTTAAAAGCATGTTTTATATGGGCATCAATTTTACTTCTAACGAACTGAGCTTGCTTGTTCATGCAATTATCAAAAGCCATTAGATTTTTCTTCGATACGTCATCCCTGTCAGCAATATCAGTATCCAGCCTGCCACTAAACAAAACATCGGTATAAAAATCTTTTACATAAGCACTAAAGCTAATGATAGTAATTTTATCCCCAGCTTGTAGGAAGAGATGCACTTTCTCATGAACTAACTGTTTAATATTTATGTCCGGAGAAAAAGTACCATCGATCGCCACAAACAAATGTCGGCCAGAAACTGTCTTTGCCGTTAGTGGATCAATTTTGGCAAACTCGTAGCAACTTTTAATATCATTTCTCTCAGCGGCCATCGCAGGCAAACACATAGAAATAGCTAAAGTGCCAAACAAGCCAGTAACCACCAACTTAGCAAGCTTTGTCATTCCTGTCATGAACTTAACTCTCCAAGTATCTCTTTGCGTAAACGATCGCGCATCTGTTCTTCCGTTTCAACAACCTTTTTTTGCTGAGTTATTTCAGCAAGCAGCTCTTGTCGAATACGTTGTTCAGCTTGTTCTGGCGTTTCGGCCTCTGCAGCTTTTTTAGCATTCGCTTCAGCAACAAGCTCGGCTTTCAATCTTGCTTCCATCGCCTCTGGTGCTTCGGAAGTTTCTACCTCAACAATATGAGACGTTGCCACCACAGCGGCACTTTTCATCGCCTGATGGCTGGCTAATGTTTGATGCTCACGTAAACGTACCGATTGATCATATCGATTTTCGGCATTACCTAAATCTTCCATATACGTCAGGAATGAACGCTCACCACAGGCCTCTAACACCTCTAGCACCTTAGGATCTTGGCAATTAGTTTCGGCTTTTTGATTCATTCTTTGCTGCAAGTTAGTTAGGCGCTTCTGGGCTACACGCGCAACTTGCTGCTTTAAACGAGAATAATGCGTCTTAAACTCACGCTCACTTTTAAAGTTGCCAATTTCTTTACGCGCATCTTTAGAATGTTTGCCAGCAAATCCGGTTTTAAAACCAATTAAAATACCGAAAATCTGTAATAGGATGAATAAGAAAGCAAGAAAAATAAAAGTTCCCCAACCGCCTTTCTGTTCACGATCCCACACGTCATCCTTTGCTTTATCACCTGCACTTTTAGACTCATCCAGTAAGAGTGCTGGAGGTGCTTCAGCATAGGGGTCTTGTTCTTGATACAATCCACTCGTTTGCTGAATATTGACTTCATCAATGTGCATTTTTTCAAGCACTTGACCACGCACATAGGTTGCCAATACTGCAATAACTAGGATCGCAATAGCAGTAACCGTGGTGATGAAATAACGGGGCTTAACCTCTGCGTTAGTAGAGATCCGATTAATGAGTTGCTTATATTGAGGCTCATTATCATCCTCAAAGGTTTTATCTAAATTAATGCGAGTATTAGGTGCCAGTTCTGGCGTCGATTTGTCGCGGTTTTTAGCATTCTTCCACCAGACCTTGGCCTTTTTAATGAGCGAGTTAGCATGCAGCTCATGTCCAGTAAAGTGAGTTAAACCTACCAGTAAAACCGAGATTATGAAGGCGATACCCACAGCACCTTGCTGCTGTAGTTTTTCCGATGCTCCGGGAATCGTGAAACCTGAAAGAACGTAACTAAATCCCATTGCTTCAACAAACACTAAAGCGGCAATCAATATCCACCCCAAAATATGTAAGTTGTTACGACCATTTTCTGTCACTTTACCTAAATAGTCTTGGCTTTTACTGAAAAGCTCCTCGTCCTTATTCACTTTCTCATAATGAGCGGCAAAATCAGTACACAGTGCGACTTCAGTATTCAACCAATCCTTATCGTAAATCTTAACTTGGGTTTCATAATCTTTCGCTAAGCGACTCTCCTTACCGATTACCGGAAAGGCATACCATGTATTAAGCCACCAGAAACTGACCTTATCCCACCAAACCGTAATAATGACCACTAATACCATCAACGAAAGTAACAGCGACACTAACGTGCGATACTCATTAAATAACATAGACACAAAATCCATTTACCGCTCCTAAGCACATTGCTTATAACAATTTGGGTTCAAAATCGGCTTCATAAACCGTTTTATTCTTCTCGTAGTACAACTTGCCAGCAATCGCGGTCGCTGAACGATCGATTGGCATCACCACATCTATACAGCGCACAGGAGAGTCTTTTTCCGTTGTAAAAACACGATATAACAAGCCTTTATCACCATAATAAGTCTCTACATGGCTCGTAAGCTGATAATTTGGATCATCTTTACTTGAACCTTTGTAATTCTTCCAAATATTCACTTTAGGCGCAGAAACAGCAGTGCCACTGTCCTTAATCACAGCAACAGGGGTCAAACCAATATAATGGCCATTCACTTTATAACCCCAAGCAGTACCATTCATACCCGGTAAATAATCTGCTGTGTTGTAATCCTTACGATTATAGCTCTCACCTGTGGCTAAACTCTTCACGTCCCCCGTGACTCTCGGTCCCTCAACGGCGCAATTTAGGCTAGAGACTTCAGATGCATACGCCTTGCTAAATAATGCAAAACCGCTCTCTTTTTTAGCACCCACTAACTGGGTAAAGTTTGTCGATGGGTCGAGCATTTTCTTACCACCAAAATCTACCAAGGCTTTTTGCAGTTTCACTGGCTCAAGTAACTTGACGATTTCCGACTCCGTCATTTGTATTTGAGCTGGTTCAAGGCGAGAAGTGCTCGGTTTAGTTGGCTGAGTTGTAGGCTGCTTTTCCACTTGATTAGTAGGCTTGGCTGCTGCCACTTTATCCTGCGATCGGCGGGATAAATAACTCAAATTTGCCTTCTGTTTGTATGAATAAGCCAGTAATTGATCCGGTTTACCGTCAATTTCAATAATTTCTACTCGACGATTTTTTGCTTTGCCAGCGTCATCACTATTAGCTGCAACAGGCTGTGACTCCCCTGCACCTTGGAAGAATAATCGCTCAGTCGGAATGCCAGCTTGATTAAAGAGGGTTGCCACATAACGCGCTCTCGCTTCGCTAAGCTCTTGATTTAACGATTCAGCACCACTGGCATCTGTATGACCTGTAATCAAAATGTTTTGTTTAGAGTCTTTATAGATAGCGGCGAGTTTTTGAAATTTTTGTTTAGCTTGTGGCGTCGCCTCTGAAGCTCCAGAAGCAAACATCACTTCACTATTACTCGAAACTGTCGCAGCCATACCCACAACTTGATAATTAGCGTACTTTTCTGAATCTTCCTTCGACATGGTTTGTTCGGTTGAACTGATCAGTAAGCTACTTTGTTGTTCATCTGATGCTTTTGAAGCGCTGATTGAAGTAAATTGAATATCAAGATTTTCTGTTTTCGCTAACTGTTCTAATGCTTCGCGTTTTTGCTGAAAATCATAACCAACGGTACAACCAATCGCAGCACCAGCGGCACCGCCATAAAGCATACCTTCATTGCCACCTAAATAATTCCCAATCAGTACACCTAAACCAGTACCAATAGCACAACCAATAACAGTTTCTTTATTATCTTCAACAGATTGAGTGATGGCACAACTGCTAAGCGCTAATACGCCAGCAACTGCGAGCGATATGGATTTCAAATTTGACTTCATAGTCATCCCTAACTTTTTAAAAATTCAAAATTGAATTTTAGATGCAATAAATTAAGTTAAGGATTAGAAGGAATTAGCCCTAAAAAGTCAATCTAAAGTTGATACTGATGTAACCAAAATATTAATTAAGGCTGAAATTTGTGAGCAACTTTATATCGAAGATATTTAAGCGACTGACACAGGAGTTGTCATAAAACAGTTTTATCCTAATGTGAAATCACAATCACTATGCAAAAAAATCATTACTGGGAATCGTTTCTCAGTTGCACCAAATCTTTCATAGACCTCATAATCTGCACATGACTAATCTCTCTCTTTCTCCCCATATTACATTTTACTAAGGTGGCTATGACATTTTCGTTGTTAGATATTTCTGCATTGGTGTGGTTTATCGTTTCTTGGGCTGGCTACACCGCCTTTGCCCGTAGCAAGGCGAGAGATACAGACTGTATTGCCCGTGGTCTGCATAAGCATAGAATTTACTGGATGCTTGAGGTGATGACCCGCGGTGTGCGCGTGGGTGATGCGGCACTACTGGCCAACTTAGAACGCAATATTGCCTTTTTTGCCTCGACCACGCTGTTTGTGCTTGCGGGTGTACTGACCTTATTTGCGCAAGTTGAACGACTAGAAAGTGTTATTGCGACGATTCCCTTCGCTACGCCACCGAATCATGCGCTGGTGCAAGTCAAGTTAGCTCTGCTAGTCGGCATTTTTGTGATGGCCTTCTTCCAGTTTACTTGGTCAATGCGTCAATACGGCTTTGTGAACGTGATGATAGGCGCGGGTCCTCTGGACACCGATGGCTCAAATGACAATCTCAAAGCCTATGCAAGACAAATGGCGACAGTGCAAGATCAAGCGGCACACTCCTATAACTATGGTTTACGCGCCTATTACTTTTCAATGGCGGTATTGTGCTGGTTTGTACACCCGATACTCTTTATCTCGGCCAGCTTATTTGTGGTCGCAACCTTATATCGCCGCGAATTCAAGTCCCGTGCCGTTCTGGCGATCACGGCAGCAAAAGGCCATCTCCAAATAGAGAGCCAAGTGCGGGAAACCGCCCGCAACCATAAAATAGAATCATAGCCTTGGCAGTTTAGGCCGCTGGCGTCATCTTGATTGGAATTATTGTTCTATACTCTTTGGGTTATGTTTCTATTGAATTACTGGGAGAGTGCCATGAGCGATAACTTATTAACCTTAGATGAAGTGTGCAAAATGCTAGATAAAACACCAGCGACCATTAAACGCTTCGCTCGGGAGAATTTACTCTCAAGTGTTCAAGATGGTGACGAATTAAAATTCCCTGAAGCGGAAGTTAAACGCTACCTCGCCTTTTCACAACGCTTAGGCTAAAACGCATCAAGTAACTCACGGCAAATAAAACTGAGTCATCAGTATTTAAGCCGTTTGAGTTTGTGAAGGTGGCTTGAATTGAAATGTGATACTCGAATTTAAGTACACTGCTTAAGTTTAAGTCGTTGATAGCGAGTTCAAACAGACAGTGAATGCGATATGGACAGTGAAGCTCAAAGGGATTTGAACTGAGCCATAGCGGTTTGTTGCAGTGGATTGATTAGCCGAATTTAGCAGTGCAAACCATAAAACTTAAACTATGGAACTTTAAGCTATTAAGCCTCAAGCTGTTAATCCAAAAGATTGAACCATTACTTATTATTTAAAGCCTGCTGCAACTGCCGATAGGATAACCACTCTCGCTGCACTTCACTTAGGCCTAAGTCAGCAGCGAGTTGTTGCAATTGAACTTCATACTTAGGCAACAGGGTTTCATCATTTGTCATAATCGCGAGTTCAGCAAAATTCCCTAAACCTTCGATATGATCAATTGTTAGATGAAATTCACCGAGAAAATAGATACTGCGGCGCTTTTTAATTTCTAGTACGCACTCATAACCTAAGGTCTGCAGCATTCTTTTTGCTTTTGTTGCTTCAGTGATATTCACGGCTTCACAGCGGTCTTTTTCTGGCCCTTTCACTATCCACAGCATTATCCCCGATGGCTGCATCTCACGGATACACAAGCTCTTGTGCTCACCTTTAAGTGATTGTGATGGCAGATCAAAGTAACAGTCATGCTCAAGGTTATCTTCGAGCATGACCTCGGGATTTCTCATTTGTAAGGCAGCGAAAAAAGCGTGGCGATCCAATAAACGATATTTAAGCTCGACCTCAAACTTACCATTAAAATGAGCATTAATTTGTGGGGCTAATGCTTCTGGCATCGCAGGGTTCATAGATTCATATCCGCTTTTAATGGGTAAAATATATCGCTATTTATAATATTGAGCGCCAACGTCTTAATTCTAAAAGATTAAATCCAAAACCTTAAGCGAGTCTTTGGTACAAGGCCTGATACTCTGCACTGTCTTCAATTAAGCTCTGGTGAGTACCAGACGCAATAATCCTCCCCTGACCGAGTAAATGAATTTGATCCATCTTCGCCATAGCCGTTAAACGATGGCTAATCATCAGCAAGGTTTTATCCTGAGCAAACTCAAATAGTAAACTTAAAATTTCTCTCTCGGTACGTTTATCTAACCCTTCAGTCGGTTCATCGAGCAATAGCAGCGGCGCATCACGCAGCAGCGCTCTTGCAACACCAATCCGGCGCTGCTCCCCGCCCGAAAGCTGACGTCCACCTTCACCAATCCACATATCCAGCGGTTTATCACCCGTGAGTAAAGCGCCAAGTCCAACCCGCTGTAACACATCAATCAAGCGCGCGTCGTGGGCCGTGCGTTTCTCACCTTCGATAACAGGTAGCGCTAATACTAAATTTTCCCGCAAGGTGCCCGCAAACAAATAGATGCGTTGGCTAATCACAGTTATCGCATCCCTAAGGCCGCGCTCGCTGTAATCTGAAAGAGGAAGACTATCGAGCTTGATGTGCCCTTGCTGCGCTTGCCATTCGCGGGTAATCAGCGCCAGTAAACTCGACTTACCGCAACCCGTTGGTCCAAGTAACGCGACTTTTTGTCCCGCATTTATCTCAAGGGACAAGCCTTGCAGCACGTGTTGATCGTCTCGATAACCAAAGTGGATATCTTCAATCTGTAAGGCGCCAGACTTTGCCTTAAGGCCTGTATCGACAGCAAATTGAATATCGGCCTTTTGTTCGGTGATTTCATTAATTCGCGTTGCGGCCAATACGCAACCTGACAAATGCTGAAACGCGCCCGCGATCGGCATCATCATCTCGACGCAGGCCATAGTCGCAAACACCATAAGTGCAAACATGGGGCCCGGCGGCACGGCATCACCCACACCTTGAGCGGCTAAATAAAGCATCATGATCAAGGCTGAGCCCGTGGAGAGGATCAACATGGCTTGGCTGAGAGCAGTGATATTGGCCATCGCGCTTTGGCTGCGAAAAAGTGCAATTTCTGCATCATTCAGTTTCTGCCTGAATCTGTCGTTCGCGCCAAATAGGCTAAGTTCGGCTTGGCCTTGCAACATATCCAACAACTGCACCCGATAATGACGCTTGGTCTCGAGCATAGTTCGGCTTGGCGCGTGTCCAAGGCGATAAAATAGCAGTGGCATCACCAGCCAAACAGCGACTAAGAATAAGCAAAGACTCAGTGCAAGTTTGGCATCGAACCAAGCAAGAAACAGATACAAGAGCCCCGTCATCAGAAGGGATGCTGCCATAGGCGTGAGCAGTCGCAGGTAAAGATGATCTAGGGTATCGATATCGGCCACTAAGCGATTGAGCATGTCGCCACGGCGTAGCCCCTGCAGATTTTTAGCACTTAGCGGCAAGAGTTTTTGCCACGCCCAAACGCGAAGCTCAGTCAGCAACTTAAAGGTCGCCTCATGGGTCGCTAAACGCTCGCCATAACGACTGGCAGTACGGGCAATTGATAAGAAACGCACCCCGCCCGCAGGAGTGAAAAAGTTAAAGGACTGCGCCGTAACTATTGTCAAACCCGCGACCGCGGTAGCGGAAAGAAACCAGCCCGAAAGTGACAGTAAACCTATGCCCGCCATCAAAGTAATAATGGTCAGCAGCAAGCCCACGGACATCATCAGCCATTGACGCGAGAACAATCGAATAAAGGGGATCAGCACTTTCATTGGGCATCTCCTTTAGTAGACTCGGCTGCACTGTCGAGTGGAGCGTCACTATCAAGCTGCGTCTCACTGGCGCTTGCCAATAACGGTACAAGTTCAATATCCGCCACGGACTCAATATTCTCGCGCAGTAAGGTTTGGAATAAGCCGTTTGTGTTAGACAAAGTGGTAAAGTCGCCCCGCTGCACTATCAAGCCTTTATCGAGCACAAGAATAGTATCCATTTGATCTAACTGATCTAATCTGTGGGTCACCATAATGCACATCTTACCCGCCATGGCGCGATTCAGCGCAGAACTCACCGCCTGCTCACTCTGGCTATCTAAACTGGCTGTGGGTTCATCAAGAACAAACAAACTCGCCTGCTGCCCAAGCGCCCTTGCTAAAGCAATACGTTGAGCTTGGCCAACGGATAAACCGGAAGATTGCTCACCGACTGGGGCATCTAAACCCAATGTCTGCGCCTTAACAAAGTCGCTGATATTGGCCTCAGCCAGTAAGTGCCACAGCGTATCGTCGGGCAGAGTGGGGTCGGCTAAGGCAACGTTATCCCGCACTGTGCCGTGAAATAACTGCGGTTCCTGTCCAAGCCAAGCTAAATGCTGTCGCCAATGGGCTAAGTCTAATGCGGATAACTCATGGCCATTAATCAACAAATGGCCCTTGTAGGGTAAAAATCCCAATAAGGCGTTGAGTAAACTGGTTTTACCCGCGCCACTCGGGCCAACTAAAGCTAAGCGTTCACCCTCTTTTAACTCAAAACTCAGCGGGCCAAGTAAACGCGTGCCATCGATACTGAACACCTCAAGATTGTCGGCACTCAGCGTCTCTATGCTATTGATACGGACGTGGCCGGCAAATTCAGGTTCCGGATGTTCGAGCAAGGTAATCAAAGCTTCTGCCGCGCCTATAGCCTGCGCCTTAGCATGGTAATGAGTCCCCATGTCGCGCAGCGGTTGATAAAACTCAGGAGCTAAAATCAGAATAAATAGCCCAGTAAATAAGCTGAAAGGAATACCGCCCATGTCAGGATCTGTACTTGAACTAATATTGGCATGGACGCCATAATAGCCAAAATCCAAATGGCCTAAATAACTGAAACCAAAGTAAACCGCCAATACTGCAATCGATACCGCGGCAAAAAACTCTAAGACTGCTGAGCTTAAAAAGGCCATGCGTAGCACAGACATAGTGCGGCTACGAAACTCTTCTGAAGCACTCGCGATCACCTTAAGCTCGGCATCACCACGGTGAAAAAGTTTCAACGTGCTTAAGCCTTTTAATCTATCCATAAAATGGCCGCTCAATCTTGCAAGCGCACTGAAGTTTTTGCGATTAGCATCGGCAGCGCCCATGCCAACTAAGATCATAAACATAGGGATTAATGGCGCTGTGAGTAACAGGATTAAGCCTGCCGCCCAGTTAATCGGGAATACCGCCGCTAAAATGAGTACGGGAATAAAACCAGCAAGGCTGATTTGTGGGAGATATCTGGCATAAAAATCTTGTAAATCTTCGACTTGCTCTAAGACTATGCTGGCCCAACTCCCTGCGGGTTTACCTTTAATAAATGCCGGACCTAGCTTAGTCAACTTGTCCATCACTGCCGCGCGAATATGGCCACGTAGACGCTTACCCGCCTCAAAACTGGCGCGCTCACGCCCATAAGCCAGCAAGGCACGCAGTAACATCAAGGCAATTAACGCAATAAAATGAGGAATATAGGTATCAATACTCACGCTGGAACTGATCGTTTGGGCATTGTCAGTTAGCGGTATAACTTGCCCTATGATCACGCCATCCAGAATCGTCGCGATAATATAAGCCTGCGCCACCATAGCGACGGCGCTTATCATCCCAAGCCATAACGACAATTTAAGGAACAGGCCACAGGCTTTTTTCTGGGCTTTAAGCCAAACAAGAAGGGATTTTTCTAACGACTTATCCATGGTGCTCCAACAAGAAAACAATTAAGCGACTCGTAGCGGGGATCGACTATCGATAACAACTCAGTTTAAGGGGCTTGCAACAGCTAAAAAGTTCCGATAGGGACGCAGTATCGCAGGCATCTACAACAGATGAAACCCTATCACAGACTTTTGCTAGCGGACTCACAAAAACGAGCTAAAGATAAATAAATCTAGGAGTTAACGGAACTTTACCTAGTACTAGCCTGATTTTAAAAACTTAGGTAGCATGAAGCTCTTTGTATTAAATGTCCTCTATCTATGCCAAATAAAAATGCTGGTTTCACCCTGATTGAACTCGTTGTGGTTATTATTATTCTTGGCGTATTAGCCGTAGTAGCTGCACCTAAATTCATTAATTTACAATCAGATGCCTATAAGAGTCAGCTCTCAGGTGCACTGGCTTCGATGAAATCCGCCGTCACTTTATTCAAATCAAAGTCGGAAATTGCTCACAGCGGCACCACGAATAGAGTCGTTTACGACGAAATCCGTGGCGAAAACTATCAGCCTTGGGCTGCCAGCACCAGCGGTATAACGCCAAGTACGGCTTACACGACTCCGCCAGAAATTTTTAAAGCGGCAGGGCTAAATGTGAATGAGTGGTCCTATCGAATTTACACCACCAACGGCACCTATGAAGTTATCGCCACACCAAAGCAAAAACTGAACCTTGCCACGCCCACAGAAGCGCAAGTCGAAGCGACAAATTGTTATATCGACTATAAATGGGAGACAACGGGCGTCCCCACTTATAAAAAAGTCGACACTGGTTGCTAGGCGACCTTAACGATAAAATATCTATAGAAAAACAGCGAGTTAACCTGATGTTATCTCGCTGTTTTATTTACGCCCTAAACTCATTTTGTTGTTAATGCTTACGTTTACAATTAAGCATTTTTAAAGAGTTCGCGCTTATTGCACTCCACCGTATTTCACTAGTACATGCCAGAGCAACTTAAGTTCATGGGCGACTTGCGCACGATTACCGCGCTCACGCCAATGCTGGGGGGAATGGTATAAATCCCGCGCCGCCACGCCTATGGCATGGGCATCAACTCTGTCTTCTATGGCAATCCGATTAGCCAGCGATGGCATAGTTGGCCCACGGAAATCACTGGGGATCTGCGCCGTATGCAGGCTAAAGCCACCATGATATTGCAGCTCAATATCATATTTATCGCAAATTTTACTTAAGCTTGCGCCAATATCAGTACCCTTAAAACTGGGATCCGCCACCAGCATGGCGATATCTTCATCGAGGGAAACATCGCCATGGATCTGCGCCTCTATATAATGGTCAAGATTATTCGATAGCGGCCGCTCGAAACGTGACAGCAAGGAAGCATTGAGCTGATGCCCCAAATAATGGATCACATTCAGCGGCTTAAAGTCGGATTTGCCTAAGGCATAGTGACGCTCAAAACTCTCAGTCAGCAGCGCCGCTAAAATATCATCGAAACATGACAGTGTGCCCTTCTCTTTCGGATTACGATACGAGTCGAGATAACTAAAGGTTGAGCGCGCCATCGCACTCGTATGAGTCAGAAAATAGCAGCTACCAAAGCGCGGGGCGGGACCGTCCTGCCACATCCCCAGATCGAGTGCACCGTATTTAGGCCGAGATTTAGTGCCCTTGTATACATCCCCAAAAAGCTGATTTTCCCAATGATCCCGTGGGCCACCTAACTCAGGTGACAACTGACCATTAGAAATATGGGTCTCAAACTGGCTGCGGTATTGACCATCGCGCAGTAAACCTTCGGCCACAGTCATACCACGGCTATCGATTCTATCGGGATGAAAATGCAGAGCAATTCGGCCACAGTTGAGCAATTGTTTAAGCGCGAGTTGCATCTCATGCATGGGGATATTTGACATCTGCTGCACATTTTTAATCACAGCGACGGCTTGTTCACTGCGTCCTCGTGCAAGGCGTTCAATATGCTGTATCGCTGTCATAATCCACCTATAAATGAGAGGCGTTTAACCGTTCCCACAATGCCTCATCCTAAAATAAACGTGAGATAAATCGCAAGCATGCAGAGAACTGCTCTTAAGCCACTCCATCTAAATAACTAAGTTAAACATGAATGACTCGGTTAAACATGAATGACTCAGTTAAACGTGACTGTGAAAACACTCAATAATTCTTTCGCTCGGTTCATTGTTAAAAATTCAGCAAATAACATCAATCACGAACTGAACAAATAGCTAAACCAATTGCGTCATTGATTAATTCTACTCCAATCGACTTTAGTTTATACCACTCTCATTATTGTAGCGTGATCTACCGCTAACTCATTCTAACTCTAGATAAAAAAATACCTATGACTTCAATTGATATGATGAAATAAGCCTAATAGTCATCTTGTTCCTTGAAATCAATTAACTTCCATAACCTCAAACTCTGCCATCTAAACTTGCGCCTAAAAGATAAGCGAGGCCGAGTGAAAGCCGCCGACAAGCGATTTATGTGCCAATATGAATGAAACCCAACCCAAAAACCTTTATTAGATGGCACTTAAAGCCCTGATCCTGTAAGCTGCACGCCCGCCAGCAGACCTGGCTATTGACCATAAATGCAGCACAGTGTTGCCACAAGAGACCAATCTATGAGTTTTACCTCCCTGGGCTTATCGGCCCCGATACTTAAAGCCGTTGCCGAACAAGGCTACGACACACCTTCGCCAATCCAAGCTCAAGCAATTCCCGCTGTGCTTCAAGGCAAAGATGTGATGGCGGCCGCCCAAACAGGAACAGGTAAAACAGCAGGTTTCACCCTACCTATGCTCGAACTCCTAAGTAAAGGTAACCGTGCCCAAGCAGGCAAAGTGCGCGCATTAGTGTTAACTCCGACACGCGAATTGGCAGCTCAGGTTGCAGAAAGTGTTGAAACCTATGGTAAGAATTTACCACTGCGCTCAGCGGTGATATTTGGTGGCGTGCCTATCAATCCACAAATCGCGAAATTGCGCCACGGTGTCGACGTATTAGTCGCGACGCCGGGTCGATTGATGGATCTATATAATCAAAAAGCGGTAAAATTCAGCCAGCTTGAGATCTTAGTGTTAGATGAAGCCGATCGCATGCTCGACATGGGCTTTATCCGCGACATCCGTAAGATCCTAGCCATTTTACCTAAGCAACGTCAAAACCTGATGTTCTCAGCCACCTTCTCCGATGAAATTCGTGAGCTGGCAAAAGGCCTAGTCAATGATCCAGTCGAAATTTCGGTCACGCCACGTAACGCGGCGGCGACCACAGTAAAACAATGGGTTTGCCCAGTTGATAAGAGCCAAAAATCGGCACTTTTGATCCAACTCATCAAGCAAAACGATTGGCAACAAGTGTTGGTATTCTCGCGCACTAAACATGGCGCTAACCGTCTGGCGAAAAGCCTTGAAGAGGCAGGTATCAAAGCCGCCGCTATCCACGGTAATAAGAGCCAAACCGCCCGTACTAAAGCCTTAGCCGACTTTAAAAATGGTCAAGCTCGCGTACTGGTTGCGACGGATATCGCCGCCCGCGGTTTAGATATAGACCAATTACCACAAGTGGTTAACTTCGACTTACCGAACGTGCCAGAAGATTATGTGCATCGTATCGGCCGTACTGGCCGCGCTGGCGCATCGGGTCAAGCCGTGTCACTGGTGAGCAACGAAGAAATCAAACTGCTGAACGATATCGAGCGTTTGATCAATCGCGTATTAGACCGAGAAATGGTTGAAGGCTTTAACCATGAATTGCCAGAATCACGTTTAGGTGGCGGCGGAAAAAGTAGCGGTAAATCAGTACCAAGCCGTAGAAATACCCGCAGCTCAAACCAACCTAGCTCACGCGATGGTGCTCCAAGAAGCGCCGAGCATAAAGACGGTCAACGCAGCGGTGACGTCGCGCGCGGCCACAAGCCAAACGACAAGAATCCAAGACACAGCGGTGAAGCCAGTAGCGCCCCCCGCAGTGATGCCAAACCTCGTCCACCACGTTCAAACGATGGCCGAGCCAATAGCGCAGGCGCTAGTCGTCCAACTGAAAGCCGTTCAGGTGCTGGCGAGAATCGTGGCCAAGCGGGTGAGAATCCTTACGCCAATGGCCCAAAGAAAAACACCCGTCGCCCAAATAATGGTGCGAGTCGTCCAAGACACTCACAGGATTAATGCAAAAGCTAAGCGAACTTGCTTAGCGATTTAGCCGTATTAAGTCCTAAACAGAAACGCCCAACTCCGTATGGAATTGGGCGTTTTTGTTTGTCTTAGTTTGTCTTAGTTTGTCTTTATCGATGCTTAGCTCGTTATCTACGCTTTGAACAATAATCGGCTTGAACAATCACTGCCTTAAAAACAGCCTAAAACGGCAACCTAAGTTAATTCGCCTTTGTATCTGGCAACTGCTGCAGGACTTCATCCGTAAAATAAGGTTCATCTTCAACCCAAAAAATGTAGTCTAAGCCTAGGTAATTTTGCGCAAAATCCAGCAGCTCAGGCACAGTATTCTTTTTACCCGTTTTAGGATTAATCTGCCGCAAATTACCGTCTTGCACCGCCATACCTTTCACCAGTGTCGCTGGGTACTCTTTAATAAAGGCATAACTTTGTGCCATATGACTTTTACGGTAAGGCATCAAATCTGGGCCACCCACACCCATGTTGAGCGATTTGGCTTGCGCAAATAAGCCTCGCATATAGCCTTTGTCATTCCATGGCAGCCATTCGTCTGGCAAAAAGTTCAAATACACCATAGCGGTTGAATGCTGAAATGACTCAGCTAATACCTGCATATTCTCGCCAATCGCATCGATATAGGCTTTAGGATTAAAATCACTGGGGAAGGTGGTCGTTCCATCGGCGTTTTCAGTCCCCACATCAATTGAGCTTTCACTAAAGTTAATGCCCGCAATTTTCCCATCAAACTCTTGGCCAAGCTGACACACCAATTGTTGATAACGCGCACGCACTGAGGGCTCCCACATTTTGGCTGACCAGCCATACTCATCATCCGTCACCGGTTTATTGGGATCACGCTCTGGCGCGCTCAACATGCTTTGCTTCAACACACCTCCTTGATAAATCGGATCATCGAGCAAATAACGCGGCACATTGACTCTGGGTGTAAAGGATTTCTCTTGCAGCTGGATCCACAATTTTTTGCCTATCGAATCGAGATACGCAATATCGGCCCTAATCGCACTGAAATCATATTCGCCCTGCTTAGGCTCTAAACTGCGCCAAGTATAAACAATCTGCGCACCGCCAAAACGGGGATCGTGCAGCGCCTTGTCGGCACGAATGTTTTCTCCGTTAGCCTCACGATGGTTAATGTAGATGAAATGCTGTAACGGTTGCGGCTCTGGCTTAGACTCCGGTTGCGGCTCTGGCTGAATTGATGCAACGCTCGCTGCGCTTAAAAAGATGCTTAGTAAAATAGTCCATCGAAACATAAATACTCCCAACCGATGCAGCCCTATCACCTGACAAAGCCGTTAATCCGCTCATTTATTTTTTACTCAGAATCACTTCTAACACAGGCAAGCTGAGGGGCATATCAATTAAGCAGACAAATACAAAGTGTTACTTAATCGCCCAATAAGATTCGAGGTGAAGTAGACACAAAGGTGTAGTGACTACAGCTATAAAACCCAACAAAAAAGGGAATAAACCTGAGTTTATTCCCTTTAAAAATAGAGCGAATTAAATCGAGGTACGATTCAACTCAAGCCAAACTTACTTCATTGGCCAAGCGCGGTAAGATTTTCCTTTGATCCGGCCACCAGTAATTTTGTTCAGTGCTTTCTTGGCAACCTTACGATTTACGGCCACATAGGCGCGGTAATCGGTCACTTGGATTTTACCCACCTGTGAGCCTTCGATACCGTTTTCGCCCGTCAGCGCGCCTAAGATATCCCCTGGACGCAGTTTTTCCTTCTTACCACCATCGATCTGCAAAGTGATCATGGTTGGGGCTGAAGGCCTGTTGCCGAGCAGACTTTCTGATGGCAGTGATTCGCTGGTAATTTCGCGCTCTAAATACTCTTCTAACAAGGCAATTTTGTAACCGTCTTGGTCGTTATAGAAGGTATAAGCGGCGCCTTTACTGCCCGCACGGCCAGTACGACCGATGCGGTGAATGTGCACTTCGGTGTCATAGGCGACGTGATAGTTAAACACGGCATCCAGTGCATCGATATCTAAACCACGGGCGGCAACGTCGGTCGCCACTAAGACACAGGCACTCTTATTAGCAAATTGCAGCAGGGTTTCGTCCCTGTCTCTTTGCTCTAAATCGCCGTGCAAAGCCAATACGCTAAAGCCTAAGACTTCAAGCTCATCGGCCACTTTTTGGGTTTCGCGTTTTGTATTACAAAACACCACTGCGCTTTCAGGCTTATGTTCTAACAACAATAATTGCAGCGCTTGCATACGCGCCTTGTCATCGTCTAAGTGATAAAAATGCTGGGCGATGCTTAAGCTGTCGTGATTACCTTCAACTTTAACCATGCTTGGATCATACATGATTTGCTTGGCAATTGATTGAATTTGCTCAGGGAACGTCGCGCTGAATAGCAACGTCTGACGCTCGCGCGGGGCTTGTTCGATAATCGCATCGAGGGCGGGTTGGAAGCCCATTTCTAACATGCGATCGGCTTCATCGAGCACTAACATGTTGAGATTGCTTAAATCTAAGCGATTGCGATCTAAGTGATCGACGATACGACCCGGCGTACCCACAATAATGTGTGCACCGTGCTCCAGCGAGCCAACCTGTGGTCCCATAGGTACACCGCCGCAAAGTGTCAGTACTTTAACGTTATGAATACCACGGGCAAGGGTGCGGATTTCCTGCGCCACTTGGTCGGCCAACTCGCGGGTTGGGCATAACACTAAGGTTTGAATGCGAAAGCGTTTAACGTCTAACTTGTTCAGTAACCCTAAGCCAAAGGCGGCCGTTTTACCCGAGCCAGTTTTACCCTGACCTATCACATCCTGCCCCGCTAAAATGGGTGGCAAACTTTGCGCCTGAATTGGCGTCATCTCGTTGTAGCCCATAGAAGAAAGGTTCTCAAGCAGTTCGGGTTTTAGCTTAAGAGTCGAAAAAGCCATTGATGGATTAGGCTTAGTATCAGAGTTGCTCAAGGTGAATATCCTGTGGTGGGTAACGAAGCGGCTGCTAGGTTACTGAAATTGCGTTACTTATCGATTTAACTGGTCTATCAAGATTCAGGTTAGCTTTGGGTTAGCTTTGGGCTAGCTTGAGTTTAGATTTAAGCGCTAGGCTCGCTCAACCCAAAAGCACGGCTATTGTAGCAACAAAGCGCAGCTTTTGCCTCAAGTCCTTAAGCAATAGACATAGCAGGCGTAAACAGCAACAAAAAAGCCCTGCAGGAATACAGGGCTTAGGCTTGGATTTAGAATTAGCTCAGTGCGGCAGATTTAACAAATTACGCGATCTGGCCGAAACGCCCTTCTTGGTAATCGCGAATCGCCTGCTGAATCTCCGCTTGGGTGTTCATCACAAAGGGACCCATCTGGACGATTTTTTCACGGATAGGTTTACCCGCAAACAGTAGCATCCCAGCGCCGCGCTCATCGGCTTTAAACTTAAGCACACTTTGGCTATCGAGCACTAAAAACTCGCCCTGATGATGTTGATTGGAAGCAGATGACCAGTGTGAGTCTTCACCCTTGCTTGAATCGCTTTTATATAAGTCACCTTGGTACAAATACAAGGCGACAAACTCATGTTGAGACAAATCGAGCGTGGCCTCAGCATTTGGCGATAGACTTAAATCAGCAATGGCTGCTTCGCCCGCTAATCCTTTAATAGCTGCACTAATAAGCGGTTGATCTTTAAAGCCCCAATCACCCGCTAAGGCTTTTAAGCTAGCGCCCGTGTTATTGGTCACTTCAACGCTCGCGCTACCCGCAGTATCTTGATACTTAGCTGGACGCAGCTTGTCTTTGGCGGGCATATTGACCCAAATTTGAAATCCATGCAGACCATCAACAGCATCGGCCAGCGGCATTTCAGAGTGCACTACCCCGAACCCGGTACTCATCCACTGCACATCGCCGGCACGAATCGCCTTCACATTACCCATTTGGTCGCGATGCTCAAAACCGCCCTTACGAATATAAGTGAACGTCTCCATCCCGCGATGGGGATGTGCGGGGAAGCCGCCAATAAAATCTTGTTCATCATCGGATTTTATTTCGTCGATCATCAAGAAAGGATCAAATTTAGTCGTCACAAAATCGGCGACACGGCGAATATTGACCCCATCGCCATCCATCGCGGCTTTGGCGGAAAACTGACTTAATACTTTCATTGCTGCTCTCCTATCGGTTGAGCAAAGCGGTGCGTGAAGTGCCAAGATCATACGGCTAACTCAAGACGCAAACGCTTTGCTGATGGAGGCAGAATAACAAGGAAATTTACAAAAGAATAACGCGAAATCACGGCCTAAACATTCGAAAAAATAGAACGGTATGCAGGAAGGAGCGAGTAACCTAGTGTTCTAACTGGATAATAAAATAGTGGTTTAGTTGCCAAATCTTGCACTTCGGATTTGAACTCGTGGCGATCAAAAATAGCGTTAATAAAAAAATTTTAATTATTATGGTACATAAAAATCAAACCTTAAATCTGAATTAAATTACTTCCATTCATTAAAAATGTATTTCCGCACACTGTATACAAATACAACCAACACAAAAAAATACTATAAAAATCTAATTTAGTTCATTTAGAAACAATGAGGATTTAACAATAATTACTGCTTACCAAGTAAAATACATAGTGAATTACTGAAGTCTAAGAAGAAATAATAAATTATTACATTTGTTTCAATATAAGCTTACTGACATCTGCCCACTTATCGGGAGACCATACGAAATAAATAAAAACCAAAACGTTTACAATTAGCAACCAAATCTGTTACTTTTAGCGTTCATGGATTAATGTGATTACAGGAAGTACAATGAAACGCTTATTTATACTTTTAGCTTTACTCATTTCCACTACAGCATCTAGCGCAGATGAAACCCATGGTTTCTCTGCAGGCTTGGGTTTAGGCTCAACAGAAGACTATGGGGGGATTACCCATTATGACTTTGCCTATCGCTATCAATTCACCCCAGATTGGGGAGTTGAAGTAGGTTACACACCATTTCAAAGTGAGCCTTTTACTGCAGCAATACATGGTGTTTTTGACGATTACGTGTTGGAGAACTCTTATTCCTCTCGGCTTGCTGGCACATATACATACCAAATATCAGCAAGACATAATGCGATATTTAAGGCCGGATTATCTCAATCTAAAGCTAATTATCAATTGAATGACTACGGAAATAGTAGTGATGATGTTATAACTATAGAGGAGTATTCAGACGATGGCTATGGCTTATATGCCGCATTAGGTTGGCGTTGTCGTTTTTATAATGGCTTCGAAATTATGACAACATTAGCCTACCAGGATTCTGGAGTATTTGAAATGACGAGCTTCACTGTAGGAATAGGCTACAGTTTCTAAAGCTATAAATTTAAAACCCATAATGCCAGTAAATACTGGCATTATGTTCCCAATAAAAAATTTAACTTAGAATTATAGTGAAAACCCATTTTTATCATAATTAATTACGTTATTTCTATTAACGCTATATAAAATTTATAGCAAATGCTGAAGAAAAATTTCCCATTCCACAGCTGATTAAACTATATCCCATAACTATATTTCCTAAGAATAGTCATCTTATATTCACTGAAGACACTATTTTAAGCAAATATCTATACATAAAAAACGCTATTGCAGATTGGCAATAGCGTTATATTTGAGATGACAAGTTAATAAGTCTAAAGTCTCATCATTATTCTATGGGTCATCGAATTTATTTTTAGTAACTTACTCCGCCCATTTACCCATAGTGCATCTGTCATTACTGCCAAAGTCTCGCACTGTCGCGACATTCTCGTAGCCCAGTTCGATAAGCTTAGCTCTGAGTTTTACAGCCTGCTCAAAACCATGTTCGAGCAGGATATAGCCGTTAGGCTTTAAGTAATCTCGAGCTGTGTTGGCAATATAATAAAGATCGGCAAAGCCTTCCTCGGCGGCGGTTAACGCGCTTTGGGGCTCGAAACGCACGTCACCTTGGTGCAAGTGTTCGTCAGCTTCATCAATATAGGGCGGATTTGAGACGATTAAATCAAAGTCCCGCGACTTTACGGCACTGAACCAGTCACTCTGGAGAATTTCGACCTGTGGCAGCTTTAAGTTCTCACGATTCGCGATAGCCAAAGCCACGGCATCATCGACTTTATCGACCGCGGTGATTTGCCATGACTCACGCTCAGACGCCAACGCCAGCGCAATTGCCCCAGTGCCAGTGCCTAAATCGAGCACTTTGGCGTAGGTGGAAAGCGGCATGTTCAATGCAGTTTCGACCAAAATTTCCGTATCAGGACGTGGGATCAAAGTGGTGTCGTTGACGATAAAAGGCAACGACCAAAATTCGCGCTCACCGACAATATGTGCCACAGGTACGCCTTTTTGGCGTTTCTGTACCATTTGCTGGAAGCGTTTCCACTGTTCAACCGTTAGGGATTTTTCAGGCCAAGTATACAAATAGCTGCGGCTTTTATTGAGGCAATATAACAACAAAACCTCTGCATCCAGATGAGCGGATTCAGAGGTTGATGCTAACTGCACATAAGCCCATTGCAGGGCTTCGGCTATGCTAGATTGATCTGACAAAATTACCCCTGCTCGTCAGCCAGTGCGGCTAACTGATCGGCTTGATGCTCTTGCATCAGAGGCAATAAAATAGCATCGAGATCGCCTTCCATCACTTCGTTCAAGCGATATAAGGTCAAGTTGATGCGGTGTTCGCTCACGCGGCCTTGCGGGAAGTTATAAGTACGTACACGTTCGGAGCGATCGCCACTGGCAACCAGACTACGACGGGTCGATTCTTCGGCGCTACGGCGTTTTTCGTCTTCAACAGCTTGAATACGTGCGGCCAGTACACTCATGGCTTGGGCACGGTTCTTATGCTGCGAACGTTGATCTTGGCATTCCACCACGATCCCAGTAGGAATATGGGTGATTCGAATAGCTGAGTCAGTTTTGTTAACGTGCTGACCACCCGCGCCCGATGAACGATAAGTATCGACTTTCAGATCGGCTGGATTGATTGAAATCGCTTCGGCTTCAGGCACTTCGTGGAGTACCACAACAGTAACCGCTGAAGTATGCACACGTCCTTGGGATTCGGTTTCTGGCACACGCTGTACACGATGGCCGCCGGATTCAAACTTAAGTTTGCCGTATACGCCTTCACCGCTGACCTTCATGATCACTTCTTTAAAGCCACCATGTTCACCTTCGTTACAGCTCATGATTTCGATCTGCCAGCGATTTGCTTCAGCATAACGGCTGTACATGCGGAATAAGTCACCGGCGAAAATAGCCGCTTCATCGCCGCCTGCACCAGCGCGGATCTCAACGAAGGCATTTTTATCGTCGTCAGGATCTTTTGGCAGTAATAGAATTTGCAATTCGTCTTCGAGCTGCTCGAGTTTGGCCTTAGCGGCTTTCATCTCTTCCTGCGCCATTTCACGCATTTCAGCATCGTCTTCTTCCAGCATTTCTTTGGCAGAATCGAGATCGGCCTGCGCTTGCTGATAGGCTTTAAAGCCAGCAACAACGTCTTCTAACTGGGCATATTCTTTCGATAACGCACGAAACCTGTCTTGATCAGAAATGACGCTAGCATCACCCAGCAAAGCCATGACTTCTTCATTGCGCTCGAGCAAGCCTTCCAGCTTGCGGATAACGGATTCCTTCATTTAACTCGCTAACCTTAGTTTTTATCTAATCCAAGCGCTGATCTTAACTGACCGAGAGTATTCAAATCGCCCTGACGACTCGCTGCCGTGAGGGCCTGTGTCGGTGCGTGGATAAGTTTGTTGGTCAGGCGATTGGCTAGTTCAATCAATACCTGCTCAGTGTCTGAACCCTGGGCTAATTTATTCAAGGCGCGTTCCACTAACTCATCTTTTACCGCCATGCTCTGGCTGCGATACTCGCGAATACTGTCGACCGACTCTAAAGAACGGATCCAATCCATAAATAGGAAAGATTGTTCTTCAGTAATTACTTCAGCTTGCTCGGCGGCTTCTTTTCGAGAAGCCATATTCTGTTCAATAATGCTATGCAGGTCGTCCACTGTATACAGAAACGCGTCATCCAAATCGGCGACTTCCGGCTCAATATCCCGGGGAACTGCTATATCAACCAATAACATAGGTTGATGGCGACGCTGCTTTAGCGCTTTTTCGACCATGCCTTTACCTAGGATAGGCAGAGGGCTGGCGGTAGAGGATATCACGATATCGGCTTTTGGGAGATAATCTGGTATCTGCGCCAGTGTAATTGCTGTTGCGCCAAACTCCTCGCACATGCCTTGGGCACGTTCTAACGTCCGATTTGCTACGACCATTGAAGCCACGCCGTTATCTTTAAGATGCTTCGCAACCAGTTCTATGGTTTCACCCGCACCAATTAACAGCACTTTAGTGGTCGATATCGATGAGAAAATATGTTTCGCCATGCTTACCGCGGCAAATGCCACTGAAACTGCGGCGGCGCCAATTTCAGTGTCAGTGCGGACTTTCTTAGCAACTGAAAAAGTATTCTGAAAGAGTCTATCTATGGTTAACGCAACCGTACCAGCCTCTTTGGCCTTAACAAACGCTTGCTTTACTTGACCGAGAATCTGCGGCTCACCAAGGATCAAAGAATCGAGCCCGGAGGCTACGCGCATCAAATGCCTTACGGCATCTTGACCGTGATAGTTATAGAGACAAGGTGCTACATCCTCATGATCTAGGCCGTGATATTCTTCAAGCCACGCAATAATGTCGGCCTCATCGCCATTGTTGCAATACAACTCAGTGCGATTACAGGTCGAGACAATAACGGCTTCACCCGAGCGTGTACGACTGGCCAGACTCTTCATAGCGTCATGAATTTTGTCCGGAGAGAAGGCTACTTTCTCACGCAGGTCTACCGTGGCTGTTTTATGGTTAATACCGATTGCTACAAGGCTCATCTGACTCTTTCTAGATTCTTGGCGACTCTCTTAATAAGGGCATTCTACTGAATTGGCCCAACTAAAAACAGAATACGCTTAACAAAACCGAATAAAGGTCTAACTTCTTACCTAAATTTTCTATCAATAATAGGTAAGGCAAAATTTGTCCCAAGGGAGCAAATCTAAGTGACCGCCGATGGAAATTTTACGTTTGGCATTGGTATTCTTTCCAAGCCCTCGTATCATAAGGACTTTGGTATATCAGTCATAGATGAATAATTTGAAGCGCCTCACAAAAACCATTTTCTCTTGTTTTACCTTAAGCGCCCTACTCTTACTGGCGGGGTGTGAAACTTTGCCGCCGATGACTGACTTAAGCCCAATCACAGTCAATGATGCGCGCCAAGCCAAAGCTTGGGAATTACAGGGAAAACTAGCGATAAAAACTCCCGACGATAAACTCAGTGCCAATATCTACTGGCGCCACAGTGAAGATCGCGATGAACTCACACTCACGACTATGCTAGGCACAACTGTGTTGACGCTTAATTCAACCTCGAACTCTGCCCATTTACATATCGATGGCAAAGATTTTCGCGACGAGAATGCCCAGCGTTTACTCGAGCGCGTCAGCGGTTGGTCCATCCCCTTGGCCGATTTACCTTTGTGGATCACTGGTCAAGTTGGCCAAAATGATCAAGTACTTGAAAGCGATAGCCAAGGCAAACCTAAACAGCTCACAAACACTCAAACCCCACCGCCTTGGCAGGTCACATTTTTAAGTTGGCAATCCCAGAGCGGCGCCAACGTGCCCCATCAATTAAAGCTTGAGCGTGGTGACTTACAACTCAAACTACAATTGAATCAATGGCAAGCCCTCGGCAAGCCTGAAATCATACTCGAAGAGAAACCTTAGCATGCCCGCAGCAATTTCACGCCATTGGCCAGCACCAGCCAAGCTTAACTTATTCTTACACGTGAATGGTCGCCGCGCAGATGGTTATCATGAACTGCAAACCTTGTTTCAGTTTATTGATTACTGTGACATGCTCGATTTTAAGGTCACTGAAACCGCAGAACTGATTTTGCACTCCAATATCTCTAATGTTGTCGCCGATAGCGATAACTTAATTCTGCGAGCCGCAAAATCATTACAACAAATCACAGGCTTTACTGGCGGCGCCGAAATCTGGTTGGATAAACGTCTACCCATGGGCGGAGGTTTAGGTGGCGGCTCGTCAGATGCTGCCACCACCTTAGTGGCACTGAACACGTTATGGAACACCCAATTATCGACCGAAGAACTGGCTAAAATCGGCCTTAAATTGGGTGCCGATATTCCTGTTTTTATTCATGGTTTCGCCGCTTTTGCCGAAGGTGTAGGTGAACGCTTACAAGCGGTAAATCCGAGTGAGCCTTGGTACTTAATCATCGCACCCGATGCCCATGTTTCCACCGCTGAAGTATTCCAAGATCCACTTTTACCACGTGATACCCCGAAACTGGCCATAGAGACCTTAATGAACCAACCTTGGGCAAATGATTGTCAAAAACTAGTCGTTTCTAAATACCCTCAAGTTGCCAAGGCATTAGGCTGGCTGCTAGAATATGCGCCGTCGAGAATGACAGGAACAGGCGCATGCGTGTTCGGGGAATTCACACAAAAGCAACAAGCTCTCGCAGCCTTGGCGAAATTACCGTCTGAAATGCAAGGATTTGTTGCACAAGGGATGAATCTTTCGCCGCTCATCACGCGACTCACTCACCCTTAAACTACTTTCTTCTAGAGTAACCACTTAACGATAACGCCTCGGGTTCCTCCCGTCCCTACATCGTCGTTACTCTAGCCACTAAAATATAAAGCAAACGCCTGAGGTTCATACAGTGCCCGACATCAAGCTCTTTGCTGGGAACGCCACCCCCAGTCTCGCTAAAAAGATAGCCGATCGTCTATTTTGCAAACTCGGAGACGCAGTGGTTGGTCGTTTCAGCGATGGTGAAATCAGTGTCCAAATTAACGAAAATGTACGTGGTGCCGATGTGTTCATCATCCAATCCACTTGCGCGCCGACAAACGACAACCTGATGGAACTCATCGTGATGGTTGACGCGCTGCGCCGTGCATCTGCTGGCCGTATCACAGCTGTTATTCCTTACTTTGGTTATGCTCGTCAAGACCGTCGCGTTCGTAGCGCCCGTGTACCTATTACTGCAAAAGTGGTTGCCGATTTCCTGTCTAGCGTGGGTGTTGACCGCGTTCTGACCTGTGACCTGCACGCTGAGCAAATCCAAGGTTTCTTCGACGTTCCTGTTGATAACGTATTTGGTAGCCCAGTGCTGCTAGAAGATATGTTAGCGAAGAACTTAGATAATCCAGTCGTTGTTTCTCCAGACATCGGTGGTGTTGTTCGCGCTCGCGCAGTAGCAAAACTATTGGATGATTCTGATTTAGCGATCATTGATAAACGTCGCCCACAAGCGAACGTTGCGCAAGTTATGCACATCATTGGTGATGTTCAAGGTCGTGACTGCATTATCGTTGACGATATGATCGACACAGGCGGCACTCTGTGTAAAGCGGCTGAAGCCTTAAAAGAACATGGTGCGAACCGCGTATTTGCTTACGCAACTCACCCAGTCTTCTCTGGCAAAGCGGCTGAAAATATCGCTAACTCAGTGATTGATGAAGTGATTGTGACTGACACAGTTCCTTTAAGCCCAGAAATGTTGAAAGTGGCTAAAGTAACTCAGTTAACTATGTCTGCGGTACTGGCTGAGGCAATTCGTCGCGTAAGCAACGAAGAGTCTATTTCTGCCATGTTCCGTCACTAATAGTTACGTCGCGAATAGTTCGGTCGCTGAACGTTCTGACTAATCTGAGTGGTTCCGATGCACAGCTTACTGTTTTAACGAATCACTAAGCTTGCAGAGCTAATTACTCAGACATAAAAACGCACTCCTCGGAGTGCGTTTTTGTTAGTGTATTTTTTAAGCCAGCTTCTGATCATCAGATGTAAACTGGCTTCTACGCATTAGATTTTAAAATTACTCACCGCACGGAATAAGAATTCAGCTTGCGCCTTAAGCTCATCCGATGCGGACGCATTTGCATCTGCCGCATGGGATGACTCCTCAGCGATATCGCGGATCACCACCACATTCTTATTCACTTCGGCCGCCACCATACTTTGCTCTTCAATAGCCGCCGCAATTTGAGTGCTCATGTCCATAATATTACGCACGTCGTTATTGATAAGCTTCAATAAAGCGCCAGCACTTGCCGCTTGTTCAGCGCTTTCAACGCCTTGTTTTTGGCTAGATTCCATCAATTGCACAATCGATCGGGTACGCGTCTGCAGGGTTTGAATGATGTTAGCAATCTCTTGGGTTGACGATTGCGTCCGCATCGCTAAGTTACGCACTTCATCGGCAACCACAGCAAAACCACGGCCCTGCTCACCCGCACGCGCCGCTTCAATCGCAGCGTTCAAGGCTAAAAGGTTAGTCTGCTCAGCAATGCCGCGGATCACATCTAGCACGCTACCGATAGTCTCGCTGTCACGTTCCAATTCGTTAACGACCGCTGCTGAGCTATTCAACTGCTCAGCAAGTGACTGGATTTTATGTATCGTTTGCTCAACCTCTAATTGACCACTTTGGGCATTATCGTGGGTCTGACCTGCTTTTGATGCCGCTAATTCGGTTGTTTTAGCGATTTCCTCAATCGTTGCGCCCATCTCAGTGATTGCTGTTGCGACCATGTCGGTCTCATTAAGTTGTTGGCCCACACCTTCGGAGGCGAGCATGGCATTTTCTGAAACACGTTTACAGGAAGTGTTAATCGTTGCGACCGACTCAATCACTTGCTCAATCAGCTGTTGGAAGCTACTCACCATGCTATTGAAATGCTGTGCAATTTCACCAAGTTCATCTTGGGTGGAGGCATCGCACCTCAATGTCAGATCTTTACTCACCTCGATGCGAGAAATGATCTGCGTGATACGCTCAACAGGCGCGATAATACTGCGGATAATCAAGTAGGTAATGATTGATAGTAGTAACGCAATAAAGATAAACACAGTAATACCGACATTAACGCTACTACTCTCAGCATCATCAATAGCCTTAAGAGCCAAGTTTTTCAAGTCACTCGTACTGCTCTCAGTTTGCTGGTTTGCAGCTAAAACTCGCGCCATAGTACCGTCATTTTCGGTCAAACCAAGCTGCTGTTCTTTATTAATTAAGCTTTTGAAATCCTTTTGATATTGAGTAATAAGCTCTTCAATTTTTCGTTGAGTATCAATATCGATACTCGAGGCATGAAGCTTGTCATTAAACTTACCAATATTAATATCGAAGGTTTCGACATAACTTAGCTCACGACGCAGCATAAAATCCTTTTCGTTACGCCTAAGTTGCAGCATTGCGGCTTCGAGTGCGGGCTGATCAAATTCCTTGAGTAGCGTTTCAACGTTATGCACCGCAGCTCGTAACGTACCGTACAAACCTGTTTTAGGTGTTAAGCCAATCTCTTGTTGTAGCTGCACCACTTCAGAAAAAGCGGCTTGATACTGATTTAAATTACGGTCAAAACTTTCAAGTGAGGCAGTCGACACCCCATATTCTTTAAAGACTTTCTCTAACTCAGGGACAATACTGTCGATTGCCATGTGGCTTTGCTTATGCAGCTCGACATATTTCAAATCCTTGCGAGCGAAAAAGTCCTTTTCATTTTTACGCAAAATTAAGACGTCGCGCTCTAAATCAAGCACACTTTGAGCCGCGTTAGAAAGTTCCGATTTCACCGAATTTGAATAGAGTTGTAATCCAAACATGGCAATTAGTGCCGAAATAGACACTGCAGCACTGAGTAACAACTTTGAGCGGATAAACATAGAAAGTCCCCGAATATGTAATCTATCTTAAAAAGATAGCTGGAAATTAAGCCTTTAACAGCGCAAACATAGCAATACATTAAAAGTTCACATCAAATACTTTGATAGCTTGTCGATTTAAGCTCCCATACTGTGAGTACCGCATTATTTTTAACTTATTTTTAGCTTGGTGCTTCAGGGTGATACCCTACCGTTACTACAAAGTATTTCGTTTTAATTACGTTAAATATACCGTCTCAAAGCAGATGTAATTACCATAATATCAATTAGTATAAAATGAATTACTTCATTAGCTTAGTAGTAATTTTTCGGGCGAATTCTACTACAAATTACAAAAATATTACGCTGGATCATTGTTCTAAATAAAATATATTTTTTAAGGTTCCAAACCTTTTGTAGCGCCCACTGCGTCAAAACTACAACACTCAATCATTATGGCAGGAAATTACAGTGACAGCAGGGATCCTCCCACTCAATGGCTCAATGTCTGACTTTGAACTGGTCACCTTAGCGAGCCAAGGAGACAGAACTGCCTTCAAGTTGCTTTATCAAAGCCATTACCAACGTATTTACGCCCTATCACTGCGCCTTTGCGGCCATAGCGCTATGGCCGAAGAAATTACCCAAGAGTGTTTTATTTTAGTGTGGCAGAAGTTGCCACAATTTCGAGGTGAGAGTCAGTTTTCCACTTGGTTACACAGTATTTGTGTCAATCAAGCATTGAGCAGCATTCGTAAACAAAAGTCCTTTTGGTCACGATTTATTCCGCTGGAACAAGAAACTGAACCCTTAAGCTCTGATAGCAGCTATAGCGGATTAGATAAGTTAATTTTCAAACTGCCAGAACGCGCTCGCATGGTTTTCGTACTCTGTGCAATCGAAGGTTATCAACATGATGAAATCGCTGACTTACTCGGCATTGCCGTCGGCACCAGCAAGACCCAATACCATAGAGCTAAGCAACTACTACAGGAGATGCTGTAATGACGTTAACGCCGCTTTCCCGTGAACAACAGCTTGAGCAATTGCTCAATAGCGCGCCCAAAGAGATGTCGCCTACACATGATCTGTGGCAAGGCATTGAAAAACGCATGGATAAAACGCTGATAGCCCAAACGTACAAACCCCAGAAGAGTCACGCTTGGGCGATA
Organism: Shewanella sp. SW24; assembly: GCF_025653395.1. NCBI lineage: Bacteria > Pseudomonadati > Pseudomonadota > Gammaproteobacteria > Alteromonadales > Shewanellaceae > Shewanella > Shewanella sp. SW24. The sequence continues at coordinate 125,261 of NZ_JAKKSH010000007.1, forward strand.
GCGGCTTCGTTTATTATTCTAGCGGCATTGGGATATACCCAATTGCCCTATTTCAACTCATTCATAATGCAGCAGACAGAGCTTGCCCAGAACCAAGCTATGCCAGAGCAACCAGGAGATGCGGCCTTACATTTATTACTCACCCAAATTGCAACATCGCACCAAACGCAAGTGGACAACCTAGAACAGGCGCCAAATGCGCTAATGTGGCAAACGAGCAGTTTCAGCGCACCCGTTGAGCAAGGTTTAACTGAGCTAAGGCTCGCGGCAACACAGATTTACCAAGCTTTACAAGCAAATCCAACCGATAAACAACTTTGGCAACTCTGGCTTTGGGTGCAGCAGCGTGAGCTCGACCTATTACAACAGGGCCAAAAATTACCCATTAGAAACTCGACACAAGGAAACACCCTATGAGCAACCGCAATCTCACTAAAGCTAGCCTATTGGTTTCGACACTCTGTTTAGGCTTAATGGGCAATGTGTTAGCAGCACAAAGCGTTGATAAACAGTTAAGTGTCAGCAGCGACACTCAACTGCAGATCAAAGTCCAACGCGGTGATGTGACCATTCAAACATGGGACAAGAGTGAAGTGAGTGTCACTGGTACATTAGATGAATTGAGCGAAGGCTTTGTGTTTGAGCAACAGGGAAATAGTCTCAATATCGAAGACAAGATGCCTCGCCACTATAATGGCAATAATGACAAAGGATCACAGCTCACCATTAAAGTCCCAAAAACGGTTAAACTCAGTGCAGATACCATATCTGCCAATCTGCAAGTTGCCGAAACTCAAGGTGAACTAGATTTGAATACGGTAAGCGGCAATATCAACGCCAACAACTTAAGTGGTAAACCTGAGTTACATACAGTCTCTGGTGATATCACGACCAAAGCACTTGATGGAAAAATCAAATTAGAAACCGTATCCGGCACGATTCAGGACACTGACAGTAAAGGAGAAATGAATTATCGCCTCGTTAGCGGTGACTTAAAAAGCCACACTCAGGCAGAAAAAGTCACGATTGAACAAGTCTCAGGTGAAGTGAATGCTAACTTTAGCGTCACCAAGGAAATCGAGCTCAGAACCGTCAGCGGAGATTCACAAGTGTCACTCGCTAAAAACTTCAACAAAGCGAATTTAGAAAGTGTGAGTGGCGATATTACTGTGATCTTTAATGATGTTCCCGATGCAAGCTTCAACTTAGATGGTGGTCCTGGTGGAAAAATCAACAACGGTTTAACCCAAGATGTACCGCAAAAACAAAAATATGTACCAAGCACAGAGTTATCATTCCAAACAGGCTCTGGTGCAGCCAACGTGAAGATGAATACCATCAGCGGTCATCTGATTTTAAAGAAACAGTAATAAAAGCTATTTAGCACAAATAAAAATGCCGCCAAAGTAAAACTCGGGCGGCATTTTTTATATCAAACTCATCAGACTGAAGCTATCTCTTCAGCCGTCAAATATCGCCATTCACCCAGTGCTAAGGTGGGGTCTAATTCAATTTGCCCTACACTTTCACGATGCAACCCTTGCACATGATTGCCCACAGCGGCAAACATACGCTTCACTTGATGATACTTACCTTCGGTGATGGTTAATCGCACTAATTGTGGATCAATAATCTCCAGTGACGCCGGCTTAGTTAGACCATCTTCACCGCGCAATTCAACGCCAGCGGCAAATACCGCAATCAAACTAGCATCCACTGGCTCAGCGAGTTGCACTAAATAGCGTTTGCCACATTCTTTCTTCGGTGAGGTGATCTTATGCGACCATTGGCCATCACTGGTAATCAACACGAGTCCTGTAGTGTCAGCATCTAAACGACCAGCAATGTGCAAAGTTTCTGGCTTAGGCACATCCACTAAGCTCAATACCGAAGGGTAGGTTTCATCTATCGTCGAGCAAATAGTGTCTACCGGTTTGTTAAGCATTAAATAACGCTCGCCCACTAAGACAATCGGCTCGCCTTCAAGGCAAACACACATACCTTCAGTCACTTTAAAACCCGAGTCTTTAACGACTAAACCATCACAAGTAATATCACCGCGATGCAGGGCTTTTTTCGCTAATGAGCGAGTCAGTGAGGTACTCTCACAGATAAATTTGTCTAAACGCACGTTAATACTCAACTTCAATAAAGAAAACTGCCGTATTATGAAGCCGACCAGTTCAAAGGGCAAAGAATTGCTGCTCAACGCGACCTGTGTTTCTATATTAGCCCTTACGCATTGACAGTAATCACCATAGGGAAAGATGCTATGACTGAATTCCAAAAGATGATCACAGGCCAAGAATATGATTGTCTTGACAGCGAACTCTTAAGTTTAAGAACACAACAGCAGCGACTGAATCGACAATTAAATCAAACGATTGCTCAAAATAGCACTGAGTACACCCAACTCTGCCAACAACTTCTGCCCCTTAAATCGCCAGTCGCAACTATCTCCACGCCGATTTTTATCAGTTATGGCATCAATCTTACTCTTGCTGACAGAGTGTTCATCAATGTCAATGTCACCTTGCAGGATAATGCCCCCATTTTTATTGATGAACAGACTATGGTCGGCCCCAATGTACAGTTTTATACCTCAAGTCACCCACTTGATGCCGAGCTACGTTGCTCAGGTTTGGAAACCGCTAAAGCGATTCACATCGGTAAACGGGTATGGATTGGCGGCGGCGCAATCATAATGCCAGGAATCAATATTGGTGATGATGCCGTCATCGGTGCTGGCGCCGTAGTGACTAAAAATGTCGCAGCCAAAACAGTGATTGCAGGTAACCCTGCAAAACTAATTAGGCAACTGAATTAACCCTATTTTAAAATGATAAATCGAAGTGCTCACTTACCTGAAAAGGCCTGCATACGGTAACTTTGCAGCTACTGACTTAAATATGCTCACTGGTAACCTTTAGTTACATATCACTCAAGATAAATCCACGATAAACAGTGTAATGACCTTGTTTCGATTCCTAGTAAGGCATTAACATAGTTCATTGCGCCTGAAGCAATCCCATTTTGCCAAAATAACAGCCCCAATAATGGGCACAATAATAAACTCGAAGGAAACAACATGAGAAAAGTACTCATTGGGGGACTGTGTGCCTCACTTATCGCAGGCCTGACTGCCTGTAATGACAAGGCTGCCGAAGTTAAAGCACCTGAAACTGCTAAAACAGCCACCGCAGCGGCAGTGACTCAAGCACTAGGTTCTGGAATTGAATTTGCTAATTTTGATAAAGCGATTCGTCCACAAGACGATTTCTATAAATACGTTAACGGCACTTGGCTAAAAAACACTGAGATCCCAGCTGATCGCACTAGCATTGGCGCTTTCTACGATTTACGTGAAAAATCACGTGACGACGTAAAAGCCATTATCGAAGAAGTGGCTGCAACACCCAACCTCGCCGTTGGTACAGATGAGCAAAAAGTGGCCGATTTATATCGTTCATTTATGGATACTGAGACACTCAATAAACTGGGAGTCACACCAATCCAAGGCGAATTTGATGCTATTAATGCCTTAAAAGATAAGAATGAATTAGTGAAGTACTTCGCCCACAGCCAAATCGCTGGCGCGGGTACCCCAATAGCATTTTATATCGATATCGATGCGAAAAACTCTAGCCGTTACGCAACGCATCTCTATCAATATGGCCTAAGCCTGCCAGAGAAAGACTACTACTTTAACGAATCAGAACGCTTCGTTAATATCCGTAAGGCATATGTCGCCCATATCGAAAAAATGTTTACCCTTGCGGGTCTTGCTAACCCTAAAGCCAGTGCTGAAGCTATTTTAGCCTTAGAAACGGCCATTGCTGCCAAGCACTGGGATGTGGTTGAAAACCGCGACAGCACTAAGACCTACAATCTATATCAAGTCAAAGATCTACCAACACTGGCACCGGATATCGATTGGGCTGGCTACTTAGCCACTCTTGGCGCTGACAAGCAAACCGATATCATAGTTAACCAACCTAGCTATATCCAAGGGTTAAACGAAGTTTTAAAAACAACTGAGTTAGCCACTTGGAAAACCTATATGCAATGGCAAGTGCTGACGCACGCGGCGAGCAATCTGAGTGAAGCGTTAGACAATGAAAACTTCGCTTTCTTCTCTAAAACCTTGAATGGCCAAGAAGAACAAGAACCTCGTTGGAAGCGTGGCGTTGCAGCCGTCAATGGCGTTCTTGGTGAAGTTGTGGGTAAAGTGTATGTCAAACGTCACTTCACTCCAGAAGCCAAAGACCGTATGCAAGCACTGGTTGAAAACCTGCGTGGTGCTTACGGCGACAGCATCAAAGAATTAACTTGGATGAGCGACAGCACTAAAGTGGCTGCGGCGGATAAATTAGCAAAATTCAACCCGAAAATCGGTTACCCGAACAAATGGGAAGATTACAGTAAGCTGACCATCAAGGCAGACGACTTAGTCGGTAACGCTATGCGTGCCAGCGAAGTTGAACATGCTAAATCACTAGCCAAACTGGGCGCGCCAATCGATAAAGACGAATGGCACATGACGCCACAAACGGTTAACGCTTACTACAACCCAACCATGAATGAAATCGTGTTCCCTGCAGCCATTCTGCAACCACCATTCTTCAATTTGGCAGCTGACGATGCAGTCAACTACGGTGGTATTGGTGCGGTAATCGGCCACGAAATGGGCCACGGTTTTGACGATCAAGGCGCTAAATTCGATGGCGAAGGCAACATGCGTGATTGGTGGACAGAGCAAGACTTGAAAGAGTTCTCTGCTCGCGGCAAAGCGCTAATCGCACAGTACGATGGTTATGCAGTGTTTGATGATCTGCATGTCAACGGCAGCTTAACCTTAGGCGAGAACATTGGTGACTTGTCAGGTGTGACTATCGCTTATCGTGCTTATAAGAAATCGCTTAACGGTAAAGATGCACCCGTTATCGATGGCTTAACGGGCGATCAACGTTTCTTCATCGGCTTCACGCAAATTTGGCGCGCAAAAGCTAAAGAAGAAGCCATGCGTAACCGCGTAGCGACCGATCCACACTCACCTGCGGAATTCCGCGCACTGGGTGCACTATCTAACATGCCTGAGTTCTACACTACGTATGATGTAAAACCTGGCGATGCCATGTATATCGCACCAGAGAAACGCGTAAAAATTTGGTAAGCCAAATTTAAATCACTGTTCAGCGGCATAAGCTGGCCAACAATGGCGCTCACTGTTACAGGTGGCGCCATTTTTATTTCCTTAAACCACTGAGCCCCATGCGCAAGATGAACAAGTCTTCATGGTTGGTTCAGCTTTAATTAAGCAATAGAAGCCTATGGTGGATGCGTGACCTGAATAACTCACCCATAAGGAAGTAGGCCGCATGACTAAGTTATTTCGTACCTTTTTTATTTTTCTACTCTTATTATCGAGCCGCGCTGGTGTAGCAAATCCTCTCGACATCAGTGACAGTAAAGCTGAACGTGGTAATTACAGTGCAAGACAGGCACCAAGCCATGACCTACAAGGTCTATATGCACTCAGCAGTCAGACCTTCGATGCGCCTCATCAATCCTCGAATGACTTATCCGTGCTCCATCACCAAGCCTATGATGCACAAGCTGAGCTCGCCCAATTACTCACCAAAATTGCCCATTATTCACAGGCACAAGTGATTGTTCCACCAGTAAAGAGTTACCAAAGAGCTGCCGATAAAGTGGCGACAAAATTTAACGGTGATGCCAGCCAAATTACCGACCTTGCAAGGGCAAGTATTGTGACCGACAGCATTCAAGATCTGATGCATGCCTACCAAACTTTGAATGAGCACACCCAAGTTGTGAAACAAAAAAACCGCTTTGCTGAACCTAAAGCCTCTGGCTATCGCGATCTCAATCTACTGGTACGCTTACCCCAATCAGGCATGATTGCTGAAGTGCAGTTACACCTACAGGATATCGCTGATATCAAAAATGGTCCTGAACACAAGGTATATGAAAAAGTACAAAGGATTGAGGCCAATGCTCGTAAACAACAACGTTCACTAAGTGAGTTTGAACTCGCGCAGATTGCCCAATTACGTCAAGAATCACATAAGTTGTACCACAAGGCATGGCTTAACTATAAACGGGTTGATGAAGCCAGTTTATTAAGAGCCTCAGTCGCTTAACTAAAAAGCTTCCACTCTTGCGCTGGTTATCTGTAAAGGTGCCAGCGCCTTTTTTTATATTTTACAGTGCCTGAAAAAACATATTAAAAATAAGCTGAAAAATGCACTCTCTCGCATCGAACGTCTTTTTAAGTATATAATCCCGCGCCATAGCCCTATCAGCAGGAAATGCCATGCACGACATTATTGAGCAACTCCAAGAACGCAGCGAAACTGTTCCTGTACCACTCGAATTACCCACATTTGAGCAGCTCGTCGAAGTCGAAGAGCAAATCCTGATTTCATTGCCAAGGGAGCTAAAAGAATACCTGTTGTATGCCAGTGATGTAATTTACGGCACGATAGAGCCAGTAACAGCATCGGATCCCTACTCGCACACCTACCTGCCCGAAGTGACTTGCTATGCGTGGTCCATCGGTATGCCAAGGGACATGATTGCCATATGTCAGCAGGGTGATGCTTTTTACTGTATCGACCAAGATGGTCAAGTACATTTCTGGAAAAACGGCGACTTTACCGATATCTATTGGGAGTCGTTTTGGGAATGGGTTGAAGAAATCTGGTTAAAGATCAAATACTAATTTTACTTTTATTGCATTGAGAACACGATTATGTCTAAGAACATTGGCTTGAATGCCATCGAAATGAGCTACTTACGCCAGTCACTCAGCTTAAGCGCGGCTCAAGTTGGTGCTCTGACTAACCATAGCGAAGCCGATGTATTCGCCTGGGAAAGCGGTGAACAACTGGCACCTGAGCTGGCACAAAAGAAACTGCTTGATATTGATGACATCATTGAGATGCAAGTGCTCAACACCTGCGATGGTATCGAAGAACTATTTAAGAAAGAACCTAAACGTCACTTAGCCTTCGTGGTCTACCCCACTCAAGCGGTTTACACACAATACAACCCCGAATTCTTAAGTTCACTGCCTTTTACTGAGCTGTACAACACGGCAGCTTGGCGCATTAAGAAAGAGTGCAAACTGGTCCTAGAAGTCGACGTCAGCCTAGTGGCTCTCGACGTGGATGCCTACAAAGCCTTCCGTGGACCGACCAAAATGAGTGAAAGCCGCGAAAGTCGCGCAAAGTGGGCAGCGACTCAGTTATAAACTCAACCGCCACAAGTTTTAACCCTATAAAAATAAAGGCCAATATCATTATTGGCCTTTTTTATTAGAGATCACACCACCCATCATAAATGACGCGCCATTCCGAATGAAATGACGCTAAGCGGTAGTTAGAAGTTCATCGTGAATTTAGTGTAAATGTAGCGGCCCATAGGATTATGTACTGAAATAACATAGCCGTAGAGATCCGTATCACCGTCACCGATAGCAAATGGTGGCTCTTCATCAAATACGTTGTTCACGCCTAGTGTCAGCTTGAACATTTCATTGAAGCGATAAGTACCAGACATGTCGACCAATAATTGAGAGTCGATCATACGAGACTTATTACTTTCAAAATCAAGTACACCATCGAAATTGATATCTGGAGTATCTTCAAATTCACCGATGTAACTCAAATTAATATTGGCGGCAAAATTATCCATAGTCCAGTTAGTGGTGAGCAACCAGCGATGTTGAGGAAACTTATACTCACCCGTGTAATCCAGACCATCTTTCTCAAAATTATGTAAGTAGCTGTACTCTAAGCCAAACTTCAAATCCCCATAGCTATCTAACTCAAAACCATAATGACTAGAGACATCCATCCCTTGTACATCTTGAGAGCTTAAGTTGATAAAGCTTGAATGGATAATACTGATCGGACCTAAAGTTTGACCTAGCTGTGGCGCTAAGCGCTCGCACACAGTGCTATTTTGATCGTTACAATTTGCAGTATAGATATCGCCTAATGGCTGTTTATCAATTTTGTTGTCTTGCGTGATGCTAAAGATATCAAAACCCACATCAAACGTCTGACTCGGCGCCCAGATCATACCGACGTTCCAAGTTTCGGATTCTTCAGCATCCAGCTCAGAGTTACCTTCAAATTCAGTGTTGTAATCTAAGGCTTCACAATCAACATTATCGGCAGCGCAACGGTAAGTATCGACAAAGAAACTACTTTCGCGAGATGGACCAAGACCTATCTGCGCTAACGAGGGTGCACGGAAGCCCGTAGACCAAGACGCGCGCGCCGTTAACTCGTCGGTCACTCCCCATTGAAAGGCAACTTTAGGGTTAGTCGTTGAACCAAAATCGCTGTAATGATCATATCGACCAGCGAGTTGCAACTCGAAGTTATCCGTGACTGGAATAGATAATTCCATATAAGCGGCATATTGCTCACGGGATGCCGCCGCAGAGACAGCTTCAGTACCAAAAATCAATCCACGTTGGAATTGCTCATCGGGCACATCACTGACATCTTCTTCGCGATATTCAGCTCCCGCCGCCATCATGATGTCGCGACCGGCCAAGGTAAATGCTTGACCAGATATGTTAGCCGCATAAGATGTCATGTTTGACAAACCTTGGCGTACTAAACTGGTGGTAATAGCGTCAATGACCTCTTGTGAGTTCATCGTGCCGCCGAAAGGATTGTAACGACCCGCATCAATTTCACGTTGTAAATAATCGGTTCTTACCCAGCCTTGGCTGCGATCACCCGTTTGAGTCGACTCACTGCGACCTTTTTGAACAGAAGCTTCCCAATCCCACTCTTTTACTACACCGCGTAAACCAGCAACTAAACGTAAACTATCGGATTCAATATCCCAACGTCGCGCCCCTGCATCAACCGTACGGAAGCGACCAATTTCAATATCTTTCCCCCAAGGATTATTCGGGTGAGATCCAGGTACAGTTAAACCAGCATCCTCGTCAAGTGGTGTCGGTGCTCCACCTGCGATTGAGGTATTGTGCTGCGCCGCTAACTCTAAAAATGCTGTTAAATCATCATTAAAATGATAGTCAAATTGGCCAATAGCCCCTACGCGCTCCGCAGCCGGCGCAACAAAATTGTATGAGCCGTACTCAAATAAACAACTTCCACTCGCGGTTGCACTATCAGCAGGACAAGCAGGGTCGATAGTTTTAACACCATCAACATAGAAATACCCAGGAAAACCACGGGAAGAACGAAAATCTTCACCACCATAAGGTGATTGATTTGAAACACCAAAACGTCCTAAATCAGTCGCAGCTAAAGTATCATTTTTGAAATAGTCGAGGATAACGGAAGCACTGCCCTTATCGGACTTCATCCCCCACACCATATTCGCTGTAGTTTCATCGTAGCCAGTGCCTGAAGCATCACCGTAGCCAAGATTGACCTCAATGCCTTCAATGTCTTTTTTCAGAACTATGTTAACCACACCCGCGATCGCATCAGAACCATAAATAGCCGATGCACCGTCCTTCAGTATGTCGATACGTTCAATAGCTGATACCGGAATATTATTGATATCAACAAAGGAATTAGTGATACCTTCGGCAAAAGCACTCGCCGCAACACGACGACCGTTAATTAACACTAAGGTCGCGTCTGGGCCTAAACCACGTAGGCTGATAGATGCGCCGCCGTTGGCGGTTGAATCTTGACTGTTTCCTCGGGTAGAAAACGCGCCAGCACCATTGGCAGGCATGCGTTCAAGTAATTGCTGCAGGTTATCAAATCCCATATTGGCAATATCGTCTTTACTGATCGATTGAATAGGGGAAGGGCCTTCAATATCGGTACGTTTAATACGGGAACCCGTTACTTCAATACGTTCAACTTTTTCTGCACCTTTATCGGCAGCATGGGCCACTGTTGGCGCACATGCCATAGCAATTGCGATTGCACAAGCACTGGGTAGAATCTGAGGTCTGTTCATACATTTCCCTTGTTTTATTTATCTCATTAAAATTATTTTAACAATAAGAAAACCCTAAATTAACAATACACAAGGTAATGAGTTACAAACCAAAGTCAATGGCAGAGAAATAAAAGTTAAACTTTTGTTACATTTGAGGCAGTGTATTTTCCTCATACGAGAATCAAAGAACGTCTAGGCACTAAAAATTCAACCTACAAGACAAGTCGCAGTATTTGAATATCAGAATTAAAGGAAGAAATATGGAAGACAAGATTATTTATCAAGCAGAGTTTGAAAACCATTTAGGTCTGTATTGGTTGCTTTCAGGGGCCGCCTATTTCAGCCTAAGTATAATAGGTATTCCCTTGTTATTACTTTGGTTTCCAATAGGGCTGTGGGGGACTCGCCGCTATATTAACAACATGAGTGCGCAACTCACCAGCAATAAACTTATTGTCAGGAGGGGCATATTAACTCGTACTGAAAACACTGTGCCTTTGGACAAAATTACCGATATGGCATTGATCCAAGGCCCAATTATGCGCCTATTTGGTCTGCATAAACTCACGGTAGAAACCGCAGGGCAATCGGGCGCAGGCGCATTGATAAGCTTAGTCGGCATAGTCGATGCGCCTCGATTTAGAGCCCGCGTATTAGAACAAAAAGAACGGCTTACCCAGCCCTTGCACCCAATAAGCCCATCGGCACAGCCAGATAATACGCTGTTACAAATCGTAGTCGAAATGGCTGCAAGCTTAAAACGCATTGAAACTTTACTCAGTCAAAAATTAAACAGATAAATTGAATAAAACGACTTTTAGTTCAATCACTTTACCTTTAATGTTGAGCCACTCACTTAGCGTTAGCGCGGCTTTAACATGAGCGCAGCCTTAACATGAGGGAGTGTTCGATTCCCCAGATTAATTTTCAACAGGCATTTTTAATAACGACATGACAGAATCTTCAGTAACTTCTCCTTCATCCTCTTGGATGACACACCTAACTCTCGGCATTAAAGCCATGGGCCCAGGTGTTCTTATGGCCGCCGCGGCGATTGGCGCATCCCATTTAGTCGCCTCGACTCGGGCGGGCGCCGAATTTGGTTGGCAACTGGCTTGGGTTATTCTTGGGGTGAATTTACTTAAGTATCCCTTCTTTGCAGCTGGCGCACGCTACACAGCTGCCACAGGGGAGAGCCTACTGCACGGCTACCAAAAACAAGGCCGAGGTTACTTACTGCTGTTTACTGGGCTCAATGTGATAGCCGCCATTGCCAGTACAGCAGGGGTGTGCATGTTAACCGCCGCTATGTTGACCCAATTTATTCCGCTCCCCATCGATTGGTTAGCCCTACTGGTATTGCTGAGTTCATTGGCTTTACTGATTTTAGGCCATTATCAACTCCTTGATAGACTCACTAAGATCATCATGTTCGCCCTAACCTTAACCACATTAATTGCCGTGGCCTTAGCTTGGGATCATGCTCAACCATTAGCGAGCAATTTTGCCTCTCCTTCACCTTGGCAATGGGCCCATGTGGGATTTTTGGTCGCCATGATGGGTTGGATGCCAGCACCGATTGAAGTCAGCGCTTGGAACTCTCTCTGGTTGCTCGAAAAACAAAAAAGCCAGACGGTCACGAAAGCGCAGGCACTGCTCGACTTTAACTTAGGCTACATCATCACTGCGATCCTCGCGATCGTGTTTTTGTCCTTGGGCGCTTTAGTGATGCACGGCAGTGGCGAACACTTTTCAGATTCCGGCGCGCAGTTTGCTAATCAATTGATTAATCTTTACAGCCAAGTGATGGACGGCGAGAGTCGTTATCTTATTGGTATTGTGGCATTTCTGTGTATTTTCAGCACAACAGTAACAGTGATTGATGGCTATAGCCGTACCTTAGATATGGGCTGGCAGTTACTCACCTCAAAGACCAGTTCAGACAAACGCCTCACAGGGATCATGCTCGCCATCAGTGCCTTTGCCTTATTACTGATCCTCTTCTTTAAAGGTGCACTCTTACCGTTACTCGAGTTTGTGATGATCTTGGCCTTTATGACCACAGTCATTTTTGCTTGGTTAAACTACCGCTTAATGACCAGCAAACAGCTCCCCGAGACAGACAGATATGGCGCTAAGATGAAACTCCTCTCTTGGTTTGGCCTGATTTATCTACTGATTTTCGCGGCACTGTTTATCTATTGGTACAACATCATTAAAGGTTAATTGCCCAGAATGTTTATGTCGGAGCAATAAATGGCCTTAACTAACTGCCATTAAATTCCCGCTGAATTCTGCAATTAAGGTGGTTTGGGTATATAATGCGGGCTCTTAAACCAGATAGCGCAGCCGCGCCAAGAGATGACCATGATTAATAATGATATTTTGCGCCGTTTGCGCTTCGTGTTTGATTTTAGCAATGCAAAAATGATTAAAATTTTTGCTAAAGCTGGAAGAGAAGTGCCTGTCGAAGAGATGATTGATCTTCTACGTAAAGAAGAGGAAGAAGGTTATAAAGCTTGTAACGACACGACCTTATGTCAGTTTTTAGATGGTCTTATCATAGAGAAGCGCGGTCTACGTGAAGGTGCAGAAATTCCAGCGCCCGTTTCACGTTTAAACAACAACCTCATCTTTAAAAAGCTGAGAGTTGCCCTCGAAATGCGTGAAGAAGACATAGTAGCAGCTTTGGCTTTAGCCGAAGTGCAAATGTCAAAATCAGAGCTAAGCGCCCTGTTCCGCAATTCAGACCACAAGAATTTTAAAGAGTGTGGCGATCAAATACTGCGTAACTTTATCCGCGGCTTATCACTTAAGTATCGCGGCGTATAACGCTAAACTTATGACATAAAACGCAGCTTAGGCTGCGTTTTTTATATCCGTTTTTATCTACACCTGAGCTTGTTTGGATATAAACAAGACCTTAACAATTCCATCTCAACAACCTCAGAAATCCTGTTTAAAACAGCTGACTTTTTTACTGCTGCAAAAAAAACCACAAATACCTCGCTCCACGGACAACAAAGATCACATTTCATGATAACCTTACGTGACTTACAGCACGTATTGACCACTTAAACAATAACTCAAAAGGTTACCCATGGACGATAATAAACGCCCCCTCTATCTTCCGTTTGCAGGACCTGCCATTCTTGAAGCCCCACTGATTAACAAGGGCAGTGCATTTTCTGAAGAAGAGCGTATTTTCTTTAACCTCGAAGGCTTAGTCCCCTATGCCATTGAAACGATTGAGGAGCAGGCTTCTCGCGCCTACGATCAATTTAGAAGTTTCAATAACGACTTAGACAAGCACATTTACCTACGTAATATCCAAGACACAAACGAGACCTTATTTTATCGTTTAGTGCAAAATAACATCAGCGAGATGATGCCCATCATCTATACGCCGACAGTAGGTTTAGCTTGTGAACGTTTCTCGAAAAACTATCGCCGCAACCGTGGTTTGTTTATCTCCTATCCGAACAAAGATAGGATCGATGACATCCTCAATAACTCGACTCGTCAAAAAGTTAAAATTATCGTAGTCACTGATGGTGAACGTATTTTAGGACTTGGCGATCAAGGTATTGGCGGCATGGGGATCCCTATCGGTAAGCTGTCACTCTACACTAGCTGTGGCGGTATCAGTCCGGCTTATACCCTGCCTATTACCTTAGATGTAGGCACAGATAATCCGCAGTTGTTAGAAGATCCTATGTATATGGGTTGGCGCCATCCACGCATCGGTGGTGAAGAATACGCCGAGTTTATCGAAGCCTTTATGCAAGCTGTACATGTGCGTTGGCCGGATACTTTGATCCAGTTCGAAGACTTTGCCCAAAAGAATGCCATGCCGATCCTAGAGCGTTATAAGGATCGCTATTGCTGCTTTAACGATGATATTCAAGGCACTGCTGCGGTTGCTGTTGGTTGCTTGCTCGCCGCGTGTAAGGCTGCAGGCACTGAATTGAATCAACAACGTATCGCCTTCCTCGGTGCTGGTAGTGCCGGTTGCGGTATTGCCGAAGCTATCGTGGCACAAATGGTGTCTGAAGGGATCAGCGACGAGCAAGCTCGCACTCAAGTGTGTATGGTTGACCGTTGGGGCTTATTGCTGGACAACATGCCTAACCTGTTGCCATTCCAGCAAAAATTGGCGCAGAAATGCACCAACATCCAAAATTGGAGCAATTTCAGCGACAATATTTCACTGCTCGATGTGGTTAACAACGCCAAACCGACAGTGCTGATTGGGGTATCTGGCGTTCCGGGTCTCTTCACCGAAGAAATCATCCGTGCTATGCACAGCCATTGTGCTCGGCCGATTATTTTCCCTATGTCGAACCCCACCAGTCGCGTTGAAGCGACACCGAAGGACATTTTGCATTGGACCTCAGGTCAAGCACTCGTCGCTACGGGCAGCCCATTCGAGCCTGTGGTTGTCGATGGTGAAACCTATGAAATTGCCCAGTGCAACAACAGCTTTATCTTCCCAGGTATTGGCTTAGGCGTATTAGCTTCAGGCGCACGCCACGTATCCGATGCCATGTTGATGGCTTCAAGTCGAGCACTTGCCGAATGTTCACCACTGGCAATCGATGGTACAGGTCCACTACTGCCTAAACTGGAAGATATCCATGCGGTGAGTAAGCATATTGCTTTCGCCGTAGGTAAAGTCGCAGTTGAACAAGGGTTAACGCTGCCCATGAGTGATGAGATCTTACAGCAGTCGATTGAAGGCAATTTCTGGAATCCAGAATATCGCCGCTACAAACGCACTTCGTTCTAAGCATAGCGTTGCCGCGACTCAAGTTGCAGTAAAGCAGCTTAGTTGAGCGTTTGTGCTAGCCAGCAAAAAGCCCGTTACTTTGCAGTAACGGGCTTTTTCATTTCAGGCACAGTTTTTCATTTCAATAGAACACTAAGGTGCCATCACCTGTTTAAAGCTATTGAGCAAAGCGCGATCGGTACGCGCTTTCTTCAACTTACGTAGGCTTTCTTTGAGCGATTCATCGGCTAAGCGCGTAAAAATGCCATTATATTCTTGCTCTTGGATTGCACTATCGGTATCGGCTTGCTCAGAAATTTCTTGGGCGACACGACTCAATTGCAACCAAGCATTAGCAATATAGAAACCGTGGAATGCGGCTTGTTCCATTAGATTACGCGCACTGGCAGGTAAAGATGCCCAAGCTTGACTAAATTTACCTTCCCTGTCTTCCAACAGTTCGGCACACAAACCTTGGTACGCTGCTAATAAGTCACCCGGTAATTTAGCCATTGGTAACACTTTATTCGCAACATTGTAAGAAATCTGCTCGGCAGTTTCGCGGTAAACAGCTGATAATTCGCTCATAAAAATCTCGATTCGCATCCCAAAAATAGACTTAAAACTGGCCACTCACATATAAACCATAAACGCCGTTACTCGCAATCGGCGTAACTGTAATCCCCTCATAGGGTTGAGTAAAATACCAACCCGCCAGCGCTCCAATCGCCGCGCCAGCTAACACATCCTCGAGGTAATGTTGGTCGCTCGCCACTCGGGTGTAGCCCACATAAGATGCAGCAACATAGGCAGGTAAACCATATTGCCAACCATAGCGCTGCTGAATAAACGTCGCCGCCATAAAGCTGTCTGAGGTATGACCCGATGGAAACGAATCATCGCCACTATCGTCTGGCCTGTCTTTACTCACACCATACTTAAGACCTTCAACAATTAACCGACTCGACACCGCTGCCTGAATTAACTGCCAACTACCATCATAACCCTCTTCATAAAACAAGGTCGCCCCCATCGCAGTAGCGGGTAATAATAAATGCAATACATCGCCAGAGGTTTCTAAATCTGAGCCTGCCCAACTAGTGCCACTCATCATGAATAATGCAGCACAGAGTAATTTCTTCAAGGGTGATTCCTTTGTGGGATAATAACCAAGGCGGAGTTTATACCTTGATCATTAACCGAATGCAAAATTGCTATACATCTATATTAAAAATGAGCAAACAAGTTATGCTAAGCTAATAATTAGCTATTGATTTTAATTCGAACAGGAATCTTTTTTGCTACATCAACTTAGGTATTTATCATTCTCCTTATTGCTGCTTCTACTGCCGCTCAGCAACGCTATGGCAGAAGAAAAGACTCAGGTTGATAAAATATTTGCAAGATTTGAAAGCGGCGTCCCTATGACCCGTGAAGAAATCGAAAGCAATCTAGTGTTATTAAGCAAACTAATTTCGACTGACGATGTCACCCGTCATGAAAAGCTGCAACTGCTTAAATGCTGGGATCAGAATACAGAAAACGACACCGCTATTGCACTGGCACTTAAAAATACTAACCAAGCACTGAGCAATATTCCGCCAACCGCCTCCCCCCATTTCATTACCGACCTCACGCTCTGCCGCTCTTGGTTTCTGCAATTAAGTGGTGATATGGATGGCGCGATGGAAGGCTATAATCTCAGTGTTAAACGTGCCTATGAGCATGAAGACCTTAAGCTAATCGCCGACTCGCGCAGCATTCGCGGCGCACTTTACTCTTATATTGGCGATTTTTCTGCGGCATTAGACGATCTCGTCACAGCGCAAGATCTCTATGAATCACTCAATTTAAGCGGTTGGGCTAACATTAACCTTGCCGATGTTGCGACCAGTTTTAGACGTTATGGCGATCCCCAAAGTGCAATCCGCTATTACACCAAACTCAAAGCTCTCTATCTAAAAAACAATAACCAAGAACAGGCAATGTATGTCAACTCGGACATTGGCCTTGCCTTAGATGAACTCGGTGAACATCAACAGGCCGTAGATAATTTCTTAGTAAGTTATCAATACTTCAAGGAACATCAGCAGGAAAAAGTGGCAGCAACTATGGCAACGAATATTGCCTACAGCTTAATCAAACTCAATCGTCTAAACGAAGCCGAAAAGTATTTAATCGAAGCCGATACTGTTATTAATGAAAAAGATCTGACCGATTACAGCTTCATGAAGCTATTTATGGCCGATATAAAGTTTCAACAAGCTCGCTATAAAGAGGCGCTTACCGAACTTGAGCAAGGGGAAAAAGCCTTTCGCACTCTGCAGAATAATCGGGGACTCACTCAACTGCTGCAGCTTAAAAGTAACATATATGTGGCGATGAATGATTTATCTGCCGCCTACGGAGCGCTGCAAGAATTTGTTACCCTAACAAAAAAAGTCGATGGCAATTCTCTCTCCCATCATACGACAGAATTAAAGGTCAAGTTTGATACCAGTCGGATTGAATCTGAAAATCAACGCTTGATTGAAAACCAAAACCTTAAAGAACAAGAGCTCGCGCTACTCGAAAAGAACAAATCACTGCAACACATTATCCTATTACTAGCGGGCTTTATCCTGACGATAGTTTCTATATTCGCTTATAAACAAGTACATAGAAATCGCCAACTGCAAGTTATTGCCCTCACTGATTATCTTACCAAACTCCCTAATCGTCGGCATATTTATGCCCAAGCCGCGAAATATTTTCAGCAAGCCTTAAAACATCAAAGCCCTTTTTCAGTGATTATTTTTGATGCGGATCACTTCAAAAAAATCAATGATAACTTCGGCCATGAATTAGGCGATCGCGCCCTTATGACCATTGCAAATGCAGGCCGAGCCTTATCGGGTAATAAAGACCTCGTTGGCCGCATCGGTGGTGAAGAGTTTTTAATCCTATTGCCTAACACTGATGCCACACGTGCGTTAGCGCTGGCGTATCAATTGCAGAACCATATTAGCCGCCTTAGCGCACAGAATTTACCAGCAGAACTCAAATTGACCGTTAGTGCTGGTGTCGCCACTTTAGAACCACAAAATAATACGGAAGATGCATATCAAGATAAAGATTTTGCCACCCTGCTAAAGCGGGCCGACAATGCTCTTTATGAGGCTAAAAATGCGGGCAGAAATTGTGTGAAATCAGCCAAGAATGAGGCTTTAAGAGAGAATTAAACGGCCTTATGCCAAAACACTTGATGTTGTAATGGCGGTGGCAAAGTGCCAAACCATGTCTGATACAGACGACTAAATTCACCCGAGTCTTTCATTTTCTCAAGCTCTGTTTGCCAACTGATAACGGTTTCCGCCGACGTCCCTTTAGAAAAAGCTAAATAGAGATTAATCTCCGATACCACAAACACTTGGCGGATATCTGTCTCACTCGCGCCAACCTCTTCGAGTATCTGCTTTACCGCAAGATCCGCTTGGCACCAAAAACGAATTCGAGAAAACAGCAACTGTTTCGCCGATTGCTGTGGAAAACTCGCCACCAGCAAATTATCCACGCCCGCTTGTTGTAGCAACTGCGCACCCGCCGATTCCCGATAAACCCCCACAATATCTGTCGATTGAAGTTCAGCAAGTTGATCGAGAGCGATAGGATCTGCCGCCCTTGCGTACAATGCAATTTTGCTGGTCGCAATAGGACCGATAAAATCAAACTGCTCAGCTCGTTCATCATTAATTGACGTAGCAAAAAGTAAAACGTTCGCAGAGGTATTAGCAATCGAATACGCCCGAGCCCAAGGTAACACATCGATTTTTTCACTCTGACCCAGTCTTGATTGCAAGGTATTGACTAAGTCCACCGCAAAACCTTGCGGCACACCATTTTGCTCGTAACTCATGGGAGGCCAAGCTTCGGTCACCAATTTCAACTTGTCAGGCGCCGCAAAAACAAGATTAGGCATCAGGCCTAATAAGCTCATCGCAAGAAAACACGCCCTAAGGGGAATCGCACTCAGCATACGAATACCAAACGATAAACAGTAGACCTAATCATAGACTCAATCCCAACAGCAAATAAACAAATACCCCAAAGAAAATATCGCCTCACGCCCCCTTCTGAGTAAACTCGTCCTCAATAAGTGAAAACTGCTATCATATTGCCACCTAGCCAAGAGCCTCGCTGCAATCAATTCATGTCAACTTTAGTCAATCAAACCCCAAGCCAATCCTATGCCAGCATGCTGTCGCGGCTCGCTCTGCAAATTAAAACGTGGGGAAAAGCACTCGGATTTGCGCAGGTTGGCATTTGCGATACGGATTTAACCGCTGAAGAAGCCAAACTCCAAGCATGGCTAGACAAAGGTTTTCATGGCGAAATGGCCTATATGGCTACCCATGGCATGATGCGCGCTCGCCCGCAAGAACTGCATCCGGGCACAGTGCGGGTGATCTCCGTACGGATGGACTATTTGCCACCCGAAGCTGGCTTTGCAACGAATCTCACCGATCCCAACTTAGGTTATATTTCCCGTTATGCCGGAGGTCGCGACTATCACAAGTTGATCCGCGCTCGACTTAAAAAGCTCGGAGATCAAATCAGTGCAGAGTTAGTTGCTCTCGGTTTCGATGCCGCTGACTTTCGCCCCTTTGTTGACTCAGCCCCTGTACTTGAGCGCCCCTTAGCCGAAAAAGCCGGTATAGGCTGGACAGGTAAACACTCACTCATACTCAACCATGAGGCTGGCAGTTGGTTCTTTTTAGGTGAGCTACTGATCAATTTGCCTCTACCTGTGGATATTCCCATTCAAGAAGGCTGTAACACTTGTGTCGCCTGCATTACCTCCTGTCCAACGGGTGCAATCGTAGAACCTTATGTGGTCGATGGCAGACGCTGTATTTCCTATCTCACCATTGAGTTGCAGGGCGCTATTCCCGAAGAATTTAGGCCACTCATGGGCAATCGCATCTATGGCTGCGATGATTGCCAACTCGCGTGTCCCATCAATCGCCAAGCGCCGCTGACTGAAGAAACTGACTTTCATATTCGTCCGCAGTTAAAGCAACCTGACCTTCTCAGCCTTTTTGCTTGGAGCGAGGCCGAGTTTCTTAAACAAACTGAAGGCAGCGCCATTCGTCGCATTGGACATAAACGTTGGCTACGTAATATTGCAGTAGCACTGGGTAACGCTCCCGCGAGCCCAAGCATTATTGCCGCACTTAACGCCCGCAATCACAGCGAAGATATCGATGAGATAGTGCGTGAGCATATTGAATGGGCGCTTAATGCCCAGCAATCGCGCCTTGCTGAAAGCGCAGCAACTGAACAACAAAAAGCCCGCCGCAAAACCGAGCGCATGGTGCGCATTATCGAAAAAGGCTTACCGCGAGATGCTTAAGTTAGTCGGCAAGCAATAAACAACAACGGATGCATAAGCATCCGCTGTTACTAACTCAATAAACTCAGTAAAAAAATATTTCACTCAAGCATAATATTAACCAAGGCGGCGACGTAGTTCTCGCGTGGCATCGACCATGTTTTTCAGTGCGGGTTCAACTTCATCCCAAGTACGGGTTTTTAGGCCGCAATCTGGATTAACCCATAGCTGACGTACGGGCACTTTTTGCGCCGCTTTCTCGATTAAGTACACCATGGCCTCCACACTTGGAGTGTTTGGCGAATGAATGTCATACACACCGGGGCCAATTTCATTTGGATATTCAAAATCTTCGAAGGCATTGAGTAACTCCATCCGTGAACGCGAAGTCTCGATAGTAATCACATCGGCATCCATGGCGGCAATCGCGGCAATGGTGTCATTAAACTCGCTGTAACACATGTGGGTGTGGATTTGAGTCTCATCAGTCACGCCAGCAGCGCTGAGTTTAAAGGCATTAACCGCCCAATCTAAATAGGTTTGCCACTCACTTTGTTTCAATGGCAGACCTTCACGGAAGGCGGGCTCATCGATTTGTATAATGCCAATACCGGCATTTTGTAAGTCCACCACTTCATCACGAATCGCCAGCGCCAGCTGAGTCGCAATCACATCGCGGCCGATATCTTCACGGGCGAATGACCAATGCAGAATCGTCACAGGGCCAGTCAGCATGCCTTTTACAGGCTTGTCGGTGAGACTTTGGGCAAACTCGGCCCAATCAACCGTCATCGCCCTTGGACGACTAACATCACCATAGATCAACGGTGGCTTAACACAGCGTGAACCATAACTTTGCACCCAACCATTTTTGGTAAAGCCAACGCCCGCAAGCTGCTCACCAAAGTATTCCACCATATCGTTGCGCTCGGCCTCACCATGAACCAGTACATCGATACCGAGTTTAAGCTGGCGGTCGATAGTATCGCGGGTGACTTGCTGCAATTGCTCTGTATATTGTGCATCACTCAGATCGCCCTTGCGCCAACGACTGCGTAGTCCACGGATTGCCGGTGTTTGTGGGAAGGAGCCAATGGTGGTGGTCGGCAACAGAGGTAAACGGTATTTCTGCTGCTGCACAGCTTGGCGTACGCTGAAATCACTGACGCGCTCATAATCGGCAGATGTCAACGCGGCAACGCGGGCAATCACTTGACTGTCGGCGGCCTGCGCTTTCGCCTCACGGCGTGCCAAACAGGTTTGCACAATCTCTTTTGCCGCGATAGATTCAGGTGCCAGTAGCAATTGGCGCACATTGGCCAGTTCGAGTAATTTTTGCTTCGCAAACGCGAGTTGTTGACGCAGCGCGGGCTCAAGCGTGGCTTCCACCTCTAAATCCACAGGGCTGTGCAGGAGTGAGCAAGAGGTACCAATCCACAAGCGATCTCCTAGATCACGGGCAACCGCGCCTATGCGTTCGGCAATCAAATCCGCCTCTGCCGCCCACACGTTGCGACCATTGACCACACCCGTCGACAAAATTTGATCTTGACCAAGCGCATTGGCAAAGACTGCCAATTGATCCGGCGCTGTGACTAAATCGACATGCAACCCCGCAACAGGCAAAGCCGATACCAGTGCTTGATGGTGTGCGATACCGCCGTAATAACTGGTAAGAAGGATCTTCACCTTCGTAATGCTGAGGGCTTGATACGCCTCAGTGATCGCCGCTTGCCATTCGCCATCCAATTCCAATGCGAGAATGGGCTCATCGAGCTGTACCCATTGCACTCTCTGAGCAGCAAAACGCGCCAAAATGTCAGCATAAGCAGTTAATAAATTGGGTAATAAGCTCAACTTATCAAACTCTTGGCCCACGGTTTTAGCAAGGAACAAGTAGCTAACAGGGCCGAGTAGCACAGGTTTTGCTTTATAACCTAAGGACTGCGCTTCGCTGACTTCATCAAAGAACTGCTCATAGGCAATCGAAAACTCTTGGTTTTGGCTGAGCTCAGGTACCAGATAGTGATAGTTAGTATTGAAATACTTGGTCATTTCAGAGGCTGACGCATCTTGGCCCGTTGGCGCTCTGCCGCGGGCAACGCGGAATAAAGTATCGAGATCGATTGCCCCTTCACCACGATGACGCTCAGGAATGGCATTTAAAGTCGCGCTTAAGGTCAGCACTTGATCATAAAAGGCAAAATCACCTACGGGAACTTGCTCAATGCCCGCAGCAGCTTGCCACTGCCAATGGGTGCGGCGAAGTTCACTCGCCACTTCACGTAATTCCGCCTGAGTGCTCTCGCCACGCCAGTATTTTTCTAAGGCAAATTTCAATTCACGACGACGCCCAATATGGGGAAACCCAAGACTATTTAATTGCATACTCTATCTTCCTTTATTTGAGATAAGCCACATTCGGCACTTGCACCCACCAGATTGTTTTCTCTTAGCACTTTTCAGCACTTCAGCCTTGATAAATAACAACGGGCGTCTGGACGTCTAGAAGTTTATTGTGTTAGTCTCTATTCCAGCAACCGAATTGATTTCAAGCACAACATGAGCGAAATTCACTTGGAGTGAACATGATCGAACTAAGACACCTGCGAACCTTAATGGCCCTGAAAGAAAGCGGCAGTTTGGCGGGCGCAGCCAAAAAACGTTTTGTCACTCAATCCGCCCTCTCCCACCAGATTAAGGAGTTGGAGCAAAGGATTAACTCGCCCATTTTTGTGCGTAAGAGTAAGCCACTGTCATTCACCCAAGAAGGTGCACGCCTGTTGCATCTGGCCGAAGAGATTTTGCCTAAGGTGTTAGAAACAGAGACAGATTTGAAGAATGGGCTGGAAACCGAAACCAATCAGTTGCGAGTCGGCATTGAGTGCCATAGCTGTTTTCGCTGGTTAATGCCTGTGATGGAGCAATTTAGACAAGATCATCCGACAGCCGAGTTAGACTTGTCGAGCCGTCACCTATTCGACTCGCTCAATGCCTTAGAAATGGGTGAACTGGATATTGTATTAACCTCAGATCCTGTGCCTGGGCATTCACTCGCCTACCAGCATTTGTTTGATTTTGAAGTGAAGTTAGTAGTTGCTAAGGATCATCCTTTAGCGAAAGAAGCCTATGTCACCCCTAAGCAATTAGCACACTTGCCTATTATCAGTTATCCAGTGCCGTTGACACGTTTAGATATTTATCGCCACTTTTTAGAGCCTGCGGGCATAGAGGCAGGCGAGCAAAAAACCTGTGATTTAACCATGATGTTATTGCAACGCATCGCCTGTAAAGACGGCATAGCCGCACTGCCAAGCTGGTCGATTAATGAAGGACATGGACTGAGTCTCGCTACGGTAAAACTCGGCCAAGAAGGTCTGAAACGACCGCTATTTGGTGCCTATCGCCGCCACAGTGCTAACTCTGCATTGATCCAAAATTGGTTACAACTGGTGGCGAGGGAAGGTTTATCCCGCCAGCAGAAGACGAATTAATGCGGGTGACATAGAGTAAAAAGCCTGCGAATGCAGGCTTGTTTATTGAGTCAAATGACTATTTCATAGCATCGACAAATTACAGCGGATTCATCAACAATCCACGCATAGACAAGACACGGCGCAGTATCAACCCTGATGAATTAGGATTACGGGTCTGACGCAAATTATGGGCGATCATAAATTCTTGACGCAGATCCTGATCGAGATCTAACGCCTCGAACGCTTCGATGGTTAAGGTCTGTTGTTGATTATCAATCAATGACTTAATCACACTTAAAGGAAATGACTGTTCGGCATTAGCATTTAAATAGGCAAATGCGGTCAGTGCGATAATTTGGCCGAACACACTGAACAGAGCTAAGGTTTGTACTTCGTCAGCATCAACCTCCACACCTTCCATATCCGCTAAGCTATCTACCGCATCCGTTGCAATATCTTCAGTCAACTTCCAATAACCTTGGACCAACTTTTTATAGGGCTGTGGCAGTTCATCGAGGCGTTCTTTTAAATAGAACGTAAAGGCGTAGCGATAGATATTAACTTGACCTAAGCGGATCAAAGCTTCTTTCAACGAACGAGTTTTGTGATTTTCCACTACAGCAGCCTGTGCGGAATTACTGCGCATAAGCATGTGCGCTGCCAATGCGGGATCGCTCGAGATAATGTCAATCACATTACGAATGTCGCCTTCAGCAAGGATCGCTTTTTTGAGTGGAATTAGAATTCCTCGGCGGCCAATCACTTGCTCTTCGTTCGCTATGATAGCTCTAACTTGAGTAAAAACCTGTTGCTCAAGATCAGTCATAAGACACTTTACACCTGTTTATTAACAATAAGATGATTCGGTTACAGCTCACATCATACCTAAAATACTAAGAATTTCAGCCATAAACAGCAGAGTAAAATATAAATTACTCCTATTTAGTAATGACTGCCCGCTAACACTATAAATAACGACAATTAAACCACTCTACTAAAACGATATTCAAGACTATACCTATTTTAAGATTTATTCTTTGAACTCAGCGTAAAAAATAAAAAGCCAGACTGAGTCTGGCTTTGTTATTAGATAACTCATTAATATTTAGAAGCGGTAGCCCACAGTGAAACGAATATCGCGGCCTCGACCAGAGTAATAACTATCACCCCAAAGGCCACCGTAATAGCCTGCGCTGACATAGTCTTTATCAAATAGGTTATCGATACGCAGGCTGGCAAGCCAAGCATCACGATTGTAGTTCAAGGCTAAATTACCAAGCACGTAACTTGCTAGCTTATCACCTTGATTAGCGTTATCGCCTTCGATAAAACGATCCCCCGTGTAGATAGCTTCGGCAAATACTTGGAAATGCTCAGCAAAATCCATGCTGACATAACCGCGTCCCGTGTGTTTTGCCACCCAAGACAGCTCTTTGCCATCGTTAGCACCATCGGTAAATTCGGCGTCGGTATAGTTATATTCCAGCCCGAGTTGCAGCGCTTTAGTGATCTGCCAATCCCAATCGGCACCCGCGCCATAACGACGAGAAGCGTCGGCATTAACGTTTGCACCGTTGAAATTTCCACCTATGGGTTTAACTGCACTCGAGTCATAAACAATTTCATCCTCTAAATCGAGACGATATAGGCTGACTCGTAGGGTTTGACTAGCGACAGCCCAATCCCAACCCGCCTCATAGGAACGGCCTGTTTGCGGCTTTAAGCCAAATACGCCCGGCGATGTATAAGCTTGCTCATCCACTTTGGCAAAACGGAAGTTATCATCGGCGCGCACATAGAGTCTGTGTTCCGCAGTTGGGCGGTAATTTAAACCCAGTTCGAATGCGTGGGCATTTTCGTCTAAATCCATGCCATTAGGATAGACATTGCCATCGACCAACTCATCGGTCACCCGCGCATATCGTCCACCCACAACGTAACTTAAAGTATGGCTTAAAGGCACTGTAGCTTGTAGATAGGCGCTTTGCATTTGCTGCACATTACTGCGCGCCATAGTGTCAAAATCAGCCTTGCCACGGCTGATGTCTAAACCTGTGACTAGGCTTAGCTCACCTTGACGCGTGCTGTAATTCGCTAACGCTTTAGGGCTAAACATTAACAGTGAGCGTGTGTTATGGCTGTTCGCCCCCCAATTAAGAGAAGACACTAAGGTATCGCTGTAATCTAAATCCGCCGCCAGCGCCCAGTTTTGATTAAGCTGATGCTGGTAACCCGTTCGCGCCGCAGTGGTCATCTCGTGGGCATACTCTACCTTATTTGATGAAGCACGGGGATCGTCTTTAAATTGCTTTTCAGTAAGCGAGCCCGGATTTTCACGATCGTTATCGTAGTAGCTGGTTTCAACAAAGAAGGAGTCTGTGGCTGTTTTATATTGAATGCGGCCAAGAATAGAGCCGGTTTCGTTGGCATTATGCTGGCGATAGTTGTCACCTTGGTTGTAACTACCGGTGAAAAAGTAACGCCAATCTTTGTTAATCGCGCCAGACACATCACCACGACCTTCATAGGTATCAAAACTACCGCCAGATAACTGCACGCTGCCGCCAGTATTTTCAGGGGACTTAGTGACAATATTAATCACCCCGCCCACGGCTTGATCGCCATAAAGTACACCTGCACTACCCGATAAAATTTCAATACGATCCACTTGATTAAGCGGAATGGCATTAAGGCTAGGTGCGGCGATATCGATATTATTGAGACGACGACCATCAAGTAAAATCAGCGTGTTATTAACGGCAGTGCTGGCGCTAAAACCACGCATAGCAAAGCTAGTTCCAATATTGTTATCCGAAATTTGAATACCGCTTTGACCGCGTAAGACGTCGGTCAAATTAGTCGCGCCACTCATTTCAATCGCGGCTGCATCAATCACATTCACATTGGCGGCAATATTTAAGGGGGTCTTATCAGAGCGGCCGATCACGACAAGATGCTCGTCAACTTTAGCTGTGCTGGTATCGTCAGCCGCCATAACGGGCGCGATAATTGAAAAACTGCAAAGGCTGCCGATCAGCAGCGCGATTTTTGTTGGATTTGTTCCCATTTTACCTTTAACTCCTGCAAGGAAAACGGGGCATTGACGCCACGATACCGTTAATTCAGTCGTAAATACTGACGGTGATTATCGCATTTTGAGATCTGCCCACCGAAATCTCAAAAACACCTTTAGGGCCGGTCTCCGGACTTAGGCTATGTTAATCCATTAAAAGTTAGATTAACGCGAGACTGACCTTTCACATTCTGACTTTCGGGTTCACTCTTGAACACACCAATCAAACGCGGTCTTCTCTCACCTTTTACCGTTGCGGGGGCAGTGCCAGAATTTCACTGGCTTCCCGATTATCTCACGACACTATCATCGTAAGCACCACAGAAGGTTGACTCAAAATTAGGTTCAAAGGGCGTACAATCTGTTAACGCCCAACAAGGCTCAGAGCATATCAGACCTGAGCGCGCGCATTATAGACGTCTATACGGATGAAAGTCCATTAATCTCAAGTTAGCGAGAAAACTCACATGAGCTAGAAAACACCATCCCAGTTTTTTGCCGCAGGTTTTGGTCTGTCTTTGCTCAAAATCGCCTGACGCTGCTCAGGGGTTTCGCATTGGGCAACGGGGGTAAAATCCAGCGGTTTAATCACTAACGAGTCAGCAGGTTGCACTGGCGACTTGTCGAACATTGGCAAATTCATCGACCAAGAGACCAGCTCCCCCTTTTCGCTGATGCCAACATAACCGTCATCTGCGCCATCTAACCAAGTGAGTCGCGGAATACGTGCAATCAACTTCTCCACATTTTCACGGTTGGCGCGATAACCAACAGGCACCACTTTGCCATCGGGACGCGTAAACACAAAGGAGGCAGGCCCTCGAGTAATGACGCTGCCTTCCTGCCAATATTTATCAAGAATGTCTTGGGCATAGTGAAACCCAAACATATGAGCGTAATCAGTATCGTCGGCCACAATTTGCGGCACGGCCTTATCCCGCAGTAATAAAAAGCCTGAGCCGATGCTGATAATCTCTTTTACCCCTGTGATATCGGTTTTTTTAATCCAATCGACACCACAGTTAATCCCATCGCCCCAAAAATGCGCATCCCCCGTAGGACTTAAAATCGCAAAGGCACAATTGTTTGCCGTCATACTCGCCACATCCTTTAAAGCACTGCGGATCGAGTAAGCATCACTGCGCCAACCCCAACTCACCACAGTGCCGTCCTTTTTCAAGGCGGCATAGGTGTGTTGAAAATATTCGATCTTCGCTACATCCGTAAGCTGCGGGAGTAACTTTTTCATATTGGTCGACTCTTCAACCTGCCCCCAAATCACCGCGCTACCTTCTTTTTTGAGGGCGACAAAACTGCGTCCTCTGGCAAAGATATCGACAACATCAACTAATTGATCCTGCACATGTAAGCTATTGCCGCCGTAGGGGCCATAACCCCAAGTGTGTACCTTGCCATTAGCATCAAGGGCCGCAATGGCCTCTTGATTAGCGAACAACTTGGTAATATTGGTCATGCGGTTTTGTAGGGCTTTGTCGAGGCTATATTTCCCTGCATTGCCCCAGTACACCGCAGTGCCATCTTGACGTAGCGCGGCAAACCCGTCCTTAACTGGGACGATTTGCTTAACTTGCTTAAGCTGCTCCGGCACCTCGCGGCTATCACCGCCAGCATAACTGTCACCCCAAGTGATCACCTCACCGGATTTAGTTAACGCCGCAAAGGCCGAACTGTTGGTGACCACAGTCTCGACTGCGGGTAAATCACAAGGAATATGGCGATACTGTGGACTCGGATTTTCCTTAAATTGGATGAGTTTACCGTTATCAAACTGTAGCAATGACTCGTTATTACTTTCCACAACGGCCATAGGTTGAGGATCGCTACAGCCAGAGATCTGCATGGCAACCATGCCCACGAGTAAAACCTTAGGCCAAGTGATTCGATGAGTGAGCATTACTTATTTCCTTATATTTGCTTGGAGATGTCATTCAATGTTGTGCAGCGGACAGAGCGAGAATGGATTTACCTAACATCGCCTAATGTCAAAAATGGGCAGAATTCTAGCAGCTTGTTGATAAAAAGACGAAAATGCTCACAGTTTACTCTGCAAGTCCCCTACACAGGCTAGCGCCTAACTGATGGCATGCTATTCTAAGCCCCCATCACCGCTGTTTAAAGGAGTAACAGTATGACTCGCCCTATTATTCTGGATTGCGATCCCGGCCATGACGACGCTATTGCGCTCATTTTAGCTCTTGCCCATCCAGAGCTGGTTCCACTGGCCGTCACCACCAGCGCCGGTAACCAAACGCCGGATAAAACGCTCAATAATGCCCTGCGGATCTTAACCTTATTAAATCGCAGTGATATTCCTGTCGCTGGCGGCGCCGTCAAGCCATTAGCTCGCGAATTAATCATTGCCGACAATGTCCATGGTGAAACCGGACTCGACGGCCCTGCATTGCCTAATCCAAGTTTTAGCCCTCAAGCCATTACCGCAGTTGAATTAATGGCGCAGCAAATTCGCCAAAGTCATCAGCCAGTAACCTTAATTCCCACAGGACCACTCACCAATATCGCGCTTTTGCTCGCCAGCCACCACGAATTACACGCCAAGATCGAACGCATAGTGCTAATGGGCGGCGCAGCCGGTGTCGGTAATTGGACCCCAGCCGCCGAATTTAATATTTTTGTCGACCCTGAAGCCGCCGATATTGTCTTTAAATCCGGAATTCCCATTACCATGTGCGGCCTCGATGTAACTCATCAGGCGCAAATCATGGATGAAGACATAGAACGCATTCGCGCGATTCAAAATCCAATTGCTCAGTGCGTCGCCGAATTATTGGATTTCTTTATGATTTACCACAGAGATCCTAAATGGGGCTTTATTGGTGCGCCATTGCACGACCCCTGCACTATCGCTTGGTTGCTTAAACCTGAGCTATTTGAGGCGCAAGATTGCTGGGTAAGCATTGAAACCCAAAGTGAGTTGACCTTAGGCATGACAGTGGTCGATCGCTATCAGCTAACAGGTAAAGCCGCCAATGCGACTGTGCTGTTTGGGATCGATAGGCAAGGCTTTGTCGATTTACTGGTAGACAGTTTACGCGTCTATGATGCAACTTATCTCAATCGCAGATAAAAATGACAGTGAGTCTTCTATGAGCCAGATACTCGTTATCGGCAGTGCAAATGCCGACCATGTGATGAAATTTGAGTACCTGCCCGCTGCAGGGCAAACCTTAATGAGCCGAGATTACCGCCTCGAACAGGGCGGCAAAGGGGCCAATCAAGCCGTCGCCTGCGCGCGCTTAGCCAAATCAGGTTCACGCACTGATTTTATCTGCCATCTCGGCCAAGACAGTATCGGCGATAATATGCGTCAAAGCTGGATGAATGATGGCATCAGTGCGGAAGGGATCCGCCAAATAGCCGGACTGAGCACAGGCACTGCCATGATTTTTATCGGTGATAACGGTGAGAATACGATTGGCGTTGCCGCAGGTGCCAACGCCAGCCTTTCACCCGATGACTTAGAAGCTCATTACGCCCTGTTTGCTAATGCGGAGTACTTGTTAACACAATTGGAAACGCCCGCTGCCACAGTGGCAAAGGCGCTGCAAATAGCCAAGAATCTTGGCGTGACGACTGTACTAAATCCCGCTCCAGCGACGGCACTTGGCCAAGATGTACTCAAGTGGGTAGATATTATTACCCCCAATGAAACCGAAGCAGAAGCCTTAACGGGAGTTGAGATCAACCATATTGATGATGCACACATGGCAGCGCAACTTCTCCACCAGCAGGGAGTAAAGATTGTGGTCATTACCTTAGGTAGCCGTGGCGCATATATCAGCAGCCCAGGTTTTAATGGGCTAATACCTGCGTTTGAAGTGCAGGCCATAGACACAGTCGCCGCAGGGGATACCTTCAATGGCGCCTTAGTTGTGGGCTTAAGCGAGGGCATGTCGATTGCTGCAGCCGTGGGATTTGCCAATGCAGCCAGTGCCATTACTGTCACTCGCCCAGGTGCACAACGTGCGATTCCCTATCGACAGGAGCTTTCGTACTAAAAACGTAAGAAGTTCTGAAATAGACGCCCTGCGTTAGAACAAAAAATTATCATTTATAAACCAAACACATAAATAATAGTTCCTGAGTACTTAGTTCACTAAAGCTAAGTACTCACCTATGTTTACCGCTAACAATTTTGCCGCCAATAACGATGCTAGCTTTCAACCGAAAGTTGCATATACATAATTTACACGCTGATTTCATTCCCATTTAATGAAGATTGCTTATGCTGGCAGGTGCATGTCCGAGTCAAAACGGCTCGGCTACCCTTGTTCAAATAAGGAAGTACCAGATGAAAGCAAAAAGCACAGCTTTACGTAACGTGACCAGCACTAGCCTAATCGGCCTAGGATTATTATTCGCTAGCCAAGCGAGTGCCAACGAATGTGAACTGAAAATTGCCGCCACTGATGCAATGCAATTTGACACTAAAGAGCTGTCAGTACCTGCAAGCTGTAAAGAAGTGACCTTAACCTTAACCCACTCAGGCACTTTGCCAAAAGCAGCCATGGGCCATAACTGGGTATTAACTAAAGCAGCCGATATGTCAGCAGTAGCAACTGAAGGCATGAGTGCCGGTCCTGATGCAGCCTATGTCAAAGCCGGTGATACGCGCGTTATCGCACACACAGATTTAGTGGGCGGTGGCGAATCAACGTCTATCACCTTTAGCACTGCCGGTATGAGCGCTACCGAAGCCTACCAATTCTTCTGCAGTTTCCCAGGTCACTGGGCGATTATGCAAGGCAGTTTCAAGTTAAAAGCTTAAAGGAATGGCCTAGCCTCACCTTAAGTTAGTCAATAAAAAAGCGGATCTTAGGATCCGCTTTTACATTTCAGCCATTGCATTTAGCCGCACTAATCCATCATGGTCTTGGTTGGATGACTAATGGCGCAAAGCTCGTCATCGCATTACCGTTAGCGCCGTTCAAGTTAGGATATTCAACCCCTTCCTGTAAAGTGTAATACACGTCGACAAAGTCATCGTCATTGGTGAACCAAGCATCCGGCATCACACTTAAAATACCATTGGTGATTTGCGGGATCAGCGCATAACCCTGAGCTTCAGGATCGGGGATCGACTTTAAGATCTGCTCCGCCGCTTCCAACAGCTTAGTGGCCAACACTTTATAGTTAGTACCATCGTCATGCTCCATTAAGATCATGTCCGCAGCCGCCCAACGATAACGCTCCCAATGTATGATGATTTGATTCGGATAATAGGTCGTATCCGCATAATCTAAATAGGGCATTTCGACGATATCGAGCACAGGCTCTTCACGGCTCGGGGCAACCCCTGTCACTATGCCGTAAATTTCGGCACGACCAGAAATCCACGGCTCATGGTCATCCTTCAAGGATATTTGCTTGATCACTGTGGTTGAAATCGGCTTGTCTGCCACCGCCTGTGTTTGCGCACGGCTCAGTAGCGCGCCCTCTTTTTTCGCTGACTGCGCCTCGGCAAATGTCGCCCGCATCACCTCTAAGCCAGCCACAAAGGCTTTTTTGCTATCGATACCGACCACAAACACTGGCTGCTGCGGCAGGTTATACACGTCTAATTGATGCACTTGCCCATGAATATCAAAGGCTTCAATATAATCCCACTGACTCTCGTCACCATCGGGCTCATAGGCAAATAAAGGAGACTCACCTTGCTGCCATGGGGTTAACATGGTTTCATCCGCCAGACGCACTTGCACCAGAGAATCTGCTTTGGCACTTAAGCCCTTCACTCGGCGAATCGACGCATCGGCTTTGGTGATCACATTATCATTGAGCCTATGCTGAGACAGAATGTCATCGGCATTCACTGCTAACTGATACTGGTTTATTTCAGTCTGTAAGATAGGCGCAAGCTGCGCATATTGATGGCTTAAATCTAACGCCAATGCCCGCTTTGTATTGGTTAACTGAGCTTGTGCATCCAAAGTCGAATCCTTTAGCGACGCTTGTAGTAAGCGTAACGCCTCTCCATCTAAGGCTTGGCCATAACTCAGGGTTGCCGAAGCCGACAAACACAGCAATAAACTGGATTGAAGTAGTTTCATAGGAGTTCCCTTACCTTGATAAAGTTAAACGTGCGTTCGAATTCCTTACATATGAGCACAGAGCAGCATCTAAGTAAATCAAATGATAATAGTTATCGTTAATTATTAGTGGTATAGGGTACGTAATCCCGACTAAATGCGATAAAAACAAGCTAATGACAGCATCAGTAGATCAGTCCAGCCGAACAGAGTGTATGAAGATAAACGAGGAAATAGAATGAAATGAATTGATATGCACAGTTTCGCGAGCGACAAAAACACAAAAGGCAGATCTTAAGATCTGCCTTTTGCTGTTCATCGCCAGAGTAACGTTTCAGAACCCGTTATGCGCGCCCTAACAGTCACACTGGCTTGATAAGACAAGGTTAAACAAATGAGTGTTACTCTTCGTCGAAATCATCTTCATCAAGATCTTCGGCATCAGTAGCCGCTTCAGCCGCTAATGCTGCGGCTAATTTTGCTTTAGCTTGTTTCTCTGAACGACGTTTATTGCGCTCAGTTAACGTGCCTAAAAACACTTGTAATTCAGTTAAGCCCCAAGCTTGCGCTTCGGCTTCAGTCGCAAAGCCATCGTGGCTCTTAGACACAACTGTTTTAGTTGATGTCATGCGACGAGTGATTTCAGTTTTCCAACCGTTGTCGCCCTGTGTCACGCGAAA
The DNA here is from genome assembly GCF_025653395.1 of Shewanella sp. SW24. Classification (NCBI taxonomy): domain Bacteria; kingdom Pseudomonadati; phylum Pseudomonadota; class Gammaproteobacteria; order Alteromonadales; family Shewanellaceae; genus Shewanella; species Shewanella sp. SW24. Next base: position 158,669 of record NZ_JAKKSH010000007.1, read on the forward strand.
ATCGTATTTTTTGCCCTTGCTCATTCTGCTCTATTTCCTAAATGATGCTTGTCACGTTTGTCTTATCAAGCGAACCAAACGCTCATCATAAAACAAAAGGAGCGCAGTGTACTTGATTTCGGCCCAGAAAGATCGCCCAGATGAAAATATTCATGCCAGTTTCATCGACTCGCTCAGTGGAGTCAATGCTCACATCTAAAGCAACACTGTACATATATCCCGACCGTCCTCTGTCTAAGGCAGTTTATCGCAAGCTAGCGTGCCTTAGATAATCGTCGTGCAAACGGTATATATTCTTGTTTATGTCATACAAATAGGCTTTTTCAGTCACATTAACACTTTAGAGTTTCTGATTAATGTTAATAATTTACATCATTACTCATAGGTAAATCTGATGAAACTACGCCCTATTTCGTCGCTCTCACTCGGCCTGTTAATTGCCACGAGCGCTTTATTAGCCGGTTGCAATAATGGCGATGATAACGCCGCAGTCACGCCACCCACCAGCAAACCCGTTCCAGCTCAAGTGGGAGAAAGACCCTTATTCCTCGTACGTCAGATGCAAGACAGCACACTTAAAACCCGCTTAGAACAATGCACCACTGACAATTTTTATCGCAGCGAATTTTCCATAGGTCACCGTGGCGCGCCAATGAAATTCCCTGAGCATACAAAGGAATCCTACCAAGCGGCTATCGATTCGGGCGCAGGCATAGTCGAGTGTGATGTCACCTTCACCGCCGATAAAGCTTTAGTTTGCCGCCACTCACAGTGCGATCTTGCCAGCACGACCAACATTTTAGCCATACCCGAACTTGCCAATAAATGTTCGATCCCATTCACTCCTGCTGATGCCGCCAATGGCGTCAGCGCATCGGCAACCTGTTGCACTAGCGATATCACCCTCGCCGAATTTAAAACTCTCAAGGGTAAGATGGAAGGCAACAATCCGAAAGCGACCACTGCGGCCGAATTCATCAATGGTACCCCAAGCTGGCGCACCGATCTTTATGCTGGCAATGGCACCTTAATGACCCACGCTGAAAGTATTGAAATGTTTAAAAAAGCCGGTGTGAAGATGACGCCTGAGCTAAAAGCCGCCAGCGTATCTATGCCCTTCGATGGTTTTACTCAGCAGGATTACGCGCAAAAAATGTTGGATGAATACACGGCGGCGGGCGTCAATGTTTCGCAAGTATTCCCCCAGTCATTTATTTTGGATGACATCAAATATTGGGTCGCCAACGCACCTGAATTTGCGAAGCAAGCCGTGTTTCTCGATGACAGATACGATTATAACAGCGCCTTTGATCCGCAGAACTCTGCCACTTGGTCACCATCAATGGCGGATTTAAAGACCCAAGGCGTCGAAATTATTGCGCCGCCACTCTGGGTATTAGTCGCCTTAGATGCGGATAAGAAAATCATTCCTTCGGAATACGCTAAGGCCGCTAAAGGCGCTGGGCTTAAGATCATCACTTGGTCGCTAGAACGTTCTGGTTTATTAAAAAATGGCGGCGGCTTTTACTTTCAAAGCATTACCGAAGCGATAGATAATGAAGGCGATACCTTTGAATTACTTGATGTACTTGCGAAAGATGTCGGCGTGATTGGAGTGTTCTCCGACTGGCCCGCCACTGTGACTTACTATGCTAACTGTATGGATTTATAAGTCATCGATATAGAAAACAAAAAATGCGTTAACGATTAATCGTTAACGCATTTTTTTTATTGCGAAAATAATCTATATCTCGCCGCGAGCTATTTAAACAGGTGCTGGATATTCTTTAAATCGCCCTTACCTTCGGCAATTTCTTCAGGCGTTAAACCTGTAACTTCGTGCGGGAAAACTAACCAGTCTTCAGAGGCATGAATGTAATAGTCGGGTTTTAAAGGCACTGCGGTATTTTTTGGCTTGTAATAAGGGCAAGCGATACGGATATCGGTTGGCATATTCAAGCGCATCAGTTGGCTGAGTTTTTCTTTTAATGCATGAATACTACGGCCAGAGTCAAACACGTCATCCACAATCAACAAACCGTCACTCGCGTTCGCATTTTCAACGATGTAATGCAGGCCATGAACTTTGATTTCTTTGCTTTGTTTGTCGGTGCCAATCCCATAATAAGAAGAGGTACGCACGGCAATGTGATCGGTTTCAACTTGTTTAAAATCGAAAAACTCCTGTACCGCGATCCCGATTGGAGCACCGCCACGCCAAATACCCACGATAAATTGCGGACGAAAGCCACTCTCATACACTTGCGAAGCTAATAAAAATGAATCTTCCAGCAATTGCTGCGCGGTAACAAAATACTTTTCTGACATGACACAGTCCCCATCACATTGATTTTATTCTTAGGTCGTTAAAGCTTATGACCCCTGTAAGGTCTGTTCGGCGGGTAAAGGTTCCCAAAACACTAGAACAGCTTTGCCTTAGCAAGTGTAGGCAGCCGCCGAATTTTGGGAGCGAATTTTATACCAAAAAAATGCGATGTGCTGCAGTAATAGTAAGAACTTGCGTGACAACAGACATTTATTTTGTCTTTTAAAGCCAAAAGCAACAAAAAGGCCACCCTAAGGTGGCCGATAAACAAGCGAACAATACCGCATTAAACGATAGGCGTAATCACATGCTCGCCTACTTTTGTCTTAGTGCTATAACCACGGGCCGTTGCGACTTGGAAATCCTTCGACAAAATGGTATCCACATAATGCCAGTCGCTGCGCACCTCATCAGCGGTAAAGGTGAGCGTCATAAAGCCTCGGTCTTTTAAGTTAGCGTACTTAAGATCTGGCACTAACTCGACGATTGCCGCCTCGGTCGCGGGGATCTGTTCCGCTGGCAGATTCAAGTAATATTCAAGGCCTGGCGATGATACTGAGCTAGTCGCAAACTCCACCCCAACGGTATCGCCATTCACGTCTTTAAGCTCGTTAGCCCATGCATTATGGGTGTCACCCGCGATCACAACTAGATTGAGATTTTTCGATTTAGCCGTACCTAAAATCACTTCACGCTCATAGGCATAACCATCCCAAGCATCTAAGTTGTACGGGATTGCAGGTAATTGCAGCAGCCCGATAACTTCTGGCGTGAGTAAGGCTTGATTGGCTTGAAGATATTGCAGCTCTTGGGCGGTCAGCGTGGGATCATTTGCCGCCGCACGGGCCGCTAACTTAGCTAACGCACCTAACATGGCAAATTGGGGAATGCTCATCTGCTGAGTGGCAATCGCCGCCGGCAATGACATCTTACCCATTAATACCTGCTGTCCCAGTACCTGCCACTTGCCTGTCGACTGTAGCAATGTGCCCTGCAGCCATAATAATTGCGTCAGCCCCAGCATAGTGCGAGTGGTTGAAGTGACATCGGCAAGGAAACGCTCTCCAGCAAACGAGCCCGTGGTAGGATCCATATAATCGGCATAATCGAGCTGTTTATCACGGGCTAATACGCGAGTATCCAGCATATGCAGATCGACGAGATTGCCGTAACTGAAGCTGCGGTAAATCTCTTCATGATTCCCTTCACGCCATGGGCGAATCGGCAACCACTCGAAATAAGCTTGTAGTGCAGCTTCTTTACGAACGGCAAAATCCCCTTCGCCTTCGTTGTGATTCTCGGCACTATCACGCCAAGTATCATTGGCCACTTCATGATCATCCCACACTGTAATAAAAGGCACTTTCGCGTGTAACTTTTGCAGACTCGCATCGGTATGGTACTGACCATGGCGAGTGCGGTAATCGCTCAACGTTAGCAACTCATTGGCGGGTAACACTTCACGGCCCAATTCGGCAGCATGCTCACTGGCATAACCACCGCGGGCATATTCATAGATGTAATCGCCTAAATGCACCACAGCATCTAAATCATCCTGCGCCGCCGCTAACTCATAGACGTTAAAATAACCGGCAGGAAAGTTAGCACAGGACATCACGGCTAATTTGACTGAGCTAACATCACCCTCAGGCAGAGTGCGGGTTTTACCCACAACAGAGGTTTTATCACCCGTCATAAAGCGATAAAAGTAGGTTTGCCCAGCACGTAAACCACGGGCATCAATCTTAACCGTGTAGTCACGGCTCGCATTAGTGACAGTCTCACCTGTGGTCACTAATTGAGCAAAGGCCGCATCACTTGCCACTTGCCAACTCACTTTTACATCGCCCTCAGACTCAGGCGTGACACGAGTCCAGAGGATCACAGCATCGACGGCCGGATCGCCACTGGCAATCCCATGTAAAAATTGCGCGGGTACAGAATTATCATCATTACTATCACTACAGCCCATCAAGCCGTAAGAGATCACAGCAACACCAACACCTTTGGCCGACATAGCCAAAAAATCACGACGAGTTACGGTACGATTCATTATTATTCCTTGTTAGATAAGGCTTCACTGGTATGAGGTCTAATAAGACCACGATTGTGAGATATCACTGTTACATATTTGTGACATCTTTGTCAGCCTTTTATGATATCTATCAATTCAAACACTTATACTGGATAGCGTACTTTATTTGTGCAGGACTGGCGTAGGTTACAGAGAAGCTGCTAACATCGGTGCAGGCTAACGCAGCGTGTTAAATGCACGCCTAAGAATGGCAAGAAAAGGAATTTAACAATGAAAGTCAGCGATATTATGAGTGATCAAGTCATCTGCATCAGCGATGGCGCCAGTTTGAAAGATGCCCACCATCTGATGCAAACCCGTGGCGTACGCCACTTACCCGTGATTTCTGAAATTGATGGCACCCTCGTTGGCGTACTCACCCATAAAAAGATGATCGCCAGCGTGATGACTATGTTGAACAAGTACGGCCAAGGCGCGCTCGAACGTAAAGAGCGATACACGCCAATCACGACAGTGATGGATAAAGAGTATCAGCATCTAACCGCCGACGAGCCCTTAACTGTGGTGGTGGAATATTTTATTGAAAACAAACTCGGCTGCTTGCCCGTCGTCGATGTCGATAAAAAGGTACTCGGTATCGTCACTTCATCGGACTTTATTAAGCTGTGCCGTACCCTACTGCAACAGCAAGCGTAACGTTTTACGCTCCCTTTCTGCCATGTCAGCCTTTTGCTACGCAAGGCTGACGCTGTCTTTTTTATAAACTGTGTGTTCTATAAAAAGAAAGGATTCCCTTGGCTAAATTACTCTCACAAGAACAATTTATTCGCGCCTATGAATGCGCAGAATTTGGCTGTTTTGCCAATCAACAACAACTCGCCAAATTACTCGCCGATCCCGATTACGACTTTTTACATCAAGACAGTACCTACTTTGGCAAAGCGGCAACGCAAATCACCTGTATCAGTGACTTACAAAGTATGGAGGAATTGCATTTTGTCGCGGCCAACTTGAATTGGGATAACGATGATCCCGACATGGTCAGGGCGATTATCGAACATCCACTCTGCGACGCAGGTACCGCCTTATTACTCTACTGGTACGGACAAGGCTTTTATTACTCCACGCCGGAGACGCTCGACACGCCTTTTGGACAGCTATTCAAAACCATAACCGATAGATTTGTTGCGCGCGGCTATGCCAGTTATAAAATCCATTTTGACCCGATTAAAGAATGTTTTATGCCCTCATTAGAAGACGTTCTTACTAGAGGATGCCAAATTCCAGGGGCTATTTTTGCCCCCTACAGCACTATGGAAATCGAAACCTATGAAGGGCATCCAAGGTATCTACAATTTAAAAATGAACTACTGAAATCGGGCAAATGGGGCAACCAATAAGTGCTGACCTTTTGTTATCAGCGCGGTTTAAGCTAGGGTTACTAGCGGAATACGCGTAAAACGCTGCCAGCGACCCGAGCGCCAACGGTGCACCATAATCAGACCGCGGATCCATTCATCGGCAGCCACAGCAAGCCAGGCTGCAAGCACGCCATAACCTAAATGCAAGCCAAAGAACCAAGCCAATAACACGCCAATGCCCCACATGCTAAAAAGACCTATACGCACAGGGAATGCCACATCACCTGCACCCTTGAGCGCCGAAATAATCACCAGATTAAACACTCGCCCTGTTTCAAGCGCGATGGAACCCGCAAGCAATAACGCTGTTAGTTGAATAACGTCTTCGTTTTCACTCAACCAGCCGACAATAACGAATCGCTGCCAGTAGAAGACTAATACTATGGTCAGTGAAGCGATAAAGCCCACCAAACAGTAACGCTGCACCCGAGTAGTGATTTCATCGAACCATTGTTTACCCACATAGTATCCGGTCTGAATTTGCGTCGCCTGCCCGAGTGCTACCGCAAAACAATAGATAAAACGGCTAATATTCAAGCCATAGGTGTAGGCCGTAAGCGATAAAGTGCCCATCTGGCTGATAAAGTAGATGATGGTCATCTGAGCCACATTGTAAGACAGCATCTCGCCAGCATTGAGCAGGCCAATACGCATCACACTCCAATAAGTGCTGCGCGGTAAAAGCTTAAGTCGTTGCAGTGGCAGCGGAATTTGCTTATGCCGGATCACCATCAGCATGATACACGCACCGATGATCTGGCTGGTCACTGTCGATATCGCCACCCCTGTTACCCCATAAACAGGTAAACCAAAGGGTGAATACAGGGCAATATAATTACCGATCACGTTCATTAAGCCTGTGCTCGAGGTGACTAACATGGCCGAGCGGGTAAAACCGTAACTACGCAAAATAGCAGCGAAGGCAATGTTCATCACTAGCCCTATGCTCAAGCTGCCGCAAATCACTAAATAGTCATATCCAAAACCAGCCACATCGTGCTCAAGCGCAAATAAGCCGATAATGCCCTTAGCACCAAAGAACATAGATGCACCCATGACCAAGGCTAATACCAAACTCAATACGACACTCGCCACCCCGATATCGACAGCCTGCTGCGGTTGGCCTGCCCCATTGCTTTGACTAATCAAAATACTCGCGCCCGTACTCACCATCATGGACATGACCATCATGAAGAACATCAGCTGAGTCGTGAGTCCCACCGCGGCAACCGCATTATCGGAATAATGGCTCAGCATAAAGATATCGCTGATCCCAAGCAGAGATTGCAACAAGGTCTCGATAAAAATCGGCCACGTCAGGGCAACTATGCCCATGCGCTGTTGCAATGTTTTGGGTGCTTTTGCCACGAAAGATTCCTGCAAATAGAGAACGAATAACGAGTGTGATCGCTGGCTCAATGTGTCGCTCAAACAGCATCTTGGCAACTTATATTTTAGCCAAGAGACTGAAACCCACTTTCACAAATAGACATCAAAGTGCTATCTAACGCACAATCAGGCGGACATTTAAGCGCATTAAGCCTGACAGTCAATTAAGTTGGTAATTTTCTTACAAGACACCCTACAACTCAATCTGTAATAGTGAAAAAGATGCCGACTGCAACCGTATTCATTACTAAGTTAATACCAAAGTTAATTTCCGCAATCATGATAGAGCTCATGGCTGAGTGTGAATCTAGGCTACCAATTCAATTAAGCTGCCGATAAACTCAGCCCATTGCAGAACAGCCGAGCGCACTAAAAATTGAGGGAGTATTAAATGAGCCAACTCTATTTAGAAGAGGGAATTAAGCAATTGGTTAGCGAGTTTATCGCGGCGGGTTGCCCATCAGTGCGAGAGCAAAGTATTGAGCAACGTAGACAAGGTTATATTGCCAGCACTGTACTCGCAGGTGAGCCTGAAGAGGTGTTCGAGGTGCGCGCAATTTCCATCGATGGCGCAGAATTAACTCTGTTTAAACCCTCGGCGGCAGACAATTTACCTATCGTCATTTACTACCATGGTGGCTGTTTTGTCAGTGGCGGCGTTGAAACCCACAATCAACAACTGCGAAAACTCGCCAATGATTCTGGCGCACTAGTGATCGCCGTTCGCTATCGCCTCGCCCCAGAACATGTTTATCCCGCTGCCCACGACGATGCCTGCCATGCCGCAGAAGTCATCTATCAACATTGTCACCAATGGGGCGGTGATAACACTAAGATCACCCTAATGGGCGACAGCGCCGGCGGCCATTTAGCCCTAGTCACTTGCCTGCGTTTAAAAGCCAAAGGGCAATGGTTGCCACACAAACAAGTGCTTATCTATCCTATGCTCGATGCCACCGCGAAGAGCCAAAGCTATAGCGACAATGGCGAGAAATACATCATCACCCGCGACACCTTGCTAACCGGTTTCGATCTGTATTTAGATTGGCACCCCAGAACCGATGGCGAAGCCAGTCCACTACGTCGTGATGACTTAGCAGGCTTACCGGAAACCCATATCATCACCGCCGAATTCGATCCACTCGTCGATGAAGGTGAACAGCTATTTAGGAATCTATTAGAGGCTGGCGTAAATGCCCACTGCCGTCGTTATCTTGGCGTCATCCATGGCTTCTTCCAACTCTCGGGCGTGAGCCGTTCCGCTCGGGATGCCATGGTGCAGGTGACTAATATAGTGAAGACAGCCTAACGTCATACTTGATGATTAATTCATTCATAAAAAAGGCTTTCTATCTAGATAGAAAGCCTTTTTTAACCGTTTGATATTTAGATTTAAACGGTTTTCTTTCGATACGCCAAGAACAACAAGACTATACCTACGGCTAAAAACGGTAAGCTCAAAAGTTGTCCCGCACTTAAGAAAGTTTCAGAGTAAGCCGCTTGGCTAACTTTAATCGACTCAATCGCAATTCGCGCACTAAACACCGACACCAGAAACAGGCCGAAAATAGCCCCATGTCTTTGTTTAATCTGCGTGTATTGATACAAAGCATACAGACCAATAAAGATAGCTAAATAAGCGAAAGCCTCATAGAGCTGTGCTGGATGTCTTGGCAACATGTCGACACGGGCAAATATAATGCCCCAAGGTTGAGTCGTAGGATCGCCTAAAATCTCTGAGTTGGCGAAGTTTGCCATACGCACAAAAAAGCCAAAAATGGCAGTGGCGATAGCGAGTCTGTCCAACAAAAACAGGAAGGGTAGCTTCACTTTACGTTGGTAATAATACAAGGCCAGAATCGCGCCTAAACCACCACCATGGCTGGCGAGTCCGCCTTCCCAAATCGCCAAGATCTTAAGCGGATGAGCAAAGTAATAAGTCGGATCGTAGAACATACAATGGGCCAAACGCGCGCCCACAATAATGCCAACCACACAATAAATCAGTAAATTATCAAGGGACTCAAGATCGAGATTTTCCTTGATATAAATCCGCTTCATCACCTGAAAACCAGCAGTAATAGCAACAGCAAACAGGACTCCATACCAATGTATTTTTAGTCCCATAAACGAGATTAATACAGGATCGAGCTCCCACACTAAGTGTTCCAAATTCAATTACTCCATAACACTTGGTACATAGAGGTACGCCAAAAAGCATGTTTTACGTGGTTAAACGCCAATAGACAAGCCTTGTCGCGGGGATATCTTACTATTGAGTCAAATTTAATGACTCAGAGCGACCTTGGTTTTGCCGAATGAGGCAATGTCAACCAAGTTACCATTTAACGAATCAACTGGCTAAATTTAACTGACTTTAGCGATTCCCTACCTGCTCAGACGTTGGATGATGTCACTATGCTGTGGATATTGGGCTAACAAAGTTTGTTGGCTAAACAGCTCAAAATCATCAAAGGTAAAACCGGGCGATACCATACAGCCCACTAATGAAAAACCATCTTGATTCATGGCTGAACCAAAGATACAGCCCTTAGGGACTAAAAACTGTGGCCGCTCGCCCGCAGCTAAATTAAGCCCTAATTGCGCCGTCGTTAGCACCCCATCAGGAGTAATCATGTAAATCGTCAGCGATTGCCCCGCATGGAAATACCACATTTCATCAGCTGTCAGACGATGGAAATGGGAAACCTCTCCCGTACGCAGCAAAAAATAGATACTGCTCCATAATGCCCGAGTCTGATCAAATGCCGTTTCTGAACGATAGGATGAGCGGTAATAACCGCCTTCAACATGCTGCTCTAGCGCTAAATGTTCAATAAAATCATCTGCAGTATGCATTATAAATCCCTGTGTAAAATTAAAACCACAATTAAGGCCCTAGATTCTACTCGAAAATCATCTGTCCACTAAACACCGCAATGAAGCTTTTTGAACATAAGCACAAACGCTAAAGTTCAAGACATCACGACTGACTCGATACGATCGCAAGGCTTAAGTTTTAAGCCTCAACAGGGATACAACTCTGCGCCATCGAACGCTCTGATGCCTTGGTAAAATCGCGACGACAAATAAATTGTACGGCATATTGTTATGGTTTGTTGTTACCCACAAAAGCGGCTAAATTGTAATGAGTTCGCAGGATGCATTCGCGGCTAAAGCGCCAAAGAGTAGTTTATCTATGATGACTTGGACACGCGGACTTAAGGTTGGGTGATTTTCCACAGGGATTTTAATCGATGATCAAAATAGAAGAAATGGCTTTAGTCCTTGATGCACTTCCTGATCCTACTTTTGTTCTGTCAAAAAGTGGTAAATACATTGCCGTCTTCGGTGGTAAAGATGGCCGTTATTACCACGATGGTAGTGGTCTAATCGGCTTGTATCTTAGCGATGTGTTAAAGGCTGACAAACTCAATTACTTTTTACAGGTTATCGAAAGTGCATTAACCAGCCGAAAATTACTGATCGAAGAATATGAATTGAGCAATAAAGATGTCAAAGGCTTACCCGATATAGGCCCTGAACAACCCATTTGGTTTGAGGGACGCATTCAAGCACTAGACTTTCTGGTTGATGATGAGCCTGTGGTGCTTTGGGTCGCCAGTAATATTTCCAAGCGGCATGAGCTTGAACTGCAACTTCGTCAACTAAGCGATACCGATCAACTGACAGGGTTGTATAACCGTCGCCGTTTAGAACGTGATTTAACCTTTCAATTCGATATATTTCAGCGCCACCGTATTCCCACCTCAATCTTGATCCTCGATTTAGACCACTTAAAGTCCATCAATGATCAGTTGGGTCACTATGCTGGCGATCAAATCATCATCGCAGTTGCTGAAACCTGCCGAACTCAATTTAGAAAAACCGATAGCGCGTATCGTTTTGGTGGCGATGAATTTGTGATTGCCCTACCTGGGGTAGAGCATTCGCAAGCGGTTGAATTTGCAGAATACCTCTGCGATTGCTTTTACACTGAGCTGCAAAAATATGCGGTCAATGGCTTGTTTGCCACCGTAAGCATTGGAGTCGCTTCTATCGAACCATTGGATAAGTCATATGAAGAAACGCTTAAGCGGGCCGATGCCGCCTTGTATCAAGCTAAACGTAACGGCAAAAATCGAGTTATATCAAATACAGCCTGAGTGGACTGAACATTTCAAACCACACATAGCAATAACAAACGCCCTTAATAAATGATAGCCACAAGTGCTCATAAGAAGCGCGAATCAAAAGAGCAACAAACAAAAAAGCGAACCAAAAGGTTCGCTTTTAAACACATTAAGCTAATGCCAAATAACAGAATTAATTCAGGTTTTTCGCAGCTTTACGGGCTTGATGCAGCTTCTTATAGCTTTCAATCAATCTTAAATGCGGCTCAATACCTTCGAGCTGCATGCTGGTCTTAGTTAAACCATAAAAACGCACTTTACCTGTGACTGAGCCAACGACGTTGTCCATCACTTCTTTACCGAACATACGGTTGAAGTTATGGATAAAATCATCAAGTTCTAACTCTTCATCTAAGGTCACTTCCAGCACAGCATTCATGGCTTGGTAGAACAGGCCACGTTTAACGGTATTGTCGTTAAACTGTAGGAACTCACCGACCAGCTCAATCGCGTCTTCGTGTGCACCGAGTGCCAAATAAATCAGGATCTTAAGCTCAATAATCGTCAGTTTTCCCCACACAGTATTTTCATCAAATACAATGCCGATTAAGGTGCGAATATCCGTGTAGTTATCGAGTTGACTTTCTTCTAAACGGTTGACCAAATTAGCCAATTGCTTAGTGCTTAACGAATGCAGATTTAGGATATCTTCACGGTATGCCAGCGCCTTGTTGGTGTTATCCCAAATCAAATCATCAACTGGATAAATCTCCGAATAATCAGGTACTAAAATACGGCACGCCGATGCGCCTAAATCGGTAAACTCAGCGATATACACCTCTTTACCTAACGCTTCTAAGATCCCAAACAGGCCGTCAGCTTCTTCTTCGCTGGTGCCAGAAAAATCCCATTCGCAGAATTCATAATCAAATTTACGGCTAAAGAAGCGCCATGAAATCACTCCTGTTGAATCAATAAAGTGCTCAACAAAGTTTTCTGGCTCGCTAACCGCCATGCTGTTAAAGGTCGGTTTTGGCACATCATTTAAGCCTTCAAAGCTACGGCCTTGCAGCAATTCAGTTAAGCTACGCTCTAACGCCACTTCAAAGCTTGGGTGCGCGCCAAAGGAGGCAAATACGCCGCCAGTTTTCGGGTTCATCAGGGTGACGCACATCACAGGGAACTGGCCGCCGAGTGAGGCATCTTTGACCACAACCGGGAAGCCTTGATCTTCTAAGCCGTTAATGCCCGCGAGGATGCTTGGGTACTTTTCTAGTACAGACATAGGCACATCGGGCAGGACAATTTCTTGCTCAATGATTTGGCGTTTTACAGCACGCTCAAAAATCTCTGACAAGCACTGCACATGGGCTTCTTGCAGGTTATTACCCGCACTCATACCATTGCTTAAGAACAGGTTTTCAATCAGGTTCGACGGGAAGTAAACAGTTTCACCGTCAGATTTACGAGTATAAGGAATCGCACAGATACCGCGCTTAATATTGCCCGAATTAGTATCAATCAAGTGCGAGCCGCACAGCTCGTCGTCTGGGTTATAAATCTCTAAGCAATAGTCATCGAGAATACCTGCTGGCAGCGCATCGTCTTCCTCTAACGCAAACCACTTTTCATTGGGATAATGCACAAATTCGCTATTGGCGATTTCGGTACCAAAGAATTGATCATTATAAAAAAAGTTGTTATTCAGACGCTCAATAAACTCGCCGAGCGCCGAACACAGCGCGCTTTCTTTGGTCGCGCCTTTACCATTGGTGAAACACATTGGCGAAGCCGCATCACGAATGTGCAGTGACCACACGTTCGGCACGATATTGCGCCATGATGAGATCTCTATCTTCATTCCAAGATCGGCGAGCATGCCCGTCATATTGGCAATGGTTTGCTCCAGCGGCAGATCTTTACCCAGAATAAAGGTGCTCGATACGCCATTAGGCTGACCCATCAACATAGCATTGGCGTCTGAATCTAGGTTCTCAACGGTTTCAATTTTAAATTCTGGGCCCGTTTGCACCACTTTTTTAACCGTACAACGGTCAATCGAGCGCAGAATACCTTCGCGATCTTTCTCCGAAATATCATCGGGTAACTCAACTTGAATTTGGAAAATCTGGTTGTAGCGATCTTCTGGATCGACAATATTGTTCTGCGACAGTCTAATGTTATCCGTTGGAATATCACGGGCTTTGCAATATACCTTCACGAAATAGGCCGCACACAGGGCTGACGACGCTAAGAAATAGTCAAACGGACTAGGCGCTGAACCATCACCTTTGTAGCGGATTGGCTGATCGGCGGTCACGGTAAAATCATCAAACTTGGCTTCAAGTCTAAGATTGTCGAGAAAATTAACTTTGATTTCCATTGAATATGATTTCCACTAAATATGCGAGTCTGTAGCAGCCCATCGACCAAGTCGCGTCATTGGTAATGAGTCATTAAGGGGGAATTATCGGTGTTTTTGGCCCATTAGTCTTGGGTTAATTATGTTAAAAACCATAATCAGAGCATTTGCGGCTGAGCTTGGTGGGTTGAATAGTAGGGTTAAGCGAGTACTTAGATTGAGTCTCAAGAAGGCGAGGAAACCAATGAGTCGCAGAGTAACACTCTGTGCAAAAACACATTATGGATGTTTTTCAGTTTCTCGCTTAACCAACAGAAAGGTTAAATACATCTTAGTCGGTAATGACAAGGCCATGCCAAAGGCGACACACATAGCGCTGATAATAATCCCTTGCACGCCCATCGCCTCAACAGTTTCATTAAAGTTATGTAAGTAGATGCCCAACGCAATAAGACAAATGCCTACAGTAATGCAGATTTTCAGCGTTAGGATCAACTTTTCATTCGTCACAACCCTGCCCTTACTATTCGCCACTACCTGCATCAGCCTGCACCAACTCTAGCTAATTTTGCATCAATTTAAGCTAATATAGTGAACTCATTGGGCCCGTATAGTGTTGATAAAGATCAAAAGAAAGGCCTAGATTCACAGCATAGTTAACGACTTTGGAATAAATCAACAGCGCGCATTTTATCGATTTCCATTACATTTTTGTTAACTTAAACACTTAAGAATGCGGGAAATTAGCTATACTGCCCTGCAATAAAAGAGATGTTCATCATGGAGTCGTCAAGCATGTCTAATTTCAGCCTACGTAATAAATTACTGCTGTTGTCGTTATTCCCTTTAATTTTTACTTTGTTCGTACTCATGACAGTTTCTTACTATGTCGAAAAAGACGCCCTTGCAGATGAGGTGACGACCTTTAGAACTAAGCTCATCGGTGAACGTAAAACACAAATAAAAGAAGCCACCGAAATTGCCGCAGGAATAGTGCAGTATCAGTTGTCTTTAAAAGAAAATGGCAATGTAAACCAAGCGCTACGTGATATCCGTTTTGGCAGTTCTGGTTACTTCTTTATTTACGACTCCCAAGGTAAAAACCTGTTCCATGCCGTCATGCCCAACCTCGAAGGGCAAAATAAAATTGATATGACAGATCCCCGCGGCACTAAAATCATTGTCGGTTTACTCGATGCCGCTAAAAAAGGTGACGGTAACTTCTCGTTCTACTTTCAAAAACCCAATACCAATGAGCAAATTGAAAAAATCGGTTACTCCATGATGATCCCTGGCACAGACTGGATGCTAGGCACGGGAGTCTATATCGATGATATCGACACTGTCGTTGAGGATTATCGTGCGACGGTCACTGAGCAGATGATCGAAAAATCCTATGCCATTCTGTTAATTGCGCTGTTACTCGCCGCGATTACTGTCGCTGTTATTCTGATCACCGCCCAACGTATGGTCGCGCCAATTAAAAATATGGCGAATAACTTAAACGATATAGCTAAAGGCGAAGGCGATTTAACCAAACGTCTTATTGTGAAAGGTGAAGATGAAATTGCACAACTCGGCCAATCCTTTAACCTGTTTGTCGATAAACTCCAAACCATCATAGGCGATGTGGCAAACGCGACGGCTAAAGTTAAAACCGCCGCCAACGCGATTCACGATCAAACCAAAGTCATGTCGAGCCAACTCATCAGCCATAACAATGAAACTGATCAAGTGGTTACCGCCATCACTGAAATGTCAGCCACCGCCAGCGAAGTAGCGCAAAATACCACGCAAGTGGCCGAAGCGACCCATGCTGCCACTGGCGATGTAGCCAATGCTCAGCGCTGCGTCGATGCTTCTTTAGAAGAAATTTCGGCACTCATGGCGCAAATCAACAATGCGGCGGGCAGTATTCAATCCCTGAGCGAACAGTCTAAAAAAATCAACAACGTGCTGTCAGTGATTGGCGGTATTGCTGAGCAAACTAACCTATTGGCATTAAATGCCGCCATCGAAGCGGCCCGCGCCGGAGAACAGGGCCGAGGCTTTGCCGTGGTGGCCGATGAAGTGCGTAACTTAGCGAGCCGAACGCAATCAAGCACTTTAGAAATCAATGAGATGCTATCTGAATTGCACAAGCTTGTCGCACTGGCAGTAAAAACGATGGAAGAAAGTCAGCAAAGCTGCGTGCGCTCGGTAGACTCTTCCCGTGCAATTTCTGAAAGCCTAGGCTCAGTGACATCGGCGGTCACGGCAATTAACGACATGAGCACCCAAATTGCAACGGCGGCCACGGAACAAAGCTCTGTGACCGAAGAAATCAACCGTAATGTGTTCGCCATCCAAGAGATTGTGAATGAGTTACTCCATTCCAGCGAAGATGCTGCCAGAGTCAGCCAGACCGTGTCGCAGGAAGGAATTAACTTAGGTAAACTCGTCGGTCAGTTTAAGATTTAAAATATTTTCAATGGGTTGTAAGCTAAATAAGACATAGCAACCCATTGGTTTGCTGAAAATGTAAGATAAGGTCTCAGCCTTGCTGAGGCCGATGGCTGTAGATTGTGGTTTGTGGTTTGTGGTTTGAGAGTTGTGGATTAAGAATTGAAGGCGCTACTTTTAATTTCAAAAAGTAAAACTTAAATCCGCTTACCTACGTATACAACCCAAATACTCAACTCAGTAGAAATGACCATGTTTTCAATCTTTAAGAAAAACCCTTTAAAAAAGTTAACTCAGCAATACAATGCCAAGCTTGAACAAGCGATGCATGCCCAGAGAAAAGGCGATATTCGGTCCTACTCAATGCTGACCGCTGAAGCCGAGCAAATCGAAAATCAAATAAAAGTGCTAGAAAAAGCAGCCCAGCAATAGAGGCGCATAGTGAGAACGCGAAGCAAGCAAACTACCAAGAGTCGGCTTGAAAACGTGCCAATCTGGCTTCTGTGATAGTACATTGGGTCAGTTGCATCAACTCACCTAAAGTGATCGCAGGATTGTCTGTGATAAACCGAATCAACTTAGCGTCTAATGGTTCAAGTTTGTCTGCATGCTGCAGTAAAGCTGACTCAAGCTTTTGAATAAGATAACGAAATGCTCCATCGGCCATCAGTAGCTGCTCGGCTTGTAAATGGGCGGTGCAGGATTGGATCTTGAGCGCCGCGCCAACAATGCACCAATTCCTTGAACGCCGCACACGCTTAAGCTCGCAATCATATTGGGCTGCAATCGCTTGAGCTTGTTTAACCGCCTCCCGCCCAATTCGATGAATCAGCGAGGGCAGCGAGATACTAATGTCGTCGTTCATAACGCTTGGTTAATCGCCGCTCTTTTTATGCCTGCATGGGTAAAAGCCTGCTCGACTTTACATTCAAATACAAAAATTCAATGCGCGGCAGTGTACTCTGCCTCACTTTATTCTAAAAGCTCCGCCCTCCGCCGGATAAGATTTGATGCGATTATGCTTTTACTCATTAACCCACATATTTTGAGTGAGTTTCGCACCAAGTTTGTAGCTTATGTTGTAAATCGCGCAGCTTCTTTGGGTAATGGCTCTGCTTGGCATAAACCATATACAACTCATGTGGATAGCATTGCCATTGGGGAACGAGCAAAGTGAGTTTGTGCTGAACGATATCCTCCTCTACCAAATAATAAGGCAGGCTAGCGATACCTGTACCACTCAAAGTAAGAAGATGTGTAGTGGCATAGTTTGAACTGCACAGTGCAGGCTCAAAAGTGAATGTGAGACTGTCCCCTGCGAGTGGTTCAAACACCCACTGTGTTTCGCCCGAAGACAATAGACGATAATGGCGTAAATCATCAGGGTGACGAACTTCTGCGGCTGCGGAATGTGCGGGCGCAACCACTAAGACATGACGAATTCTGCCAAGATATCTGGCGATCAGATTATCGCTGTGCGCAATGCTTGTTCTTAAGGCGAGATCAAACTTGCCGAACTCAACATCTTGAATATTCTGCTCAAAACACAGTTCGAGTTTCACTTGAGGATACTCAGCAATAAACTGAAGCAGCATAGGACTCAGCAATTTTTTGCCCAGTTCCGTTGGAGCGGTGAATTTTAAAGTACCACAGGAGTCCTGCGTTAAATCCTGCACTAAACGTCCAGCTTCATTGGCCAGCCTCTCGATTTCGCAGGCTTTACCATATAACGCTTGCCCTGCTTCGGTCATTGATACTCGCCGAGTGGTTCGGTGGAGTAATTGACAACCCATTTCATCTTCAAGGGATTTAACATGCCGCGATACTAAACCTTTAGAAGCCCCGAGTTGTTCAGACGCAGCGCTAAAACTGTGCATTTTGGCAACCAGCATAAATGACTGCAGATGAGTGAGATTCATCAATTAAGCCTATTAACGAAACAATGTGGTGATTATATGCGCTTTTTCTATTTAATTAACCAGACTATCCTCAATTCGTATTCAATTTAGGAGCATGTCATGAAAATAGTCGTAGTGGGTGCATCAGGCACAATCGGACAAGCCATAGTCCGCTTATTTCATTCAACTCAGCATGAAGTTATTCAGGTAGGGCGAACAACGGGGGATGTCCTGATAGACATTCGGGATGAACATTCACTCCATCAAGGGCTAGAAAAAATCGGTAAAGTCGATGCAATGATTTCGGCCATGGGTGATGTCGTGTTTAAACCGTTCAACGCTATGACTCAAGCAGACTGGTACACAGGGCTCCAAAGTAAGTTATTGGGGCAAATACAGTTAGTGCAAATAGGTAGCCAATACCTCAACGCTGGGGGCAGTTTTACACTGACCAGTGGCATTATTGCCGATGTCCCAGTAAAAGATGGCATCAGTGCCGCCACAATCAATGGCGCACTTGAGCATTTTGTTACCGCCGTCGCGGGTGAATTACCTGCGCAGCAGCGGATAAACATTGTCAGCCCAACGGTATTAAGCGAGTCATTAGCGAGCTATCAGGACTATTTTCCCGGTTTTAGTGCAATCAATGCCGACACATTAGCCAAGGTTTATTTGCGCTCAGTCATGGGCAGAGAAAATGGCCGAGTGCTGAAAGCCTTTTCCAGCTGCGGCACAGTGTCCTAACAGCAGCGTCCTAACAGGACAACCTAACCTTGTAACGCAAGGCGCGTAATCAGTCACAGTTAAAGTCTTGAGCGTTGCGCTGGGATTGCCTACAATAGCGCACGCTTTTTCACTATAGACAACGACAGATCACGACCATGACCGACACAACATCATTACCTGCTTTACCGGATCGCCTTTCCGTTAACCCACGCAGCCCACACCATGTGGCAGAAATTTTCGAGCACGATATCGGTATTAAGCTCAACGGCAAAGAGCGTTTTGATGTCGAAGAATATTGCATCAGTGAAGGTTGGGTAAAAGTACCAAGCAAATCCTTAGACCGTCGTGGCCAACCTCTTTTGCTCACAGTAAAAGGCACAGTTGAAGCCTTTTATCGTTAAGCTTTAGCGCAAAGAGCTGGATCATAAAAACGGCCAATCTAATTGGCCGTTTTTGTTTGCCCAGCAGCAAATGATACTAATTCAATACTACTTGCTGAAACTGCACCAGTGCAGTGAACGACTATTCGGAACAGCTATCTAGTCGGTTTTTGGCGAAATGGATTAAATCAAATAGCATTATGCATGCCTACTTATTTGAATATCATTAAGTTTATTTGGGGATTCGCTAGAGAAAAGCGTTAGAGAGAGAGGAGAAATAGTTGATGTCTCGGTAACTCCAATATATAAAGGTCCTTCCAGAATACCGGCAGGTATAACAGTGAATGCTCAAGGTAGTGGTGGTTTCTTTGAAAGCATTACTCTTCTTAATCCTCGTGGAATGTAGATCATGACCCTATCTGTATTAAATAGCATTTTAACTCCCCCTAACTTCCCTAATGAATCTGGGATTGGTAACGTTTGGCCTTCTATAGATGAAGGTCTTAGTTTTCCCAGGGATTATATTGCGTTTATTAATCGTTATGGCACAGGAAGAATTGCCGATTTTATAGCGATATTCAATCCATTTACTACGAATTGTGACCTTGATTTTTTTGAGCAGAAGAAATCAATCATTGAGGATTTCAATTACCTTAATAATGAAGACCCAGAGTATTTTAAATATAACCTCTATCCAGAAATTAATGGCCTTTTACCAATAGGCGTAACGGATAATGGTGATTGCATATTTTGGGTTGTTTCCGATCTGAAAGACAGTGAGACATGGGGCACTGCAATAATCGCATCTAGATCGCCAGATGTAGAATATTTTGATGAAAATATAACCTCTCTATTGACTGGTTTATTGTTAAGAAAAATAAGATCAGGATCATTACCTAATAGTTTCCCTCCTAAAAATGTTACCTTTGAAAAAATTTAAACAAAAAATAAATGGCCATCCATAATGAATTATTGGACCGTCGCGGCCAACCTCTTTTGCTCACAGTAAAAGGCACAGTTGAAGCCTTTTATCGTTAAGCTTTAGCGCAAAGAGCAGGATCATAACAACGGCCAATTAATATTGGCCGTTTTTGTTTGCCTATTCTACTTCTGCGGCTAAACCATAGGCCTGGTAAATCTGTTTTACACGGCCCGATGCAGCCATATCAAGCAGCGCCCGATTAAGTTCATCGAAAATAGCAGCATGGGTAGAGTTACGGGACATACCAAAATAATGTTCGATCCGATTCGACTGACGGTAATCGGCATAGCTGAAACGATCGTAACCGAGCTGCTTGAAGGCATTCTCAATGGCGGCACGATCGAGCACCACCATAGTGTCAAAACGCCCCATGATAAACATGCGAGCCATGTTTTCATCATCGGTAGACTCAATTTTACGTAGCGCGGGATCCATATTAAAACGCTCAAAATAAACTGTGCCCCGTTTAACCCCTACAGTAACCTGATACAAATCCTCATAGGACTTAATCCGTCCTTCCTCGCCGGCTTTTACGAGAAACAAAATATCGCGAGTCTGAGTGCCGATAGGACCAAGAAACCGTACAAATGCCTCTCGCTCTTCGTCTCGTATCGTGCGCGGCACAATGTCGACCGTGCCTACCCGCAACTCATGAATGCTGCGAGCAAAAGGACGCGCGCTCCATTCGACGCGATAACCGACCTTAGCCGCCGCTTCCTCAAGAATATCCTTTAACGGACTCGTCATAGTATTAGTTCGCTCATCAAGCACCATCTCAGGAGGACGATGCCGAAAATCGGCACGCAACACGTTAGAAAAAGTAGCCGATTGCACCTCAGCGGCGACAATGATGCCCGCGAAAAAACCACAACCAAGTACACACAAAATTGCGTAAACAGAAGGCAACGAAACAAGGATACTTTTAAAATACATAGAGATACCCGCAAATTTATATGTTGCATTTAGCATAACTCAAAAAATCGAAAACTAAAGTGCATAAAACATTAAAATAAATGGCCATCCATAATGAATCCTTAGACCGTCGCGGCCAACCTCTTTTACTCGCAGTAAAAGGCACAGTTGATGCGTTTTATCGTTAAGATGTATGCGTACTGATAATATCGGTACGACTGTTGATGTAGTGGCTAACAAGATGTGACCACTACACTCAAAGACTCATTATTTTTGGCATAAAAGTACTAGCAGCTAACGGATATGTACTTAGCAAGTTACAATGACAATACTAAACAAGGATGTAATGATGAATTCGAATCAATTAATACTTATCGGGCTGGGTTTGGCGATTATCATTTTCGTGCCGCTACTCTTACGCATTTTCACTAATCTGCTTATCCCATCATCAGATAATAACTATCGCTACCGTAAACAAGACGCCCTATTTTCCAGTGCTGAACGATCCTTTCTCGGGATATTAGATCAAGCTGTAGGCGAACAATTCCGAATACTGGGCAAAGTGCGTATCGCCGACGTTATCACCCCAGAAAAAGGCATGAACCGCAAACACTGGCAAATTGCCTTTAATAGAATTTCAGCCAAGCACTTCGATTACTTACTCTGCGACAAAAATACACTTGAAGTTATCGCCGCCATCGAACTCGACGATAAAAGCCATAAGCAAACACGTACTCAGCAACGCGACCTCCTCATCGAGCAAGCCTGCGAAAGCGCCAAACTGCCATTAATCCGCTTCGATGCCAAACGCAGCTATCAGCTAGAGCTTATTCGCAGCACTATACATGCAGCCTTACCAGCAAAAACTCACGCAGCTGAAGAGTCGCCACTCAAACTGACCGCGGACTAAACATAAACTAAATCCATGAACACTACATATCCTAAGTTTGAGGATGTTAAGCTTGACTCGATTTTTTACCCTTATGCTGCTTTTTGAATTCATGTACATCATGTAAGCGGGCAGCGCTTACTCGTCTAACAGCGCTTGAGATTTAAAGCGGCCTTCCCCAAACGCACCTTTAATACTTGTCTTCACGATTGGCCTTGCGAGCAATTTCTTCAATAAAACAAAGCATAAGCTAGCTAATACTACTTAGCAGCTCATTCTACTCGGCGAGCAACACGTCAAGTAACATGATTTCACCACAGTTCAAAGTATCAGCATTATTCGGGCAATTTAAAAGCGGTGCTAAAAAATGCAAAAAGATGTGGCTTTACTGGCTTAAATTATAACTGACTCAATTTACTCATGGAGGTAAAGCACTGAAGAATCCCCTGATGATTTACAAATAAATCATCAAATTAGGGTGGAAGCGCATCTTGTTGCATGATCAAATGGTTTCGCTAAAAACTACACTTGGACAACAAGATGCGCGAAGCCAATATCCTACAACATTCTTTACACCAATACTGCCCAGAACTTCACCTAAAACGATTAAACAGCTTGATGCTGGCCTCTAAGGCACTGATTGAATGTAAGACACTGACCTTGACTGAGTT